>NZ_JBIRXS010000013.1:0-174463 GCF_044389235.1 Rhodococcus sp. NPDC019647 | reverse complement strand
CAGGGCACCGTCGTCAAGGTCGCCGTCGAGGAAGGCCAACAAGTCGCCGAGGGCGACCTCATCGCCGTCCTCGAGGCCATGAAGATGGAAAACCCGGTCAACGCCCACAAGGCCGGCATCGTCACCGGACTGACCGTCGAACCCGGCGCCGCCATCACCCAGGGCACCGTCCTCGCCGAACTCAAATAGCTTGTGAGTACTTCTCAACCGCCCGTTGGTGAGAAGTACTCACGGGTGGCGGCCGTGGACAGCGGCCGCCACCCCGGTACAAGGTCGCGAAAGCGGACACCTTCCCCGAAACGCCCCCTGTGCAGCGCACTCCGGGTATGAAGAGCACGGATACCGCCTCACCTTCAAGAGTTTTCGGGTGCGGTGATCCGGAAACTCCTGCGGTCGAACTGTTCTCGAACACGCGGTGAAGATCCATCGACTCACCCCTTCCCTGCCGTAACGTGACTGCGGTCTGAGACGCCCTCGACAGGAAGGGATCGTGCATGAACTTCTCGCGAGCGACCATGACCATTGCCGCGTTGGCCGGTGCGGCCACGGTGGGGCTGGCTCCCACAGCAACCGCAGCCACCGCATACCAGATCAACGTTCTGCCCCCGATCGGCACCGTCTACGCGAACAACCTCGTGACGCTCGGCGTACTCGTGATGCCGACACCGACGGGCGAAGACGGCACCACACCGGTTCTTCTGGAACTCACGGAACCAGACGGTGACGTAACGACCCGGACCCTTCCCCTCACACTCGGTGGCGCCACGGTCGCAACCCGCGTCCATGAGGCCGGCCGATACGTCGCCGAGTTCACCTACGACCCACCCAACAGCGACGAACCGGCGACCACCACAACAGAATTCGACGTCGTCGAGGGACCGAGTCTGGGTTCGTAGACCGGATTCGCGCCGAAGCCAGGCGCACAGCCCGTCACACTTCGGCGGTGCGCCTGCGCTTCGGTTTGGCGGGAGCCACCGTGGATCCGACGGTCTTCATGGCGATCTCTACATACTTGCGCGCCACGGCGTCCGGGGTCAGCTTGCCTTCGGCGTGGTACCACCGCGGGATCGACTGGCACATCCCGAGCAGCGCCCGCGTGGTCTCCGCGGCATCGGCGACGTCGAAGAGCTCCCGCTTCTTGCCTTCCTTGACGATCTCGAGGACCAGTTCTTCGACACCTTTGCGGACCGTGCTGTACCGCTGCCGGTTCTCCGGGCTCAGGTAGCGCACCTCGCTCTCGAGCGCCGCCAGACGGGATCGCATGGTCATCCGCAGGACGATTGCCTCGATGACATTGGCGAGTCGCTGAACGGGGTCGTCCCCGCCGTCGGCACTGGCCGCGTGCGCCCGTTCCAGCACGTCGCTGGTGGAAAGCTCCAGGAGAGCGAGGAGAACGGCTTCCTTGTTTTCGTGGTGGTAGTAGAGAGCGGGTACCGTGACACCGACTCGGCGGGCGATGTCCCGTACCGAGGTGCCGTGGAAGCCGTGTTCGTAGAATGCGTCGAGAGAGGCGCTGAGGATCGGCGTCAACTTCGTGGGTTCGAGGCGGCGCCAGTCTGCTGCATTGCCGACCACGGTGGGCGTCGCACCCTTGGATGAGCTGACCATGATGACCTATCTACCGCTCGCTATGCCAGGACGCGTCAAGTGTAGCTGTTGCGGTACTACGCCAAGGGCTGCAGCGAGGGAGCCCGGTGGTGCCTGCCACGGCAATGGTCACGGCCATAGTCACGGCAAGGGTCACGGCACGCGCTCGTCGCAGAGTCGTCCCACTATCCTGACGCCTATGACTGAACCCGTGGCAACCGCAGACCTGGCAGACGAGATCGGCCCCGACATCCGAAGCTGCGACACGCAGTTCATCCAGTTCGGTGGGCGCGACGTGTTCTCCGGACCGATCACCACGATCAAGTGCTTCCAGGACAACCTGCTGGTCAAGCAGACGCTGAGCGAGCCGGGCAACGGTGGAGTGCTGGTCGTCGACGGCGGCGCCAGCATCCATACGGCACTGGTCGGAGACATCATCGCCGGCCGCGGCGTCGACAACGGCTGGGCCGGGGTGATCGTCAACGGTGCGGTTCGCGACTCGGCCATCCTGAAGACCCTCGACATCGGCGTCAAGGCGCTGGGCACTAATCCCCGCAAGAGCACCCAGACCGGATCCGGCGAGAAGAACGTTCCCCTCGACATCGGCGGAGTGACCTTCAACCCCGGCGAGACCGTGTACAGCGATCAGGACGGTGTCGTCGTTCGCTGACCGGCCGCTGGTCGCGCGAGTGACCGGCCCTGACGTAGAGACCCATCCCCGAGGAGGCGTTGATGTCGGACGACATTCGTACCAAGGTCGCGGAGCTGATGCCCACGGCCCGGGACGAACTGGCGGCGCTCGTCGCCCTGCTTTCGGTGGCCGATCCACGGCAATTCCCGCCCGAGGAGTGCCGCCGCGCGGCCGAATGGGTGAAGGACGCGTTTCTCGGGGCCGGGGTGGGGTCCGTCGAACTCCTGGAGACGTCCGACGGATCCCTCGCCGTGGTGGGCCACGAGCCGGCGCCTCCGGGCGCACCCACCGTCCTGCTGTACTGCCACTACGATGTTCAGCCGCCCGGCGACGAGACACTGTGGCACAGCGAGCCGTTCACATTGACCGAACGTGACGGCCGCTGGTACGGGCGCGGTGCTGCGGACTGCAAGGGCAACCTCGTCATGCACCTGTTGGCGCTGCGGGCACTCGGCACCCCCTTCCCGGTCGGGATCCGCATCGTCGCCGAAGGTTCCGAGGAAATGGGCACCGGCGGGCTGGAGAATCTCGTCGAAGAACGGCCGGAATTGTTCGCCGCCGACATGATCCTCATCGGCGACACCGGCAATTCCGAAGCCGGAAATCCCACCGTCACCACCACCCTGCGCGGAATAGCGAACGTCGTCGTGCACGTGGAAACCCTGGCCGGTGAAGTCCATTCGGGGATGTTCGGTGGTCCCGCCCCCGACGCGGTGGCGGCCCTCGTCCAGATGCTGTCGACGCTGCGCGACCGGGACGGGAACACGGTGGTCGACGGCCTCGCATCGGACCAGACCTGGACAGGGGTCGACTACCCCGCCGAGCGGTTCCGTGCCGACGCCGGCGTCCTGGACGGGGTCGGGCTCGCCGGTACGGGCTCGGTCGCCGACGCGGTGTGGGCGAGACCCGCGCTGACCGTGCTCGGCATCGACTGCCCACCGGTGGTCGGATCGGCCGCGGCCGTCACGCCCCGGGCATCGGCCCGGCTGAACCTGCGGGTGCCGCCCGGAATGGATCCCCTGGAAGCGCAGGACGCCCTGGTCAAGCACCTCGAGAACGCCGCGCCGTGGGGTGCGCGCGTGACGGTGGAACGTGAAGCGGTGGGCTCGCCGTTCCGGGCAACGACAGACGGCCCCGGATACGCCGCACTCGGCAAGGCGATGGAAGAGGCCTTCGGCAAGCCGATGGGATCCGTCGGGCAAGGCGGCTCGATCCCGTTGTGCAACGTCTTGGCCGACATGATCCCGAACGCCGAGATCGCCCTGATCGGGGTGGAGGAACCGCGCAGCCGGATCCACGCGCCCGACGAGAGCGTCGATCCCGGCGAGATCGAGAAACTCGCCGTCGCAGAAGCGACGTTCCTGCAGCGGTTCGCGGCCGACACCGCCCGGCGTCAGGCCTGAGAGCTCACCTGCGCCGTCATCCCCCCGATCTCGACGACGTCACCGTCACGAAGCTGCCGCCCGCGGCGGACCTCGACTTCGCCGTTCACCGACACCAGACCGTCAGCGATCACCTCTTTGGCTTCGGCCCCCGACTCGATGAGGTTGGCGAGCTTGAGGAACTGGCCGAGACGAATGGATTCGTCGCGGATCGGCACGGCTTCGTGAATGTCGGACATGCCTCTATCTTCCCTCTTCACCACGAACAGCGGTCCGACGCATCACACTAGGACACAGCACACCTGTCCGCAGTGATCAGTACGCATCTCGTGCCGGGAAGGAACGCTCGATGTCAGCTAGCACCGAGACCACGTCCGAGGTTGTCCCCGCCCCACCGCGGGCCCGTCCCGCCCCGGGTTCCGGGAACCGCCGCCTGCATCAGGTTCCGCATGTCGCGGGGCTGATTCTGGGTGTCTTCTCGGTGCTGGTGTTCCTGTGGAGTCTGTCGCCGGTATTGCGCTACTACGTGCACGTGCCGCGCGAGTACGTCGACAGCTACTACTTCGATGCTCCCGACACGAGCCTGTCCTGGGCCCTGGTGGTGGGTTTGCTCGCTGCCGCGCTCGCCAGCCGCAAACGCATCGCCTGGTGGTTGCTCACGGTGTACCTGGGCCTGTTCATGGTGGCGAACATCGTGGTCGCGATCACCGACCGCAACTGGAACGCCGGAGTCGCGGCCGCCGTGCAACTCGCAGTGATCGGGATTCTGGTCGCTGCCCGTTCGGAGTTCTACACCCGCGTCCGCCGCGGCGCCGGGTGGAAAGCCCTCGGCGTGCTGCTCATCGGCCTGACCGTGGGCACACTCGTCGGGTGGGGGCTGGTCGAACTCTTCCCCGGCACCCTCCCACCCGGGGAACGCTTCCTGTGGTCTCTCAACCGGGTGACCGCGCTCGCCGCCGTCGACAACGAGCAGTTCACCGGCAGGCCACACGGTTTCGTCAACACCCTTCTCGGCTTGTTCGGGGCCGCCGCCCTGCTGGCCGCCGTGGTGACCTTGTTCCGCGCCCAGCGCTCCCACAACGCACTCACCGGAAACGACGAGTCGGCGCTGCGCGGACTGCTGCTGCAGTACGGCGCCGACGACTCCCTCGGTTACTTCGCCACACGCCGCGACAAGGCGGTGGTGTTCGCTCCCAGCGGCAAGGCGGCGATCACCTATCGGGTGGAAATCGGTGTCTGCCTCGCCAGCGGCGACCCCATCGGCGACCCCGAGGCCTGGCCCCACGCGATCGAGGCGTGGCAGGCCCTCGCGTCCCGATACGGGTGGGCCACCGCCGTCATGGGAGCGGGCGAAACCGGCGCGACCGCCTACGCCAAGGCCGGTCTCACCGTGCTGCAACTCGGCGACGAGGCCATTCTCCGCACCCGCGAGTTCAACCTCAGCGGGCGCGACATGCGGCAGGTACGCCAGGCCGTCACCCGCGTGCGGCGCCAAGGCGTCACGGTGCGGATTCGCAGGCACCGAGACGTTCCCGCCGAGGAGATGGCCGAAACGATCCGGCTCGCCGACGCCTGGCGCGACACCGAAACCGAACGCGGCTTCTCCATGGCCCTCGGACGGCTCGGTGACCGCCTCGACGGTGATTGCCTTCTGGTGCAGGCCATCGATGCGGACGACGACATCGTCGGAATCCTGTCCCTCGTACCGTGGGGTCCGTCCGGAGTCTCGCTCGACCTGATGCGTCGCAAACCCACCTCTCCCAACGGAGTCGTGGAGTTGATGGTGACCGAACTGGCCACCAACTCCGACCAATTCGGCATCACGAAGGTGTCCCTGAACTTCGCCGTGTTCCGGTCGGTGTTCGAGGAGGGATCACGCATCGGTGCCGGACCGATCCTGCGGATCTGGCGGTCGATCCTCGTCTTCTTCTCCCGGTGGTGGCAGCTCGAGGCCCTCTACCGTTCCAACGTGAAGTACCAACCCGAATGGGTCCCGCGCTACCTGTGCTTCGAGGACAACCGGGAATTGCTGCGCGTCGGATTCGCGTCGGCAATCGCCGAAGGCTTCGTCACCTTGCCCAGATTCGGGCGTTCCACAGCGGGCGACGCCGTCAAGCACACCGGAACTCACGCCGCCGTGCCCGCAGGTCTGGTCGCCGCGGAGGGATTGCACGCGGACGGCAGCGCCCCCGGCGACGGTAGTCCGGCGGCGAGCCTCGGACCGAAACGCCCCGAACAGGTTCGGGTCCGGCTCGACAAGTTGGCGACACTCGCGCAGGAGGGGATCGACCCCTACCCGGTCGCGTATCCGCCCACTCATACGGTGGCCGCCGCGGCGGAATCCCCCGAAGGAACGACCGTCCGCATCGCCGGTCGCGTACTCCGCCTGCGGGACTACGGCGGTGTGGTGTTCGCGTCGGTCCGGGACTGGTCCGGAGACATCCAGGTCCTCGTCGACGAAGCCCGGGTGGGGACCGAACGCATCCGGGCGTTCGCCGCCGAATTCGACCTCGGCGACCTCGTCGAAGTTGCCGGTGTCATCGGCTACAGCCGCCGCGGAGCGCTGTCGCTACTGGCGAACGAATGGCGGATGACCGGTAAATGCCTGCACCCGCTTCCCGACAAGTGGAAAGGCTTGTCGGACCCGGAAACCCGGGTGCGCCAGCGATACGTGGACCTGATGATCAACACCGACGCCCGTCGGCTTCTCGAGGCCCGCAGCGCCGTCGTGAAGTCGTTGCGTGATTCGCTGGGTGAGCGTGGCTTCCTGGAGGTGGAGACACCGATCCTGCAGCAGGTACACGGCGGCGCCAACGCGGCGCCCTTCCTCACGCACATCAACGCCTACAACCTGGACCTGTACCTGCGGATCGCCCCGGAGCTCTACCTCAAGCGGCTCTGCGTCGCCGGGATGGAGAAGGTCTTCGAAATCGGCCGGGTCTTCCGCAACGAGGGTGTCGACTTCAAGCACAATCCCGAGTTCACCATCCTCGAGGCCTACGAGGCGCACAGCGACTACGAAAAGATGATGGTGCTGTGCCGCCAGCTCATCCAGACGGCGGCGATCGCGGCCCACGGACGGGAAGTCATCATGCGCCCGGGACCCGACGGCACCATGGTGGAGATCGACATCTCCGGGGAATGGCCCGTGAAGACGATGCATCAGGCCGTGGCCGAGAAACTCGGGGTCGACGTTTCGCCCGAGACACCGCTCGTGGAGCTGCGACGGCTGTGCGACGATCACGACATTCCGTACCAGTCGACGTGGGACGCCGGGGCCGTGGCCCAGGAAATGTACGAGCACCTGGTGGAGGACTACACCGAGTTCCCCACCTTCTACACCAACTTCCCGACGTCGATGTCGCCGCTCACGCGTCCGCATCCCACCATTCCCGGAGTCGCGGCCAAGTGGGACCTGGTGGCGTGGGGGGTCGAACTCGGTACCGCGTACAGCGAACTCACCGACCCGGTCGACCAGCGGAACCGTCTCACCGAGCAGTCGATGCTCGCCGCCGGCGGGGACGAGGAGGCGATGGAACTCGACGAAGACTTCCTGCAGTCGCTCGAACACGCCATGCCCCCGACCGGCGGACTCGGCGTGGGCGTCGACCGCGTGGTCATGCTGATCACCGGCGGCAGTATCCGGGAGACCCTCGCCTTTCCGTTGGCCAAACCGAAGCAGTGACCTCCCGTGGCCGCGTTGCGGTGGCCGCCCTGCTGATCGTTGGAGCAGTGGCTTACTCGTCGTGGCTTCTGGAGTTCGTCGTGGACACCGAGATCGACCCGCTGCGTGGTTTCGCGAGCGAACTCGCGGCCACCGACCAACGACACGGCACCCTGTTCCGTACGGGTGACCTGGTGGCGGGTTGCACCGTCGCGGTGGCGGGCGTCCTCGGACTGTGGCGGTACTCGCAAGGGTGGGCGACCGCGATCGGGTGGTTCGCGTTGTGCGTGTTCGGGGTCGCCACCGCCCTCGATTCGCGGATGCCGATGAGCTGTGCGGTCACCTCGGATCCCCTCTGCGCTGCCCGTGAGGATTCGGGTCAGTTGCCGCTGTCGCATGAACTGCATGCCGTCACCAGTACGTCTGCGTCGACGGGCGGTGTGGTGTCGGCGCTCGCTTTCGCGCTGGCGGCCTGTCTCTACGGTTGGCCGCGCTGGTTGACGCTGACCGGGGCGGCAGTGTCGGCGGTTGTCGTCGTGGGCACCGCCTGGACCCTGGCAGCGGCCGCGATTCGCGGCGAGCACGACCTGTGGCTGGGACTGGGCCAGCGTGTGCAGCTGCTCGCTTTCAGCGGGTGGCTGATCTTCGTATCACTCAGCGTGCTGCACGTGACCGGCGAAAATGATGGTTCCACGTGAAACGTCCTGGGGAAATGGTCGCGGGAGTGCACGTCGTCGTCGACGGCACCGGACTTCCCGTCGTCCTCTACGGCGGTCTCGGCGGCAACTGGTTCGACTGGGATGACGTCACCGCACTGCTTTCCGATTCTTGCCTCGTCGCGCGAATCGATCGACCCGGGTACGGGCTCAGCCCCGCCTCCGCCACACCACCCACGGCCCGCGGTGAAGCGGAGAGGATCGTCGCGGTACTCGACGCGCTCGGCTGCACTGCACCGGCCGTCGTGGTGGGGCACTCGCTCGGCGGCATCTACGCCGAGGCCTTCGCTCGGCTGTTTCCCCAGCGCACGGGCGGTGTGATGCTGCTCGACGCGACCATCACTCTGAGACCCCACCGCGTCATTCCGACCCGTTGGAGGGTGGCAACCGGCCGGTGGGTGGCCCGCGCGTCGAGCCGGCTCGGGCTGCAGCGACTTCTGGGCCCGACCGTTCGAGCAGTGCTGAACCAGTCGACGCCGCCGGGTGGAATAACGTCCGAGACTCGGCAGTGGGTGGCCCGGATCTACCGTGAGCCCGCATATCTGGAGTCGTCAGTGGTCGAGAACGCGTCGTATCCGGCCCTCGCCGAGGAGATTGCCGCCCTGCGCGCCACCGTCACGATGTCGGTCCCCGTGCTCGTGGCCGCCGCACACACCGGTCATCGGACCCCGTGGGGGTGGGAGTGGGTTCGGCGCCAACGACAGTTCGCCGAGCGTCTCGGCGCCACCTTCCGCGTCGTGCAACCCGCCCGTCACCACGCCATGATCGACCAACCGGGCCAGGTCGCGGCACTGATCCGGGAACTGGCAAGCTGATCGTCGTGCAATTGCTATTGATCCGACATGCGCTACCGGAGCTCGTGACCACGTCCGAGGGACGAGCTGATCCCGTCTTGACCGAGGACGGGCAGGCCCAGGCCAAGCGACTGCCTGCCGCATTGGGTCCGTACCGCATTGCCCGGATCGTGAGCAGCCCGCAGCGCCGCGCCCTGGAGACGGCCGCGCCACTCGCCGAGGCGCTCAACCTTCCCGTCACGCAGGACCAGGGGCTGGCCGAGTACGACTACGACCTCGACCACTACATCCCGTTCCACGAAGCCGAGGCGCGGGCGCCCGAAGCGTACGCCCGCATCCGGGCGGGCCAACTTCCCGCGGGGATCGACGCCGACGCCTTCCGCACGCGGGTGTTCGATGCGCTCGGCCGGGTCGTCCAGGAGTCCGACCACCGCGATACCGTCGCGATATTCGCACACGGCGGTGTCATCAACGTGTACCTGCAGGAGCTGCTGGGCCTGGACCGTCCCCTCGTGTTCCCCATCGAGTACGTCTCGGTTACGCGCGTTCTCGTCTCGCGCAGCGGCGAGCGACGGGTGGCCTCGGTGAACGAGACCGGCCACGTCCGGGACATGCTGCGGCGTTAGCGACGACGTGTGAGGCTCGGCCACCGGGCGTTCGGCGACTAGAGACCCGGAATTCGCGGTAGCTCGGGTAGCGGGGCCGGCGGCGGGAGAACAGGCAGCTGAAGCTGCGGTAGGCCGGGGATGAGCGGCGGTGGGGACGGGGCCGGTGCCGGCTCGTTCCTGCTCACATCGGTTTGCGTCCCGCTGTCGGGCTGCGCGGCGGTCGGGGGCTGCACATACGGGGTGTTGTAGGCCTCGGTTCGGGCAGCGCCCGTCGTAGGCGCCTCCGCTTCGGTATCCACCTGCGGCGGCACGGGCGACGGAAGGTCGGCGGCCGTGGCCGACGTCATTGCGGGTGGTGTCGCGTTCTCGATGACTGGGGCCGGAGCTTCCGGCTCGGTCGGGTCCGGCTGCGGGTCCTTCTCCGACCCCTCCAAGACGTCGGCGCCCACCCCGAGGACGAGCCCGAGGGCTGCTACCGCGGCGAGGGCTCCACCGGCGAGGACGGCGCCGCGGCGGCGGGATTTCGGGGGCTCGGGCACTGCGACCACCTCGGCGGGTGCCTGCTGGGCCAACAGTGCGGCACCTTCAGCCGCCACCAGTTCCGGCTGCTCCGGGACGATCACCGGAATTTTCAGCCACGACTCCATCACCGAGGTGACGAGCGGAATGTACGCGCCACCACCGATGAGGACCGCGGCGTCAGGCATACGCCCGGACCGGTGGATCACATCGCGAGTGATCCGAGCGGAAGTCTCGACCGGTCCCTGGATGAGCGACTCGAAGGTGTCCTGCGACAGCAGCAGCAGGCCCCCGTCACCAGGCACGCACACCGCACCTGTGCTGGAAAGCTGCTCCTTCGCGAGGCGACACCGGGCGTCGAGTTCGAGTGCCGCAGCTTCGTCGGCGGGCTGCGCGATCTTCTGCAGTTCGAGTTGCTGGTCGCGAATCAAGCGGTCGACGAGGTCACCGCTGATCTCGTCCGTGCGGGCACTGTCGAGGACCGTCCCGGTGGAGCGCTCGACGACGGTAACGGTGAGTCCGGAACTGCCGAGGTCGTAGAACACCAGCGTCGAATGGTTCCCGAGGTCACCCGACACCTCGAGCATCTCGAGTGCGGCGGTCACTTCAGGCACGAGATGAACGTTGCCGATGTGTTCGCGGGCCAAAGCGGCCTCGACGGCATCGGCCTGCGCCTCGTCCTGGTAGGCCACGCCAATGGCCTGTACCTCTCCCAGGTCTTCGCCGTCTCCCAGGGCAGTTCCAATGGATTCGGCAGCCACGTCCTCGGGCCGTTCGAGGGTTGCGGCTACCGCTGTCGAGCGGAAGATCGGCCCGGTCGCGTCAACCGAGTCGGCTGCGTCACGGCACGCGACGCGCACAGCGCTGGCACCGACCGACACACCCAGAACCGAAGTCATGAGACCGACTATAACGGTTCGGTCACGAGCCGCGCTGAGGTAGAGGGGTGTTCGCAGGTCAGTCCGGCCTCTTCCCGGTGATGCACAGCGGGTTTCCCGTGTCAGCACTCACCTCGAACCCCTCTCGCCGCAAAACCTGGGTCACAGCGTTCACGATGCGATGCGACTTAGCGTCGTCGTGCATCGCTTCGGTGCCGTCGTAGACGAGGTGCAGGATGCCGCCGGGACGCAGGGCCTCCCACAGAATCCGGACCTCTTCGGTCGCGTCGCGTGTCCAGAAGGCATTGACGTTGACAGCGAAGGCCTTGTCGAACGACGCATCGGCGCAGCGGAATCCGGCCAGTTCGGTCTTCTGGAGTTCCACTCTGCCGAGCGCCGACAGGGCCTCGTTACGCTGCTGAGCTCGTGCTATCGCGGTGGCGGACCGGTCGATTGCCGTGATCCGCCCGTCGAGAAGTTTGTCGGCCACGAGAGAAACTGCCACGCCGGGTCCGCAGCCCACCTCTAGGATCCGATCGGACGGATCCACCCTCAACCGCTCGACGACACAACGGATCCGGGCAGGAATGTTGGGAACTGCCATCTCACCACCCTTCGACGGCTACCACAGTAAGGACATGATGCGCGCACTCACCTACTTCGTCGGCATTACCATCGACGGTTTCATCGCCGCCCCGGACGGCGACGTCGGCTTCTTTCCGATGCTCGACGACATCATCGGTTTCATGGCGCAGGATTACCCGGAAACGATTCCGACCCACCTACGGGAGCAGTTCGCAGTCGACGGGGTCAACAAGCATTTCGACACCGTGATCCAGGGCCGTTCGACCTACGAGCCGGCGCTCGCAGCCGGAATCACCAGTCCGTACGCGCACCTGCGCCAGTACGTCGTCTCACGCACGCTCGGCGCCAGTTCCGACCCCGCCGTCGAAGTGATTACCGACCCACTCGCGAAGGTCCGGCAGCTCAAGGCCGAGGACAGCACTTTCGGTGTGTGGCTCGCTGGAGGCGGAAAGCTTGCGGGCGCTCTGCTTCCGGAGATCGACGAGCTGGTGATCAAGCAATATCCGGTGGTGGCCGGTCGCGGAACGCCCATGTTCGACACCGACTTCGAGCCGACGGCCTTCGAGCTCACCGACCGGAAGGGCTACCCGAGCGGGGCCACGGTCAGCCGATTCCGCCGCTGCTGACCTGCAGGTGGGTGCCGAGCCAGTCGACCGTCCGTGACCACGCGTCCCGGGCGGCTGCCTCGTTGTAGACGGCCGGGCGGTCGTTGCAGTTGAATCCGTGCTCGGCGTCGGGGTACCGCACGATCTCCGTGTCCACCGGTACCTGCGACAGAGCGTTCCGCAACTCCTCGACCTGCTCGGACGGAATCCCCGTGTCACGATCACCGAACAGCCCCAGCCAGGGAGTCGACAGCTGTCCCGCGGCATCGAGCTGCGAGGGGTAGCCGAACCGTCCCTTCTCGACGCCGCCACCGTAGAAGCTCACCGCGGCGCCGAGTTTCCGGCGCGCCGCGGTGTGGAAGGCGACCGTGCCACCCATGCAGAATCCGACGATCGCCGTGTTTCCCGCGTCGATCCCGGCATCCGACAGAGCGGCAACGGCGGCATCGACGTCCTCGTCGATCTGTGCCGACGTGAGCGTGCCCAGCAGCGGCATGGCCGTTTTCAGGTCGTCATAGCCGAGCACCGGGTCACCGGCCCGGTGGAAGAGATGGGGCGCCACGGCGTGGTAGCCGACGTCGGCGAATCGGGAGCAGACGTCGACGATGTGTTGTGTGATCCCGAAGGCCTCCTGGATGACGATGACGCCTCCCCGACTACGGCCTTCGGGAACAACACTGGTCAGGGGTGTGGTCACCGAACGGACTCTAGGACACCGGCTTCAGCGGATGGATTGCGGGTGCGCCCGCGAGATGCTCACCGAAAACGGCGACCGCGGACTGGAAGTGCGGCGACTTCATGTGCGCGTCGACGGCCGCCTGGTTCGCCCACACCTCGACGGTGACGAAGGTCCCGGGTTGCGCGGCAGATTCGAACAACTCGTACGAGACGCAGCCCTCCTCCTTGCGGCTCTCCGCCGCGAGAGAGGACAGGCCGTCTCGCACCGTGTCCTCGGAGCCCGGCTTGGCAGGAATGGTCGCTACGACATACAGATCGGACATCGACTTCCTTTCGTGACGGCCACCGGATGTGGCCCGTATCACGTAAGCACACATGTTGTTGCTAGGAAACCCGGAGCCGCGTCAGATAATCCTCGACGCGCGGATCATCCCAGCCGTGGCCCTCACGAAGTCCGTCCGCAATGGTCGCGAGGTAGGCGGGGGCTGGTGCATTCCGCGTGACCACGTCACCCCGGGCCCGGGTGGTGAACGTGCACATGACGATGCCGTCGCGAGTTCCCAGAGGAACCAGCCGGTCGTAACAGGCCGGTTCCTGGGCGCGAATGTCCTCGAACTGTTCCTGCGTCACGAGGAAGGCGCGCGCCGCGACGGTCCCGGGCGCATCCGGGTCGTAGAAGGCGCGTCCGCCGCCCCAAATGCGCGACTCCCCCGCGAAGAACACCGAGCCGGGGATCACCACAGGGATCGATTCGCGAGGTTCGCTGGTGTCGCGCGCACCGCGATGAGAGTGGTTGCCGCCGGGCGGGCAACCACCGCGCAGGTAGCAGGCGAGACGCGTCGTCGCCATGTTCGACCCATAACTGACGTACCAGATCAGCACACGATCGACGGTACTCGGACAAGATGGTTCCATGAGTCTTCTCAGTGAGGTCAAGGGTTGGCGTACCGGTTCGCGAAAGCACCGTCGACTGCGTGATCTCGACGGCATGCTCGTCGTCGTCACCGGTGGCGGTAGCGGAATCGGCCGCGAAACCGCACTCGCGTTCGCCGCCGAGGGTGCGGTGGTCGTGGTCGGTGACCTCGACCTCGAATCGGCGCAGCACACAGCGGACCTCATCAATTCGGCGCAGATGAAGGGGGGCGGCGCAGTCGCGATCTTCGGCGGTGGCTCGCATGCCTACCGGGTGAATGTGGCGGTGGAAGAGGAGGTGCGGCGGTTCGCCGAGGAGGTGCAGTCACAGCACGGCACCCCCGACGTCGTGGTCAACAATGCGGGAATCGGCTACTCCGGCACTTTCACCGCGACGCCACAGAGCGAATTCGAGCGCGTGATGGACGTCAACTTCTGGGGAGTCGTCTACGGCTGCCGGGTCTTCGCAGAGCAGATGATCGAGCGCGGAACGGGCGGACACATCGTCAACCTGTCCTCGGCGGCGGCCTTCACCCCGCAGAAACGACTCACCGCCTACGCCACCAGCAAAGCCGCCGTCTACATGCTCTCCGATTGTCTCCGCGCCGAACTGGTGGACCACGGCATCGGCGTCAGCACCATCTGCCCCGGCATCGTCCACACCAACATCGTCAGGAACACCGACGTCGCCGGGACCACCCCCGAGAAACAGGAAGAGATGCGGTCCCGATCCGACAGGTTCTACCGCAAGCGTGGATTCACACCCGATCGGGTGGCCACACAGATCCTGAAAGCCGTCAGGTCGAACAGGGCGGTGGTCCCGGTCACCCCCGAGGCCAAGTTCGGCCGCGCGTTGAGCCGGCTGGCGCCCGGCAGCATGCGACTCGGTGCGCGTTTCGACTTGGGCTGATCGTCACGGGTAGCGGTTCCCACACGGTCACGCCGCCGCGTGTAACGCCCAGGTGCACCCGCGCTCGGCACTGTCACGCACGGGACCAGCGGGTGAGGTACTCGCGTTCGGTGGGGCTGATACGCCGCAGCCGCTGCGCGTCGACGTCGGCGACGGCCATCTGGGTGGTGGCGGTGACCGCGGGCGGATCGGTACGGCCGGCCCGCGCACCCCGGACCTCGTAACCGATGGTGAAGTCGACGGCCCTGTGCTTCGCGATCCACATGGTGATCCGCAACGGACTGTCCGAGTGCGTCAGCTGAGCCCGGTACTTGACGTGGATGTCGGCGATGAACGCGCTGGTGATGAGAGACGAATTCTCGGTGCCCTCACTGAGCAACCAGTCGATCCTCGCCTCTTCGAGCAACGTCACCATCCTGGCGTGGTTGATGTGCTGAAAGGCGTCCATATCGGACCACCGAACGGTGACGAAAGCGTCGTAACCGGGCGCGGCAGGAGTGTCCGTCATCGGATCATCTTCTCCTGCCGCGCCCGGCTCGACCTACGCCACGTCGCGCAACCAGTTCCTGAGCCAGTTGGTGGCCGACGTTCCGGCACCGTCGACCGCGTATCGCGTGTAATCCTGATGGGCCTGCGACTTGTAGAACTGCTCGAGCTCGTCGATCCGCCTCTGGTTGGCCTGTTCGTCCAACTGAGCCATCAGGGTGGGGACACCGCCGGCGTCGAGGAGGTCACGCCAAATGGCTTCAGCCTCCGCCTGGTACCGCCCGAGCAGCGACGGCGTCGGGTCCGACGTCTGCGCGAGGAAACCGGCGAGCCGGGTCACGAAGTCTTCCTTCGGGGTGGAGCAGTACAGGTCGCCGTATGCGCAGAAGGTTCGGGTGTTCTGGCTGACCCAGCCGAAACCGCCGATGCGAGGTCCGCCGGCGCCCCCACCGGCGACGGGAGGACCGACCAGCGCGTCGGTGGGCGAACGACGGGGATCGGAGACGAGTCCGACGGCAGCGATCTTGTCGGCAGGCACCGCGCCGAGGCCCGTGCCGATCTCGGCCGCGAGGTCACCCGCAGCATCAGCGCCCTGGCTGTAGCCGATGAGCGCAAGCTTGGTTCCGGCGCATTGCTGAGACATGTTGACGAGCATCCCGCGGGCGTTGTCTACCGCCTGAGCCTTCGAACGCCCGTACACATCGCCTTCCCACGGGAAGGCAGTGGCGGCGTAGGTCACGTAGTCGGTGCGGATATTCGACGGTAACCCGTTCGTGACCGCCGACAGCAGGCCGGGGGTGGGCCGGACGTTCTCCTTGGTGGACGTCTCCCACGTTCCCGGAATCGCCACCACGTACAGGCTCGGGCACGGGTCTGCGTTCGCTACCGCGCTGGTGCCGACCACGCCCGAGACCACCGGAATGGCCACCGCTGCAGCCGTTGCGGTCAAAGTTGCGATAACCCGTTTCATTGCCATGGCCCTCAACTCTTCTTCTCCCCTTCGTCGACCTGCAGACGGGATGCTGCCAGGCCGACGTGACCTGAAGATGCACGATCGGTAAATGAACGTTACCGAGCAAAACCGACCGGCGCACCCGAAACCAGCACCCCGGCGAAAAATATAACGCCGGGGTGCTGGTGGATAACGAACTGAACTAGCGCTGGGGTGCGCTGGTGGTCTCGACCGGAGACGGCAGGGCCGTCTCACCCTCTAGGTAGGCGTCGACCGCCGCAGCGGCGGAGCGACCCTCGGCAATGGCCCACACGATGAGCGACTGTCCACGTCCCATGTCGCCGGCCACGAAGACGCCGTCGACGTTGGTGGCCCACTTCGCAGAGCGGGCGACGTTGCCGCGCTCGTTGAGGTCGACACCGAGATCGGTGAGCAGTCCCGGCTTTTCGGGGCCGACGAAGCCCATGGCCAACAGCACGAGATCGGCCTCGAGCTCGAAATCCGAGCCCTCCACCTTCTCGAAGCGGCCCGACTTCATCTCGACCTCGTGGGCGTGCAGCGCCGTCACCTTGCCGTCGACACCGACGAACTTCTCGGTGTTGACGGAGAACAGGCGCTCGCCGCCTTCCTCGTGCGCGGACGCGACCCGGTACATCAGCGGGTACGTCGGCCACGGGGTTTGCTCGGCCCTGGTCTCGGGCGGACGCGGCATGATCTCGAACTGGTGAACACTGACCGCACCCTGACGGTGTGAGGTGCCCAGGCAGTCCGCGCCGGTGTCGCCGCCGCCGATGATGACAACTTTCTTGCCCTCGGCGGTGATGGTGGGCTCCTCGAGGTCACCCAGCTGCACACGGTTGGCGATGGGCAGGTACTCCATCGCCTGATGGATGCCGTCCAATTCGCGCCCGGGAATCGGCAGGTCACGAGCCGCGGTGGCACCGCCCGCCAACACAACGGCGTCGAACTGCTCGCGCAGCTCGTCGGCGGAGATGTCGACGCCCACGTTCACATTCGTCTTGAAGACGGTGCCCTCGGCCTCCATCTGGTCCAGACGGCGGTCGATGTGGCGCTTCTCCATCTTGAACTCGGGGATGCCGTAGCGGAGGAGACCGCCGATACGATCGGCCCGCTCGAACACGGTGACCAGGTGACCGGCACGCGTCAGCTGCTGCGCTGCAGCCAGACCCGCAGGACCGGAACCGACGACCGCCACCCTCTTGCCCGTCGACCGGGTGGGATGCACCGGCGTGACCCAGCCCTCGTCGAATGCGCGATCGATGATCTCGACCTCGACCTGCTTGATGGTGACCGGATCCTGGTTGATGCCCAGGACACACGACGCCTCACAGGGTGCGGGGCACAGCCGCCCGGTGAATTCCGGGAAGTTGTTGGTGGCGTGCAGCCGCTCGATGCCGTCGTGCCAACGGTCCCTGTATACCAGGTCGTTCCACTCGGGAATCAGGTTCCCGAGGGGGCAGCCGTTGTGGCAGAACGGAATACCGCAGTCCATGCACCGGCTCGCCTGGGTGCGGAGGTTTTCCTTCGGGAACTCCTCGTACACCTCGTTCCAGTCGAGCAGACGCAATGGCACCGGACGGCGAACGGGCAGTTCGCGTGACGGGTGCTTCAGAAAGCCGCTTGGATCAGCCACGAGCTGCCTCCATTACTGCCTCGTCCACGTTCTTTCCATCCTTCTTCGCGGCCTCGATGGCCAAGAGCACCTTCTTGTAGTCGCGGGGCATCACCTTTGCGAAGTGATTGACCTGCTGTGACCAGTCGGACAGGATGCGCGCGGCAACCTCCGAACCGGTTTCGTCGCGGTGACGCTCGATAGCGGCTTTCAGCCAGGTGAAGTCGTCACCCGTCAGATCCTCGAGGTCCACCAGTTCGGTGTTGAGGTTGTCCTCGAACGCCTTGTCGGGGTTGAAGACATAGGCCACGCCACCGGACATGCCGGCGCCGAAGTTGCGTCCCGTCGCACCGAGGATGACGACCTTGCCGCCCGTCATGTACTCGCAGCCGTGGTCGCCGACTCCCTCGACCACCGCGGTGGCACCGGAGTTACGTACCGCGAACCGCTCGCCCACGACGCCGCGCAGCAAAGCCTCACCGCTGGTCGCGCCGAACAGGATCACGTTGCCGCCGATGATGTTGTCCTCGGCGACGAACCCGGCCGCGGTTTCCAGCGGAGGACGAACCACGATGCGTCCACCCGACAGACCCTTGCCGACGAAGTCGTTGGCGTCGCCATGCAGCCGCAGGGTCATACCCTTGGGCACGAAAGCACCGAAGCTGTTACCGGCCGAGCCGGTGAACGTGATGTCGATCGTGTTGTCGGGCAGTCCCTCACCGCCGTACGCCTTGGTCACCTCGTGGCCCAGCATGGTGCCGACCGTCCGGTTGACGTTGGTGATCGGCGACTCGAACGACACCTTGGCGCCCTTGTCGAGAGCGTCGCGGCTCTGGGCGATCAGCTGCTGATCGAGCGCCTTGTCGAGACCGTGGTCCTGGGTACCCGTGCAGTACAGGTCCTGATCCATGAACGCGGACTCGGCCTGGTGCAGGATCGGCGACAGGTCGAGATTGCCGGCCTTGCTGCCCTTCCAGTGCTCGAGCGCCTTGGTGGTGTCGAGCACGCCGACCTGGCCGACGGCCTCGTCGAGTGTCCGGAAGCCGAGCTCGGCCATGAGTTCGCGGACCTCTTCGGCGATGAAGAGGAAGAAGTTCTCCACGAACTCCGGCTTGCCGTTGAACCGCTTGCGCAACACCGGGTTCTGCGTCGCGACACCGACAGGGCAGGTGTCGAGGTGGCAGACCCGCATCATGATGCAGCCCGACACCACCAGCGGAGCGGTCGCGAAACCGAACTCCTCGCCGCCGAGGAGCGCGGCGACCATGACGTCACGGCCGGTCTTGAGCTGTCCGTCGACCTGCACCACGATGCGGTCGCGCAGGCCGTTGAGCAGCAACGTCTGCTGGGTCTCGGCGAGGCCGAGCTCCCACGGCGCGCCGGCGTGCTTGACCGAGGTCAGTGGGGTGGCTCCGGTGCCACCGTCGTGACCGGAGATCAGAACGACATCCGCGTGCGCCTTCGAGACACCCGCGGCGACCGTGCCGACACCCACCTCGGACACCAGCTTGACGTGCACCCGCGCCTGCGGGTTCGCGTTCTTCAGGTCGTGGATCAGCTGTGCGAGATCCTCGATCGAGTAGATGTCGTGGTGCGGGGGCGGCGAGATCAGGCCGACACCGGGTGTGGAGTGCCGGACCTCGGCCACCCACGGGTACACCTTGTGCGCCGGCAGCTGGCCGCCCTCACCGGGCTTGGCTCCCTGCGCCATCTTGATCTGGATGTCGGAGCAGTTGGTCAGGTAGTGCGACGTGACGCCGAAGCGTCCCGACGCGACCTGCTTGATCGCGGACCGGCGCCAGTCACCGTTCTCGTCCGGCTCGAAGCGCGACGGATGCTCGCCGCCCTCACCGGAGTTGGAACGGCCACCGAGGCGGTTCATGGCGATGGCCAGGGTCTCGTGCGCCTCGGCGGAGATGGAGCCGTAGCTCATCGCACCGGTCGAGAAGCGCTTGACGATCTCGGTGGCCGGCTCGACCTCGTCCAGCGGGACGGGCTCGCGCACACCCTTCTTGAACTCGAAGAGGCCGCGCAGCGCTGCGAGGCGCTCGGACTGGTCGTCGACCAGCTTCGTGTACTCCTTGAACACCTCGTACTGGCCGGTGCGCGTGGAGTGCTGGAGCTTGAACACCGTGTCCGGGTTGAACAGGTGGTACTCGCCTTCACGACGCCACTGGTACTCGCCGCCCACCTCGAGCTCGCGGTGCGCGCGCTCTTCGGGACGGTCGAGGTACGCGTTGGAGTGCCGGACCGCGACGTCGGCGGCGATCTCGTCGAGACCGATACCACCGAGGCTCGAGTTCAGGCCGGAGAAGTACTCGTCCACCAGATCCTGCGACAGGCCGATCACCTGGAACAGCTGCGCACCGGTGTACGAGGCGAGGGTCGAGATGCCCATCTTGGACATCACCTTGAGCACACCCTTGCCCGCGGCCTTGATGTAGTTCTGGATGGCCTTGTCGAGGCTCAGGCCCTGCAGTTCGTTGCCGCGGAACAGCTCGTCGACCGTCTCGAACGCCATGTACGGGTTGACGGCCGCTGCACCGAAGCCGATGAGGAGCGCCATGTGGTGCACCTCGCGGGCGTCACCCGATTCCACGACGAGACCGACCTTGGTGCGGGTCTTCTCGCGCACCAGGTGGTGGTGCACGGCCGACGTCAGCAGCAGCGACGGGATGGGTGCGTACGTCTCGTTCGACTCACGGTCGGACAGGACGATGATGCGCGCACCACCGGCGATGGCCTCGGAGACCTGGTAGCGAACGTCGTCGAGCGCCTTGCGCAGACCCGCACCGCCCTCGGCCACCGGGTACAGACCGCGGACGATGACGCTGCGGAAGCTCGGGAATCCGCCGTCGTCGTTGACGTGGATGAGCTTCGACAGATCGTCGTTGTGCAGGATCGGCTGCGGCAAGTAGATCTGCCGGCAGGACTCCGCCGTGGGGTGCAGCAAATCGTGCTCGGGGCCGATCGTTCCGCCGAGGCTGGTGACGACCTCCTCGCGGATGGCGTCGAGCGGCGGGTTGGTGACCTGCGCGAAGAGCTGCGAGAAGTAGTCGAACAGCATCCGCGACCGGGAGGACAGCACCGCGATCGGGGTGTCCGTACCCATCGAGCCGAGTGCTTCCGCACCGGAGGCCGCCATCGGCTTGACGAGGACGTTGACCTCTTCGTTGGTGAACCCGAACATCTGCTGACGCAGCACCACACGTTCGTGCGACATGTAGGTGTACGGGCGCTCCGGCAGGTCGTCCATGTGGGTCAGGCCCTGGTCGAGCCATTCCTGGTACGGGTGCTCGGCGGCGAGCTCCGACTTGATTTCGTCGTCGCTGATGATGCGGCCCTGATCGGTGTCGACCAGGAACATGCGGCCGGGCTGGAGCCGGATCTTCTTTACGACCGTGGCCGGATCGATCGGCAGAACGCCGACCTCGGAGGCCATGACGACCAGGCCGTCCTCGGTGACCCACAACCGCGAGGGACGCAGCCCGTTGCGGTCGAGGACCGCGCCGATGACGGTGCCGTCGGTGAAGCAGACGGACGCCGGGCCGTCCCACGGCTCCATGAGCGTGGAGTGGTACTGGTAGAACGCCCGACGGGCGGGGTCCATGCTCTCGTGATGCTCCCACGCCTCGGGGATCATCATCAGGACCGCGTGCGGCAGGCTACGACCACCGAGGTGCAGCATCTCGAGCACCTCGTCGAAGCGCGCGGTGTCGCTGGCCCCGTTGGTGCAGACCGGGAAGATCTTCTCGAGGTTTTCCCGACCACCGAAGACGTCGCTGTCGATGAGCGCCTCGCGGGCACGCATCCAGTTCTCGTTGCCGGTGACGGTGTTGATCTCACCGTTGTGCGCGACCCGTCGGAACGGGTGGGCCAGCGGCCACGACGGGAACGTGTTGGTGGAGAAGCGGGAGTGGACCAGCCCGAGCGCCGACTCCACGCGCTCGTCCTGCAGGTCGAGGTAGAAACCCTTGAGCTGCGGGGTGGTGAGCATGCCCTTGTAGACGAACGTCTGGCTCGACAGGCTCGGGAAGTAGACGGTCTCGCGACCCGGCCCGTCCTTGCCGGCGCCTTCACTACCCAGCTCGTGCTCGGTGCGCTTGCGGACGACGTACGCCCTGCGCTCGAGGTCCAGGCCGGTGAGGGAGTCACCTTCGCTGCCGATGAAGATCTGCCGGAACGTCGGCATCGCGTCGCGTGCCAGAGCGCCGAGCGACGAGTCGTCGGTCGCGACCTCGCGCCAGCCGAGGACCTTCAGTCCCTCGGCTTCGACGATCTTCTCGACGGCGTCGGACGCACGCTGCGCGTCGGCCTTGCTCTGCGGCAGGAATGCGATGCCCGTGGCATAGGTGCCCGCGGCGGGCAGCGGGAAGTCGACCACAGCGCGGAAGAACGCGTCCGGAACCTGGATCAGGATGCCGGCGCCGTCACCCGTATTGGGTTCGGAGCCCGCGGCACCACGGTGCTCGAGGTTGACCAGAGCGGTGATCGCCTTCTCGACGATGTCCCTGCTGCGGCGACCCTTCATGTCCACGACGAACGCGACGCCACAGGAGTCGTGCTCGTTCGCCGGGTGATACAGCCCCTGGGGGCCTGGAAGTTGCTTCATACCTAGCCTTCGTATGCCAAAAGATGCACCGACGACCAGCAGCGCTGATGGCCATCACCTTGCAATGCAAGTACCGTCAGGATGTGATCGGCACCACCGATCGGCTATCGCCCTTTGCAGCACGCTGGGTGTGGTCCTCGCACCAGGCGACGTGGCTTTTCGGTCGGGTCGGACTTTCGTGGGTCCAACGTGTAACGAAAACGATAATTCAGACCCCCCGAAGAAACACAACTTAGGTTGGCCTATTCATCCCGTGAACAGGCCTTTTCTCGAGGGCAGACCTCGGCCGAGAACGTCCAGTACATATTAAGTGAGTGCGCCGAGTACTGCTGTGATTCCGGGAGTCGGGTCGAAATCGGGGTCGGGAACGGTCAGCTGATGCAGGATCACTCCATCCAGATAGTCGGTGACAACCACTGCGTCGGCCGCTGGATTCCTCGATCCGGCGAGGTCCAGCATGCTCGCGCCCCATTCTACGAGTCCCGCGCGAGCAGAGCCGATGATCTCCCCGAGGGCCGGGACCGCCGAGGCCTCCACGAAAAGGGCGTAGCGGGCGCTCGAGCGGATCCGGTCGGGTCCCGCGGCGTACCGGGTGAACGCGGCCAGGGCCTCCACCAGCGCCTCCATCCCGTCCGGCCGGAGGTCGGCGAACTTCTCCCAGTCGTCTACGTCACGGGCCGCGAGGCGGGTGACCATTCCCTCGAGGAGGGCGCCGCGGGTGCGGAAGTAGTTGGAGGTGGAGCCCTGCGGCATCCCCGCCGATTCGTCGACCGCTCGATGAGTGAGGGCGCGCACCCCCTTCCGGCCGAGCACGTCGATAGCTGCGTCGAGCAGCTGTTCTCGCCTCCCTGTCATGCACTCCACACTACAGCCGTAGTAATTCCACTACAGGCGTAGTAGCGTTGAGGCCATGACGCACTCGGCAGCAGTCCTCGGCGGCGGCATCGGCGGCCTGGCCATCGCCCGCTTCCTGTTCCGCGCCGGCTGGCACGTCGACGTCTTCGAGCGCTCCGCGGACCTGCCGACGTCGGGTACCGCCCTCGGCATGTGGCCCCAGGCCGTCGACGCGCTCGACACGATCGGACTCGGCGACCGAGTCCGCGCTCTCGGATCTCCGCAGCATCGAGGGTCGTTCCTGCGACCGGACGGGTCCGTCATCGGCACCGTCGACAGCACCGCGCGCACCGCCTACCTACTGTCGCGGCCCGCCCTCCTTGCCGAGCTGGCCACATCGTTGCCCGAGGGGATGGTCTCGTTCGGCACCCCCGCCCCTCCCGCGGACGCCCTCTCCGACTACGACGTCGTGATCGGTGCGGACGGCCTACGCAGCGCCACCCGGCGTCGCTTGTTCGGTGACGGATTCGAGCCCGTCTACACGGGCGCCACCGCGTGGCGGGGATGGGTGCCCGGCCGACGTGACACGGTGAGCGAAACCTGGGACGCTGGTGCGCTTTTCGGAATCACACCGCGCGAGGGCAACCTCGTCAACTGGTTCGCGTGCGTCCGCACCGACCCCGGATCCGAGGACGGACTCGACTACCTGCGGTGGCGGTTCGGGGGCTGGCACGCCGACGTCCGGGCCGTCCTCGATGCGATCACCCCCGACGCCCTGCTTCATCACGACCTCTACGAGTCACCGGCCCTGCCCTCGTACGTGTCGGGACACACGGCACTGATCGGCGACGCCGCCCACGCGATGGCCCCCAATCTCGGACGTGGAGCGTGCGAGGCCCTCGTCGACGCGGTCACTCTCGGCCGATTCCTGGCCTCACAGAACGACATTCGCGATTCGCTGCGAAAATATGACCGCGCACGCCGTCGGGTGACGCAGCGACTGGTTCTCGGCTCACGTGCCATGGCGTCGATCGCGATGACCAGGCATCTGCGTCCGGTCCGCGATCGGACGATGAAACTGGCCGCAGCCCTGGCCTGACGAGAATCCGGGTGCGCAGCAATGCCTGCCCGTCTGGTACTTTCCCGCGGTAGGGGGACGAGACGAACCGGGGGCGGTCATGGGGGCGGTGGACGACGGCTGCAGTGATGCGGTCGGCAGAACCGAGAATTTTCATCGGGGGAATACCAGATCCACCTCGTCGGTGGTGACACCTTTCTCTGCAGCGGGGGCGTACTGCCCTGCCGCCGGCGTGCACCTTTTCCATTCGCGGTACCCCTGATCTGCATCGATCTCTGCTCGTCGGATGCGGCACCTGCCTGCATCCACTTTCACTCGACATCAGGAGTAACCACGTGAAGATCCGCATGCATGCAGTGGCAGCCGCACTGTCGGTATCCGCTGCAGCAGTGCTCGGCGCCGCGACCGCACACGCCGCTCCGAGCACCGCCCCGTCGACGTCGCAGCCCGGCGTCACCGACCGGTCGACACCACCCACCACATCCCAGCCGGGAGTGGCGAATCCGGCCGGCCCGCCCACGACGTCACAGCCCGGAGTCACCGGCCCCGCAGCCCCGACGACACCCGCTCCCCCGCAGGCACCCCTGGCCGTACCCGGAGGCGACGCGGCCACCCCCGGCCCGGCACCGAGCGGTGACACCCCGCCGTCCGCCGCCCCGGACGCCGTCGAGGTTGCCCCTGCCCAACCCGCTGCGGTGTGGATCGATCCGGACGACATGCCGAAAACCAACCAGGCACCCGTCGCCCCCACCCTTCCCGTGCCCAAGCCGGTGGTCGAGGTGAACGCCGCCGCCGACACCCTGATCGGTGCCCTTCCGGTGGCTGTCAACGGTCGCCAGTACGGCAACCCCGAGGGATACGCCGGCACCGTCGGCTGGCGCATCGGTGACGCCACCGGCACCGCGGGCATCGCGATCGACCCCTCCTCCCCCACCGCCGCCGCCGTGTCGGCGTTCGTCGCGGATTCCCAGGCCGATCACCCGATCAACTGGTCGGTGCCGGTCGACGTCACATCGATCGCCGCCGCCATCTCGGATGCAGCAGACCGGTACCCGGCCTTCGGCTCGCTCGTCGACGCGGTCGCCGCCCTGCCGGCACCGCAGCTACCGCAACTGCAGTCCACGGACAGCGGGCCGAGCACCGTCACGATCGGTGGCATCAACGTGCGCAGCCAGGCAACGCTGCACGTCTGATCGGTGATCCTCCGGGCGGCACCGGCTACAGGGCCGGCTCCGCCCGGCGGAATGAGGTGTGGAGGATTCACCTGTGACAGAACCGCCCCGCAGGAACGACGACAGCGCTACCCGCGATCGCTTCGCACATTGGTTCCCGCCCTTCACACCTACCCCCGCGTCTTTGCGTGCTGCGTCTTCGAGTACTGCGGCCTCGACCGAGGAAGTTCGAGATTCACAGCCCGAGCTTCCGCCGCCTGTCCCCACCTGGCTGGCGCCGAGCGACCACCATGACACCACGCCCGTCGTCCGCGGCGGGCGCGGAAAACAGAGACTCACTCTCGTCGGCGCCGCTGCGGCCCTCGGAGCAGTAATCGTCGGTGTCCTAGTCGTTTCGAGTTTCGGGTCCTCCAACGAGACCGGGAGTCCCGTCGCGGCCGTGGATCCGGACTGGTGCGACGAATCCCGGAACGACGGCGCGGTCACCGGCAACGGTCCCGGCGGTACGGCGGACGGCACCGAAGTGATTCTGGCTTTCGACCACGCCTACTACGTGGAGCGAAGCGGAGCGAAGGCCCGCGACGTGGTCACCGCCGACGCGCCGATGGGGTCGGCCGAGACAATTCAGCGGGGTATCGACTCGTTGCCGGAGGGCACCGAACATTGCCTCACGATCAGCCCCATCGAACCCGGCCGCTATGCCGTCACACTCACCGAGCAGCGACCGGACGGGTCGACCCACCAGTATCGGCAGGTCGTGACCACCACCGACCGTGACGGCCGCACCTACATCACATCCATTGGAGACGCTCAGTGACATACCGAACCAGCTGGAACACAACATTTTCCACGCTCGTCCTGGGCGCGTGCGGAGGTGCGGGCGCCACCACGACGGCCCTCGGACTCGCCAACACCGCGGCAGTACACGGGACTACAGCGGTCGCAGTCGACGCAACTCCGGCGGGTGGTGACATCGCCGAGCGGGGCGCCGACGCCGTGCTCTCCGTGAGCGGCCTCGAACACGTGGTGACAGTGGCAGCGTCCGGAGCCGTCCCGGACGACGTCTTCGACGGGTATTGCTCGCGCACAATCGTGGACGCCCGGATCCTGAATCGGCTCGGCACTCAGACGGCCACCGACAGCGAAATGTCCTTGCTCGCAGAAGCTCTCCACGCGCGCGGGGCGAGCTCCGTATACGACCTGGGCCACCGATTGCGCGCTTCCTACCTGTCACCGTTGCTGGCCGCACCGACGCCGATCATCCTCGTCGTGCCCTGCCGTGCCGACGCGTTCAACCGACTACGCGCCGCACTGCAGTCGATCGGCGACACACTCGGTGAACCCGGTCTGTCCCGGACAGTCGTCACCGTGTCGAATCAGGACAACACCGGATGGCAAGTGGACGTCGATCTGCTGCGCGACTACCTCGGCGGGCAGGTGTGGGGTGTGGAGACCATCCCGTACGACGAGCACCTCGGCATGGGGGTCGTCATCAGCCACGATCACCTCGCCGCCGACACCCGCGCGGCCTACGAACGGCTCCTCGACATCGCCTCGGCGCTCGCCGACGGGCACCGCGAACCGGTGCCCGCGCCGGTGTCGGAGTAATCCAGCGAATCCACAGATGCGCAGGTATTGGCCATTTGCGCACCAAATTGCCTGTGCAACGGACTAATTGGTGCGCAAACAGGCACCTGGTGAGGTTGCCCCCGCTGCCCCGAAGCCCAGCGCCATCAAGTCACCCGTTGTCGGCGCCGCCTGCGTGTTGTGCCTCGATTTTGGCCCATTCCCTGCCGCGGTGGTTGGCGAGACGCAGTTCTTCGGCTTCGTCGAAGGTGTACCACTCGGTGCTGGGGCGGTCGGGTAGGACTCCTCGCAGGTATTCGCCGAGGTAGTGCAGTGGTCCTTCCCATCCCGTTCCGACGCCGTAGCAGCCGGTGTCTGGATCGTTGCGGAACACGTCGGCGACAGAAGCGTGCTCCAACACCAGCCACGTGGCGTCGGGACCGTCGGGAGTCAGCCGGACCTCGACCTGGTCGCTGTAGCCACGATCGCCGGGCGGTGTCCACTCGAGCCGCAGCAGATGCGGGGGGTCGCAGACGAGAATTTTCCCACTGGCCTGCCCCTCGAACGCATAGGAACCACCTGCGCGCAGGTCGCCGCTGACGGGGAGGAAGAAGCGGTTCACACGGTCCGGGGTCGTGATGGCGTCCCACACGTCCTTGATAGGCGCTTCGTATCGACGCTCGAGCACCGCCGTTCGCGCTGAGCCTTCAGCAATTTCCCGGTTGCCCATTGCCCGTTTCACAGCCGTCAGGCTGGTGTCTTGGCTGGCGATCTCGTTCACTGTCGGTCTCCTTCATTGGATGAGTCGGGATATGACGGTCGGCTCGTTCGGCGCTCCCGGCGTCCGCGAGCGAGTTCGGTGGCCAACGCGTCGAGCGGTCCGGTCCAGAACCGCCGGAACCCTTCGAGCCACTGATCGATTTCTTGCAGCGGCGCCGGCTGGACCGCATAGAGGCGTCTCGTGCCTTCGCGCCGGACCGTGGCGAACCCGTTCTCCCGGAGAACCCGCAGGTGTCCCGACACCGTCGGCTGCGAGATACCGAACTCGGCCGCAGCAACTTCGGTCACCTGGCCGGCCGAGCACTCCCCCTCTGCCAAGAGCTCCAGAATCCGCCGCCGGACGGGGTCGCCGAGAACATCGAACGCGTGCACAATCCCTTTATATCGGTATCAACCAATATAGGCAAGACCCGATGAAGCGCGCCGGCTCACCGTTCCAACAGCCCCTTCAACCGCTGCAGGTCCGCGGTGACGGCCGCGGCGTCGGCGGTGAACTCGTCGACGCCCATCCCTTCTCTTAGTCGGAGGGTGAAGACGACTTCGCTGTGTTCGCCGTCGGGGATGACGCGAACCGGGTTGTAGACGGTGTCTCCGCCCGGGAGGGTGACGTGGTGGTCGAGCACTCCGAAGTCGTTGGGTGGCGCGAAGGCGACGAACACCTGCCCCATCGGCGAGTCGGCGACCCAATGATCGCCCTCGCGGGCGATGCTGCTGCTCAAACCGGCAGCCCAGGCCGGCAGATTGGCTGGGTCGCTCGCATAGGCGTAGACGTCGGCGGCACTGCGAGCGATGAACACACTGACATGGGTGGATTCGCGGGTCATGGCTCCAGCATCCCCGTTGTTCCGCAAACCTGATTGAAGGAATCGGACGGCGCGTCGGATGTCCGAAATCTTCTATTTCCACGACGTCGTCCGAAGCTAGCTTTGCGGCATGACGATTCCTACTTTTGCCGCCATCGAACTGGTGGTTCACGACCTCGCCGCATCATTGGCGTTCTACCGTCGCATCGGCCTCGACATCCCGGCCGGGTCTGAGGAGGCGCCACATGTCGAGTTCGAACTTCCCGGCGGAATACGACTGCTGTGGGACACCGTCGAGACCGTCCGGTCGTTCGAGCCGGACTGGACGACGCCTCAGGGTGGACATCGGGTGGCACTCGGGTTCGATTGCGGTAGTCCGGATGTCGTGGACAAGGTATTCACTGACCTGACCGACGCCGGCCACCGCGAGAGACATGCCCCTTGGGACGCGCCCTGGGGTCAGCGTTACGCCACGATCGACGACCCGGACGGCAATCCGGTCGACCTGTTCGCGCCACTCACGACGACGTGACCAATCGGCCGAAGGAGCGGCCGGTCAACTCGTTCGACTCGCGGATCAAGTGAGCTTGGTCGGCGAACCCCGCCAAGCTTGCCGCCTCCGCGGCAGACATCGACCCCACCAACTCCCTGGCCCGCTGCAGCCGGAGAATGCGCGCCAGCACCTTCGGCCCGTAGCCGAAATCCCGTCGACACAGCCGGTGCAGTTGGCGTTCACTCATACCCACACGATCCGCCACCTCCCGGACAGGGCACTGACGTGCAAGCAGGCTCACGGTCACCGCGATTCTGCGGTCCGGCCTCGCAATAAGTCGGCGACGGGCGGCGAACTTCTCGAGTTGGGTGGCGGGGTCACCGTGCTCGGCGATCGAGGACAGAAGCCGGGCGGTGTCGTCGTCGTAGAGCACGTCGGCGAGCGGCACCCGCGCGTTCGCCAAAGCCTCCGCCGGCGTCCCGAGCAACGCCGGCAGGGTGCCGGGCGCACATCGCAATCCCACGAGGTGATCGCCGGGGCGAGTGCGGGCAATGTAGGGACGAGAATCCGGACCCGCCACGACGACGTCGCCGTTCATCCAGATGAGATCCATGCATCCGTCGGGCAGAATCGCGCCGTCACCGTCCGCTGCGGTCTTTTCCCACACCACGGCGCCGGCGAAGATAGAGCTCCGCTCCGAGTACATGCGCTCATGCTAGGCAGTGGGTCCGACCCGGACTATTCCCCGAAGAATCCCCGCACGACTCTCGGTGCAGGCTGGACCCCGTGGTGGAGTTCTCGGAGCGCCCGCAGACGCAGATCGCCGACCGCGGGGCACCTGGACGCCCCGGGCACCCACTCGCCGAGATCGGCGACCGCTTCGACGACGCGGTCGGCACATCGGGCGGCCTCCGGCACCCGTCCGATCCCGAGGCTCTCGATGATCACCACGTTCCCCTCCGTGAGTCCGCGTACTCCGACCGACCACCCGAAGTGGCGGTTCCAGGCCAGAACGACCTTCCGTCCCGGGTAGCAGGGGATTTCCGAGGACAGTGTCAGGACCGCGTCGAATGCGGGTATCTGCCACCACTCCACCGTGTCCGCTTCCACCGTCGCAGCAACGGACCGGATGTACTCGACGACATGCGTAGCACCGGCAACCCGGAGCGCTTTGTTCATGATTCGACCCACCTTCGACGAATCCGGCGGCGCAGAGGCCGGCGAATTCGTGCGCCTCAGCCTTCAGTTACCCGCTGCGCTGCTGAGCGGGGACGGAACCCGCTGATCGGGTCCCTCTCGTCAGGTATTCGGCGCAGAACCGGCTGCGGACGGGATCGACTTTCCGCCGGGAACGACGAAAGCCACGAACTCGTTTCGAGTTCGTGGCTTTCGTTGTCGCGGTTCGAAACCGCTGTGGTGGGCGAAGGGGGACTTGAACCCCCACGTCCCGAAGGACACTGGCACCTGAAGCCAGCGCGTCTGCCATTCCGCCACTCGCCCGAGCGACTGGAGAACATTATCACGAGGCCATCGGAAATCGCGATTCGTGCAGGTCAAGCCCGAAAATGCCCACAAAAACCCTCGTCCGGACAAAGACCGATATCATGCTAGTGCGTAGACCCGTGTCGCGGCTCGATGCAGTGACAGTACCGTGGGATATACGCATGGAAGTGTCGCGACACGAACGGGGTCACGGCACGACCGACGCGCCGAACATGTCGCAGGCCGACGAGCGAGACACTGTAAGGAGGTTCCGATGGGGATAGTGCAACGTTTCGAGCGGAAGCTCCAGGGAGCAGTGGGTGACGCGTTCGCACGGGTCTTCGGCGGCGGCGTGGTGCCGCAGGAAGTGGAGGCGGCACTTCAGCAGGAGGCTGCCGATCGTATTCAGGAGCTCGAGGGCGGCCACCTGCTTGCTCCGAACAGCTACGTCATCGCCATCAACAACTCGGATCACGAAGGCCTTGCCGCCGACAGAGACCTGACGGTCAAAGCCTTCTCTCGTCACCTCGAAGACTTCATTCGCGACCAGGGCTGGCAGACGTATGGTCCCATTCATGTCGCGTTCGAACCATCGCCTTCACTGCACACCGGGCAGTTCCGCACCCGGGGTTCGGTGGATCCGGATGCGGGTCGCCCGGGCGCGACCCCACCGGGGCGACCCGAACCGCCGCGCGGTCCCGCACCGCGACCACAGGCACCGTTTGTACCCGTCACGTCGAATCCAGGAGCTGGCCCCATGACGCAGAACTCAGGCTACGACCCCAGCCGCGAACCAGCGGGCAACCGTAAGCCCGATCCGCAGTACGCGCGCAACGGTCACGCCCATGCGGGCCAGGACCAGGGATACCCGCCTGGTTACCAGAACGGTTACGACCGGGGCGGCTACCCGCAGGCCGGCTACGACCAGCAGCAGCCTTACCCCGAGGCGCCACGTGGTGGGTACCCGCAGGATCAGCAGGCCTACGGCCAGGCTTACGAGCAGGCACCGCAGGCGCCCGGCTACGAGCAGCCCGCCGACGACGGCTACGACTACCGCGAGGCCGGATACGCCCAGGACTACCGGGGCGGTTACGACCAGGGCGCTCCCGCGCGCTACCCGGACGGCACCTACGCCGAAGCCGGCTACCAGCAGCCGCAGGCGTACGACCGTGGCGGCTACCAGCAGGGCGGCTACGACCAGCAGGCGTACGACCAGGGCTACTCGGACTACGACCAGGGCGGCTACAACCAGCAGGCCTACCCGCCCGAGGGGCACACGTACACCGCCACGCTGCAACTCGAAGACGGCAGTGGACGCCACTTCCAGCTGCGCGAAGGCAACAACATCATCGGTCGCGGCCAGGAGGCACAGTTCCGTCTGCCCGACACCGGGGTGTCACGTCGCCATATCGACATCCGCTGGGACGGTCAGGTCGCGATGCTGTCCGACCTGGGATCCACCAACGGGACCACGGTCAACGGTGCGCCGGTCCAGGATTGGCAGCTCGCCGACGGCGACATCATCCGGGCGGGGCACTCGGAGATCCTGGTTCGAATCCTCTGAGGCGCAGCCGACCAAACGACCTGAGGCGAAGCCGACCGGAGACCCTGAGGCGCAGCCGACCAAGCGACCTGAGGCGCAGCCGACCGGAGATCCTGAGGCGGGCCCGACACAACTTGTCCGGACCGCGTACCGAGACCCTTTCGAGACGCGTTCGATGCTCGACCGACACCCCGTCGGAGGCCGTGTCGGAGGTAACACGGTGGCGACTCCGTATCGTTGGGGGCTGTCCGTATCCTGATCGCAGGGTGCGGATTGCCCCTATGATGCTGCGAGAAAAAGACGCCGGAGACTCGACCGTTTCGGCAACAGAAGGAGGTGGACTGCCGTGCAAGGTTTGATTCTGCAACTCACGCGAGCAGGCTTTCTGCTTCTGCTGTGGCTCTTCGTGTGGTCTGTACTCAGAGCGCTCCGGGGTGACATCTACGCAGGTTCCGGCGTCCGGGTTCCCCCCAGGTACTCGCGCACCGGCAACGTTCTGCCTTCTCTGGGTAAGACGAAGGCGGCCAAGTATCTCGTGGTCACGCAGGGTGGCCTGGCGGGCACTCGCATCACCTTGGGTACCCAGCCGGTTCTGATCGGGCGGGCCGACGACTCCACCCTCGTACTCACCGACGACTACGCGTCCACCCGACACGCCCGGCTCTCTCCGCGGGGCGCCGACTGGTACGTCGAAGACCTCGGCTCCACCAACGGCACCTACCTCGACCGCGCCAAGGTCACCACATCTGTCCGCGTGCCGCTCGGTACTCCCGTACGCGTCGGCAAGACGGTAATCGAGTTGCGCCCGTGACCCTCGTACTCCGCTATGCCGCCCGCAGCGACCGTGGCCTCGTCCGATCCAACAACGAAGACTCTGTCTACGCCGGTGCGCGACTGCTGGCGCTGGCGGACGGTATGGGTGGTCATGCGGCAGGTGAGGTCGCGTCCCAGTTGATGATTGCGGCGCTCGCGCATCTCGACGACGACGAGCCGGGCGAAGACCTTCTGGGCAAGCTCGAGGCGGCCACGCGTGAGGGCAACGACTCCATCGCCGACCATGTCGAGGAGGATCCGGAGCTCGACGGCATGGGCACCACGCTCACCGCGATCCTCTTTTCCGGGAGCAAACTCGGACTGGTTCACATCGGCGACTCCCGCGCCTACCTTCTGCGCGACAACACCCTGACGCAGATCACGCGGGACGACACGTTCGTGCAGTCCCTCGTCGACGAGGGACGGATCACGGCGGAACAGGCGCACACCCATCCGCAGCGTTCCCTCATCATGCGGGCGCTCACCGGCAACGAGATCGAGCCCACCCTCACGGTCCGGGAGGCCCGCGCCGGCGACCGTTATCTGCTGTGTTCCGACGGGCTTTCGGATGTGGTGAGTGACGAGACCATCGAGAACACGATGCGTGAGGGCAGCCAGGACGAATGCGCCGACCGGCTCATCGAACTCGCGTTGCGCAGCGGTGGTCCCGACAACGTGACGGTCGTGGTCGCCGACGTCATCGACCTCGACTACGGGCAGAGCCACCCGATCGTGGCCGGGGCGGCATCCGCCGACGACGACGATGACGCCCCGCCGCCGAACACTGCCGCAGGCCGTGCCGCAGCTATGCGGCCGCCGCGCGCGACGCCCAAACGCGTCGTCCCGCAGGTGGAGGAGGCGCCGACGAAGAAGACGCGCCACCGTATGTGGTGGGCGGCGTTGGCGCTCGGTCTCATCGTCGTCGTCGCCGTCGCTGCCTTCGTAGGGCGGGCTCTGATCCGCAACAACTACTACGTCGGCGCCGACGGCGAACGTGTGACCGTGCTGCGTGGCGTCCCGGGTTCGGTGCTGGGTTACTCGCTCCAGGAGGCCAACCTCGTCGGTTGTGTCACCGACACCGGTTCGCTCACGCTGATGTCGCCCACCGACTCCCCGAACGGGTGCACCATTCTCCAGGTCGACGACCTCCAGCCGTCGGCCCGCGAACAGGTCCGCGCCGGTTTGCCGTCGGGCAAGCTCGACGATGTCCGGAATCAGATGGCACGGCTGGCCGACAACGATCTCCTGCCCGTCTGCGAATCGCAGCCGGCCACGACCACCACTACCCCTGTTCCGGTGCCGTCACCCACTCCGGAGCCTCCCCCGGCGCCGACACCTGCTCCGCCGGCGCCCACTCCCGAGACGGCTGTACCGCCGACCCCGACACCGACACCGACGCCGACCACGACTCAGGTCCCCGGTCAGAACTGCAGGACGGCTAGCTGATGTCCGTCGCAAGTGCTTCACCGGGGGCGCAGTTTCCCAGTCCACCGGGCGGGTTCGCACCAGCCCCCGTCCAATCGACGCGTCGCAACACCGAGCTGATCCTCATCGGTCTCGCGATTCTGATCACGACCCTGTCACTGGTGTTGGTCGAGGCCAGCCAGGAACAGAGCATCACCTGGGATCTCGGCAAATACGCCGCAGCGTACGCAGCACTGTTCCTGATCGCGCACCTCGCGGTCCGGCGGTTCGCGCCGTATGCCGATCCGCTGATCCTTCCCATCGTCGCGCTGCTCAACGGCCTCGGGCTGGTGTTGATTCACCGCCTCGATCTGGCCGACGCCCAGTCGGCCCAGTACTTCGGGCTGCCCGTCCCCTCGCCCGACGCCAACCAGCAGGTGCTGTGGACGACGCTGGCCATCGCGGGTTTCGTCGCTGTCCTGGTGTTGCTGAAGGACTATCGACTGCTCGCCCGCTACAGCTACACGCTGGGTCTTGCGGGACTGGTCTTCCTTGCCATTCCCGCCATCCTGCCGTCGAGCTTCTCCGAGGTGAACGGCGCAAAGATCTGGATCCGGCTTCCCGGTTTCAGCATTCAGCCAGGCGAGTTCGCCAAAATTCTGCTGATCATCTTCTTCGCGTCCGTCCTGGTCGCGAAGCGTGACCTGTTCACCACCGCCGGCAAGCACATCTTCGGGATGGATTTGCCCCGTGCCCGTGACCTCGGCCCGATCCTCCTCGCCTGGATGGTGTCGGTGGGCGTGCTGGTGTTCGAAAAGGACCTCGGCACGTCACTGCTGTTGTTCAGCACCGTTCTGGTGATGCTGTACATCGCCACCGAACGCGTCGGCTGGCTGCTCATCGGCGGTGGGCTCCTCGCGATCGGTTTCTTCTTCGCCTATCACCTGTTCGGTCACGTACGGGTCCGCGTCAGCACGTGGCTCGACCCGCTGGCCGACTACAACAACACCGGATACCAGATCTCGCAGTCGTTGTTCGGGCTCGCAACCGGTGGTGTCGCCGGAACCGGACTCGGCAGCGGCCGGCCGGCGCAGGTGCCGTTCGCGAAGACCGACTTCATCGTGGCCACGATCGGCGAGGAACTGGGCCTGATCGGTCTCGCCGCCGTACTGATGCTGTTTCTGATCCTCGTCATCCGCGGCCTGCGCACCGCGCTCGCAGTACGGGACAGCTTCGGCAAGCTCCTCGCGGCCGGACTGTCGTTCACCATCGCCGTGCAGGTGTTCGTCGTCGTCGGCGGTGTCACCAAGTTGATTCCCCTCACGGGGCTGACCACGCCGTTCATGTCGTACGGTGGGTCGTCGCTGCTGGCCAACTACCTTTTGCTCGCCATTCTGATCAAGATCTCGGACGCCGCCCGCGAGCCGGCCGTCCCGAAGAAGAAGGGTCCCGCCCCCATCGCCGACGCTCCCACCGAAATGGTGCCGCGCACATGAACACACCACTGCGCCGCGTCGCGATCGCTGTCATGGTCATGGTGGTCGCCCTCCTCGCCAACGCCACCTATGTGCAGGTCATCAAGGCGGACGACCTTCGAGCCGATCCGCGGAACTCGCGCGTCCTCCTCGACGAGTACTCCCGCCAGCGCGGTCAGATCTCCGCCGCGGGACAGGTGCTCGCGGCGTCCGTGCCCACCGAGGACCGCTACAAGTACCTGCGGACCTACCCGCCGAACCCGGCGGCGCCGTCGAGCCCGCTGGCCAACGCACCCGTCACCGGCTTCTACTCCATGCAGTACGGCAGCACGGGTCTCGAGCGTGCCGAGGACCCGGTACTCAACGGTTCGGACAACCGGCTGTTCGGCCGCCGGTTCTTCGACCTGGTGTCGGGGCGTGATCCGCGCGGCGGCAACGTCGTCAGCACGATCAATCCGGTGATGCAGCAGGTCGCCTACGACCAACTGTCGTCGAAGGGCTACACGGGATCCGTCGTGGCCATCGAGCCGAGCACGGGTCGGATCCTGACGATGGTGAGCACCCCGAGTTACGACCCGAACGTCCTCGCGAGCCACGACGGCACCGAGACCACGCAGGCGTGGGAGGCTCTCAACGCCGACCCCGGCAAGCCTCTGCTGAATCGGGCCGTATCGCAGACCTACCCTCCGGGCTCCACGTTCAAGGTGGTCGTCACCGCGGCCGCGCTCGGTGCCGGAGCCACCCCGGAAGATCAGTTGACGGCGGCGCCGCAGATCACCCTCCCCGATACTGCGACGACACTCGAGAACTACAACGGTTCCACCTGCGGCGGCGCACCGACGGCGTCGCTGCGTGAGGCACTCGCCAGGTCGTGCAACACGGCGTTCGTCGAACTCGGCATCAAGACCGGGGCCGACGCCCTCACCGATCAGGCTGCGGCGCTCGGCGTCGGCGGTCAGATGCCGGGTGTCCCGTTCCCGGTCGCGGACAGCACGGTGGGGTCGATTCCCGACGACGCCGCACTCGGTCAGAGCAGTATCGGCCAGCGAGATGTGGCGCTGACACCCCTGCAGAACGCGATGATCGCCGCTACCGTGGCCAACGGCGGGGTGCGCATGCAGCCGCAGCTGGTATCGGAACTGCAGGGACCCGACCTGTCCAACCTCGCGACGACCAACCCGGTGTCCGAGGGGCAGGCGATGTCGCCGCAGGTGGCCGCCACCTTGACCGACCTGATGATCGGCTCCGAGAACAACACCAGCGGTACAGGCAAGATCCCAGGAGTGCAGATCGCATCGAAGACGGGAACTGCGGAGCACGGAACCGACCCGCGCAACACACCGCCTCACGCCTGGTACATCGCTTTTGCACCCGCACAGAACCCGACAGTCGCCATCGCGGTGATCGTCGAGGACGGCGGAGATCGAGCACTGGCCGCAACCGGCGGCTCGGTGGCTGCACCTATCGGCCGTGCCGTCATCGCAGCCGGATTACAAGGGGGCTGATTGTGGCACTGAACAACGGCGCGCTGATCGCCAATCGATATCGCCTGATCCGCCTCATCGCAACGGGCGGAATGGGACAGGTCTGGGAGGCGACGGACAACCGGCTCAACCGGCGCGTGGCCGTCAAGGTCCTCAAGTCCGAGTTTTCGTCGGACCCCGAGTTCCTCGAACGTTTCCGTTTCGAGGCTCGAACCACGGCGCAGCTGAACCATTCCGGAATCGCCGGTATCTACGACTACGGCGAGGTGCGGGACAGCACCGGTGATTCGACCGCCTACCTGGTGATGGAACTCGTCAACGGTGAACCGCTCAATGCCGTCCTGGCGCGGGTCGGCCGGCTCGCGGTCCCCCATGCGCTGGACATGCTCGAGCAGACCGGCCGTTCACTGCAGGTGGCGCACGACGCAGGGGTCGTGCACCGTGACGTGAAGCCGGGCAACATCCTGATCACCCCCACCGGTCAGGTGAAGATCACCGACTTCGGTATCGCCAAGGCCGTCGAGAACTCGCCGGTGACCCGCACCGGCATGGTGATGGGCACCGCCCAGTACATCGCTCCGGAGCAGGCGCTCGGGCAGGACGCGACTGCGGCGAGTGACGTGTATTCGCTCGGCATCGTCGGCTACGAGGCCCTGTCGGGGCGGCGTCCATTCATCGGGGACGGCGCCATCACCGTGGCGATGAAGCACGTGCAGGAGGCTCCCGCACCGCTGCCGGCAGACCTGCCGCCGAACATTCGCGAATTGATCGAGATCACCATCGCGAAGGACCCGACGGTCCGTTATTCCAGTGGCGGCGAGTTCGCGGACGCGGTCGCTGCTGTGCGGGCGGGCCGGCGTCCGCCGCCGCCCGGAGCGGTCGCTGGTGGAACGGCACGCGTGCTGCCGCCTCCTCCTCTGACGGGGGCCACTCAGATGATGCCCCCTTCGCAGGCGGCATACCTGGGCCCGGTCACCGGGCAGGTTCCCGACCCGGACGACGACGACCGGAAACGCGGCGGCCTGACCAACGGTCAGAAGGCGGTGGCCTGGGGCGCCGGCGGCATTCTGCTGCTGGCGGCGATCATCGCCCTGGCATTGATCTTGTTCGACGGTGGTGACACGAAGGATCCGACGGTTCCGGCGGTCACCTCGTCGTTGCGGACGATCACGACGACACCCCGTCCCACGACGACGACCACCACCGAACCGCCCACCACGACCACCACGGAACCGCCGACGACGACCACGACGACGGAACCTCCGACCACAACGACTACGACCACCACCGAACCGCCGACAACCACGACCACGACGACGACCACCACCACCGAACCGACGACGACCACGACGACCACGTCGGAGGAGTCAGCTACTTCGACTTCACAAGGATTGCCATGACGACACCGCGTAACCTCTCCTCACGCTACGAGCTGGGTGAGATTCTCGGCTTCGGTGGCATGTCCGAGGTCCATCTCGCTCGTGACGTTCGCCTCAGCCGCGACGTGGCGATCAAGGTGCTGCGCGCCGACCTTGCCCGCGACCCCACGTTCTACCTCCGGTTCCGCCGTGAGGCGCAGAACGCGGCCGCGCTCAACCATCCGGCGATCGTGGCCGTCTACGACACCGGTGAGGCCGAAACCGAAGCCGGGCCGCTGCCGTACATCGTGATGGAGTACGTGGACGGCGACACGTTGCGCGACATCGTCCGGAGCGAGGGTCCGATGGCCCCGCGCCGCGCGATGGAGATCATTTCCGACGTGTGCGCCGCCCTGGACTTCAGTCATCGCAACGGCATCGTGCACCGCGACGTGAAGCCCGCCAATGTGATGATCAACCGTGCGGGCGCGGTGAAGGTGATGGACTTCGGCATCGCCCGCGCGATCTCCGACGCCTCCAGCCCGATGACGCAGACCGCCGCGGTGATCGGCACGGCCCAGTACCTGTCGCCGGAGCAGGCCCGCGGTGAGCAGGTGGATGCCCGTTCCGACGTGTACTCACTCGGCTGCGTGCTGTTCGAGATCCTGACCGGGCAGCCGCCGTTCAAGGGCGACTCACCTGTCGCGGTGGCGTACCAGCATGTGCGGGAGGATCCACAGACACCGTCCGAGATCAACCCGGACATTCCGCGCGAGCTCGACTCGGTGATTCTCAAGGCGATGAGCAAGAATCCGGCGAACCGCTACCAGACGGCCGCCGACATGCGCAGCGACCTGGTCCGGGTCCTCGGCGGGCAGCGTCCCAGCGCACCGATGGTGATGAGCGACGAAGATCGCACCACCATCCTCGGTGCCGTCGACACCGGCGCCGGGCACTACCGCCGCCCGCCCGCACCGGTACCGGGTCCCGCCACGAGGAGTGAGCCGGCCGAACCGGAGAAGAAGAACAACGCGCTGCGCATGGCACTGCTCGCGTTGGCAGGCCTGATCGTCGTCGGCATCGTCGGCGCCTTCCTGTGGTCGGTCGGACCGGGTTCGGAGGCCGACCAGGTGACCATGCCGGATGTGACGAACCAGAACGCGGACGAGGCGGAGACGACTCTGCAGAACCTCGGCTTCCGGGTAGCCCGGCAGCAGAAACCGGACGCTGTCGTGGCGACCGGCAACGTCATCACCACCCGTCCCGTCGGAGGCGTCCAGGTGGACGAGGGCAGCACAATCACACTCGAGGTGTCGAGCGGTCCCGAACAGGTGAAGGTGCCGCGACTCGCGGGCCTGAGCCAGCAGGAAGCGCAGCAGGAACTCAACGCAGTCGGGCTACGCCTCGATACCGCGGTCGCCCGTGCGCCGTCGTCGCCGTCGGAGATCGACACGGTGATCGACCAGAACCCGTCGTCGGGGGCGAGCATCGCACTCGACTCCGTGGTCGCCATCACCCTCGGCAGCGGGCCGGAGCAGATTCGTATTCCCGACGTGACCGGACAGAAGGTCGAGGTGGCGCAGGCCAACATCGAGGGCGCCGGATTCACCGCGGTCATCCAGCAGATCGACTCCGGTCAACCCAAGGGCGAAGTAGTGTCCACGGATCCCGTCGGCGGCTCGACCGCGGCCAAGGGCGACACCATCACGATTCGCGTGTCGAACGGCGACAACATCGCGATGCCCGACCTCACGGGCAAAACGGTGTCGCAGGCGCTGGCCACTCTCCGCAGTGCGGGCTGGAGCGGCTCGTCGAGCTCACTCGCCCAGACGCAGACGTCGACGCTCGACCCCGACATGGTCGGGAAGGTTCTCACTCAGCAGCAGCCGCCGGGATCCGAGATCGCCAAGGACGCGGTCGTGTCTGTCGGTGTGGGCACGCTCGGCATCCCGCGATAGGCGGCTCCGCCGCCTGTGCGCCTTTTTGGTTGCAGTAGCTACCAGAAAGGCGCACGGGGGCTACGCCCCCAACGCCTCCGCGACCTCGGCCTCGAGGGTGTCGACCAGCGAGTCCTGCGGGGCGTCGCCGCACACGGTGAGCCAGTTGGCCAGCATCCGGTGCCCACCCTGTGTGAGCACGGACTCCGGGTGGAACTGCACACCGTGGATGGGAAGCTCCCGGTGTCGCATGGCCATGACGATGCCGCTGTCCGTGTGGGCCGTCACCTCGAGTTCGTCCGGGATGGTGTCCTCGAGAACGGTGAGTGAGTGATAGCGCGTGGCGGTGAACGGATCGGGCAGGCCGGCCAGGACACCGTTGCCGCTGTGGTGGACGACGCTGGTCTTGCCGTGCAGCAGTTCCGGTGCCCGGTCCACGGTGGCACCGAACGCGGCTCCGATGGCTTGATGGCCGAGGCAGACTCCGAGCAGCGGGGTGCGGGAGTCGGCGCAGGCCTTTACGAGGTCCATCGTGGCGCCCGCCCGCTGCGGTGTGCCGGGTCCGGGACTGAGCAGGATGCCGTCGAAGTCGGCTGCTGCGGCCGCTATCGCCTCCGGCCCGGTGAGGTTCGGATCGTCGTTGCGCCAGACCACGGCCCGTGTTCCCAGCTGCCCGAGGTACTGGACCAGGTTGAACACGAAGCTGTCGTAGTTGTCGACGACGAGAATCCTCATGGGACCAGGGTATTCTGCGCCCTTCGTTCGGTACGCACCCGGGACCGCTGAAACTCAGTGCCCCGCGTATCCGGGCACGGTCAACTGGCCGGACGCCGTCTGCGAATAGCCGAGGCCGAACCGCGTGGCGTACTGCTTGAACACCCGGATGCCCGGCTCGTTGGCCAACGCCGCCTCGAGGCGGGCCGGGTCACCGATCGCCGACATCACGTACGGCGGGCTGTAGGTGCGTCCGTGCAGTAGCAGCGTGTTGCCGATACACCGCGGCGCGGAGGTGTTGACGATCCGCTGGTCCTGCATGCCGACGGCCTCGGCACCGCCCACCCACAGAGCGTTCAGCACGCTCTGGACATCCTGCTGGTGCACGACGAGATCGTCCGGTGCTGCGTCCACCGGATACTTGCCGTCGGCGTCGCGGGGGGCGTCGGTGAGAGTGACGGTGACTCCTGGCCCGGTCATCGGGGTGAGTCCGGCGTCCGTGGCAAGAGCTTTGGTGTCGGCGAGAACCTGCGCGACCCCGGTGTCGGAGGCGGCGGCCTCCTGCTGCAGCGACTCCACCTCGGCTGCCAGCCGGTCGCGGGTCTCGGCCACGTCGTCCGTCTCGGCCTGGGCGTTGCGGACGAGGTCGGACAGTCGAGTGGAGTCCCCGGCGCGAATTTCGTTGCCGTGCGACACCTGCCTGGTGGTGGCCACCAGCAACCCGGCGACCAGACACACCACCAGCACGGCGATCCGCCACAAGTTGGACCTGGTCACCGGTGTTTCCGTCCCCTCGTCCTCGCCCTGTGAATCGCGGCTACGTTAGCGTGTACAGCAACGCAGGTAGTTCGAATCTACCTGCACACATTCCTGTAGAACCGCACGAACGAGGACGTCATGCCGAAGTCGAAGGTCCGGAAGAAGACCGATTACACGATCAACCCTGCGAGCCGCACGCCGGTGAAGGTGAAGGCAGGTCCGTCGAGCACCCTGTACGTCTCGGTGATGCTGGGCTTCATGCTGGTCGGGCTGGTGTGGCTGCTGGTCTACTACCTGGCCGCCGATCAGCTCACCTGGATGAACGACCTCGGGGCCTACAACTTCCTCATCGGGTTCGGCTTCATGGTGGTGGGTTTGATCATGACGATGCGCTGGCGCTGAGACAGCCAATTACACCGATGTCATTCATCCCCAATGTGGACAACCCCTGTGGATAACCGCAGGTCGGCCGACCATGACTGAAGACGCGCCGCTGCAGTGGTCCACTCCGCTCAGCGCTGTTGCCGCCCTCGCGATCGGCGGAGTGGTGCTGGGCGCCGCGGGCCTGTTGGTGTCGACGGAACCGGCGGGGCGACTTCTCGTGTCCGTGGCCGCCCTCGGCCTCCTCCTGACGGCGGCGTCCGCGGGACGCCAGCGCCCCCGGCTCGCGGTGGATCGGAACGCGGGACGCATCGTGGTGGGCCGATTGAGCGGTCGCCGCACTTACCATCGGTCTGACATCGAGCGCGCGCGAATCGTTCGCTACCCGCGGCTGGGACGCCGGGTGCCGATGCTCGAGATCGACGTCCGGGCCCCCGACGGCACCGAACGCCTGCTGATCTTCGGGCGGTGGGATCTGGGTACCAATCCGGAAGATGTGTTCGATGCCCTGTCCGTTCACCGCCTGGTAGGCCCGGAGTCCCGTCAGTAGCCGAGTTGGGCGCGCAGCTGCACGATGCGCACGGCGATCACGCCGAGCGTCGCAATGAGGACCGCGCCGAGGCAGAGCCAGCCGACGGTGACGGCGCGTTCCCGGTTGTTGCCGACACCGAGCACCTGCGGACCGTAGAGAATTCCGGCGGTGGCGAGAGCGCCGGCGACCAGACCACCGAGATGCCCCCAGAACGAGATTCCGGGGATCGACAGGCTGATGATCACGTTGATGGCGATCACCGACACGATCGGGGCGGGGCTGCGACGCAAGCGGAGCAAGATGATGGCCTGGGCACCCATCAGGCCGAAGATTGCGCCGGATGCGCCGGCAGTCCAACTCAATCCGCCACCCGAAGAGAAGACGGATTGAAACGCCATCACGGACGCCGACCCGCCCAGAAGCGACACGAGGTACACCGCCGTGTAGCGGGCGCGTCCGAGGATCAGTTCGGTATCCCGGCCCAAGATGTAGAGGGCGAACATATTGACGGCCAGATGGATCAGGCCGAAGTGAAGGAAGCCGCTGCCCATCAACCGGATCCACTGGCCGTCGGCCACCAACCCGGGATTGAGCGCCCAGTCGGAGAACAGCGGCGACGGACTCTCGTTGTGCAGGATGGTGCGTGACTGCGCCGCAGTTGCGAGGAAAGCGAGAACGTTGAGGCCCATCAGCGTGTACGTGACGATCGGCGTCACACGGCCGGGCACCACCGTGTTGCCGGCGACGCCCCGTACGGGCCGGACGTCGCGCCGACCGGCGGCGACACAGTCGACGCAGTGATAACCGACCGCGGCCTCACGCAGACAGTCGGGGCATGACGGGCGGCCACACCGATTGCAGGACAACGCGGTGGGGCGGTCGGGATGCCGGACGCACCGCGGCTGGGGCGGGGTGCCCTCGTTCGCAGCACCGCCCCAGCCGGGGTTGGTCATGTCTGGTGTTCCTTACGCGATGGAAACGCTGTTGATCACGACCGGCTCGAGCGGGCGGTCGGACCGGTCGGTGGCGGTGGAGGAGATGGCGTCGACGACCTTCTTCGACTCCTCGTCGACAACCTCACCGAAGATGGTGTGGCGACGGTTGAGGTGCGGCGTCGGGCCGGTGGTGATGAAGAACTGCGAGCCGTTGGTGCCCGGGCCCGCATTGGCCATGGCCAGCAGGTAGGCGCGGTCGAACTGCAGCTCGGGGTGGAACTCGTCACCGAACTTGTAGCCCGGACCACCGGCGCCGGTGCCCGTGGGGTCACCGCCCTGAATCATGAAGCCGTCGATGACGCGGTGGAAGATGGCCCCGTCGTAGAACGGGCCGGAGTTGGTGCCGCCTGCGTTGGCGGTGGTGTACTCCTTCGACCCCTGCGCGAGGCCGACGAAGTTCTCGACGGTCTTCGGAGCGTGGTTGCCGAAGAGCGCGATCTTGATGTCGCCGCGGTTGGTGTGCAGCGTTGCGGTTGCGGTCTGATGTGGTGAAGTCACCCCACCATCGTGCCATTGTGCGGTTGCCGCTGGTTCCTCCGCGGTGGGATCGGGCGCCTTTCGATCCGTTCGCGGGCCCCCGTCTTGTGACAAAGTGGGGACATGACACGAGCGACGGAGTACTCGACGAAATCAGAGGCTGTCGATCAGGCCCTGCGTGTGGCACGTTCGGCCGCTCTCACCGCGGCCACCGGAACCGGAACGGCCGGCCTGTTCCTGGGCCGCCAGGGCGTTTCGCTGGCGAAGAAGGGCTACACCCGCGCGCGAACCGCCCCGGTGAAGAAGGCAGCGCAGGGCGTCGTGGGGTCGCTGACCCCCGGAGACTCGACGGCGACGCGAACGAAGTCGACGCGGGGACGTCGCCTCGCGATCGGTGTCCTCATCGGTTCCCTCATCGCAGGCGGCGCCGTGCTGTTCAAGATCAGCCGCCGGGAACACCCGCCGATCGCTACCGCTCCGCCGCGCCTCGAGGATCTCGAAGAGCAGAACTCGGCCAAGCTCGCCTCCCCCGACATCACGTCGGCACCCACCACGAACTGACGCGTCACTCGCCGACCACCACCGCGCGTATCCGGTGGAGGTCGGCGGGACTCCAGTCGGGCGGCTGAAGGATCCCTTTCGGGCAACCTTGTTTCATGCGTTGTACCAGGGGTATCCCCAAGCGAATCATCCGCGAGGACCGTTCCGAGGAGTCGCCATGACCGTCGCACGTTTCGTCCACCGCATCGCCGCCATCACCTTTCCGGTCGCCGCCTGCGCCACCGTGCTCTCCGCCGGAACCGCTGCGGCCGACCCGCCTCATCCGTTCGGAGGGCCCGCCCTCACCATCGGGTGCCCGAACCAGGGCAGCTTGATGTCGCTCACGGCGCTCACGGGGCAGTCCGGACCGGAGGCATCGCCGCCGATCGCCGACGGCGACATCCGTTTCGAGTCGCGGCCGGCGGCTCCTCCGATTCCCGCCGCCGCGCAGATCACCGTCGCCTGGGTGAACACGGACAACGGCCGCTCCGGGATCGTCGATCTGCGTGGCGTGTACCCGTTCCTGTCGGCCACGGTAAACACCGGCGTGGGCAACGTGATCGCGACGGCATTCGGGTCGATCAACTTCGGTAGCAGCCCGATCTGTCAGGCGAATCCGGCGATCGGAACGTTCATCGCGTGACGGGCTGACGGGCGCCGATCTCTCGAAGCGGTTGTGTAGGCCCCAGTTACGGTGCCACCGGACCGCAGAGACGAGTGCACGCGCCAACGTCGCTTGGTGCAGCGGGCCGAGAGTCGGCCCGACTGCACCAGCGGCGTCGAGAAGTGCGGGTAGACAGCCGGTTCCGGCCAGCACTGCTTGTTGCTCCCGCATCTGATCGAGAATCCGCGTGTTCTGCCGGTCGATCACCGGACGCACCTGCGCCGCGACCGACGCGAGGACCTGCTCCTCGCGGGCCGGATCGTCGATGGGTGCATTGCTTCGCCACTTGGACGCGGAACCGCATGACTCAATGTATCGACCGAATCCGCCTCACGCTGCCGAAAGATGCCCGACGACCAGGTTCCCAATCCCCTTAGGATTGCCATGCCTGACAGTACGATCATCGCGAGGGCCAGGCGCGGTCCGGCGTACACACAGGACGGGTGGATGTCATGAGAAAGCAGATCCGACTGATGGCGGGGATCGCATTCGCCACCGCCGCGATGATGGCAGTGTCAGCGTGCTCTGATTCCGGCTCGGAGTCCTCGTCCGACGCCGACACGCTCACTGTCTACAACGCGCAGCACGAGTCGCTGACTCAGGAATGGGCTGACGCGTTCACTGCCGAGACCGGCATCGAGGTGGAACTCCGCAACGGGAGCGACACCGAACTCGGCAACCAACTGGTCGCGGAGGGGGATCAATCGCCCGCCGACGTGTTCCTCACCGAGAACTCACCGGCAATGACCCTCGTGGAGAACGCCGGCCTGTTCGCCGGCGTGAACCAGGACGTCCTCGATCAGGTGCCGAGCCAGTACCGGCCGTCGAGCGGTGCCTGGACCGGTATCGCCGCGCGGTCCACGGTCTTCGCATACAACAAGGACCAACTGCCCCAGGACCAACTCCCGAAGTCGCTGCTCGACCTGCAGGACCCCGCGTGGAAAGACCGCTGGGCGGCGTCGCCGTCGGGGGCCGACTTCCAGGCCATCGTCAGTGCGCTGCTCGAACTGAGGGACGAGGACGCCACCCGTCAGTGGCTCGCCGGGATGAAGGAGAACGTCCGCACCTACAAGGGCAACAACACGGTGATGAAATCCGTCAATGCCGGAGAAATCCCGGGCGGAGTGATCTACCACTACTACTGGTTCGGCGACCAGGCCAAGACCGGGGAGAACAGCAACAACGTCGCTCTGCACTACTTCAGGAATGAGGATCCGGGTGCATTCGTCAGCGTCTCCGGCGGTGGAGTTCTGAAGTCCAGTTCGAATCAGGATGCGGCGCAGCAGTTCTTGAAGTTCGTCACGGGTAAGTCGGGGCAGGAAGTATTGCAGACCGGAACATCGTTCGAGTACACGGTGGCCAGTGACGTGCCCGCCAACCCCGAGCTGGTTCCGCTGGCAGACCTGCAGGCCCCGGCGGTCGACCCCGCGAAGCTCAACAGCCCGAAGGTCACCGAACTGATGACGGAAGCCGGTCTGCTCTGAACCTTGCACCGATCGGCCGAGCGCAGTCGGGAGACCCGGACACGAGGCGGCGTCCGACTGCCCGTTCCGGCCGGCCCTCGATCCCCCTCGCCCTCGCTGCGTTCGTCGTCGTCGCCGTGTCGCTCGTCCCGCTCGGTTACGTGATCGCGCAGAGCATCGACACCGGCTGGGCGACCGCGTCGGCACTGCTGTTTCGACCCCGGGTACGCGAATTGATCGGCAACACCGTGCTTCTGGTGGTGGCGACGGTGCCGATCTGCATCGCCGTCGGCGTCGGCGCAGCGTGGCTCGTCGAGCGCACGCGGGTGTCGGGGGCGAAGGTGTGGGCAGTGCTCCTGGCGGCCCCGCTGGCAGTTCCGGCTTTCGTCAACAGTTACGCCTGGGTGACGGCAATTCCGTCGCTCGGCGGGCTACCCGGCGGCGTTCTCATCGCGACCCTGTCCTATTTTCCGTTGGTCTACATCCCTACTGCGGCGATTCTCCGCAGGCTGGACCCCGCCGTCGAGGAATCCGCGCGTGCACTCGGGCTCGGACCGTGGGCGGTGTTCTTCCGAGTGGTGGTGCCGCAGCTGCGACTGGCCATCGCGGGCGGAGCGCTCCTGGTGTCCCTGCACCTGCTCGCCGAGTACGGCGCCTTCGTCTTCATCCGGTTCGACACCTTCACGACGGCCATCTTCGAGCAGTACCAGTCGACCTTCAACGGCGCCGCGGCGACGATGCTGGCGGGGGTTCTCGTGTTGCTCTGCCTCACGTTGCTGGTGATCGAAGCTGTCGTCCGGGGCAGCGCCCGATATGCCCGGGTGGGAGCGGGTGCGCCGCGTGCAATGGTGCCCGCCGACCTGGGCTTCCGCTACGAGCCCCTTGCCCTGTTGTTCCTCGGGATGGTGATCGCGCTGTCTCTGGGGGTGCCCGTCATCAGTGTCGTGCGATGGCTCGTCGTCGGCGGTGCCGCCGTATGGGAGCTGGACGCCGTTGTGTCGGCGCTGGCGCAAACGCTCGCATTCGGGGTGACCGGCGCCGTCGTCACGTGCGTGCTCGCCTTTCCCATCGCCTGGATCTCGATTCGCTACCGCGGAGGGTTCAGCAGGTTCCTCGAGGGCACCGCGTACATTTCCAGTTCCCTGCCGGGCATCGTGGTGGCGCTGGCGTTCGTCACGATCGCGATCCACTATTTCCGTCCCCTGTACCAAACCGTGGCAGTCGTGATCGCGGCGTACACGCTGTTGTTCCTGCCGCGCGCCCTGGTCAATGTGCGGGCGGGCCTCGCCCAGGCCCCGGTCGGGCTCGAGGAGGCATCACGGTCTTTGGGCGTCTCGCCGTTGTGGACACTCCTGCGCGTGACGTTGCGGCTGGCCGCGCCGGCAACCGCGGCGGGCGGGGCATTGGTTTTTCTGGGTGTGGTGAACGAGCTGACTGCCACTCTCCTGCTCGCGCCCACCGGAACTCGCACCCTGTCCATGCAGTTCTGGTCGCTGAGCAGTGAGATCGACTATGCGGGCGCAGCACCGTACGCGCTGCTCATGATCGTTCTGTCGCTGCCCGTCACGTATGTGCTCTTCGCTCAGTCGAAAAAGGTTGCCGGGCTATGACATACGCGCTCGAGGTAAACGGACTCGACAAGTCGTTCGGCTCCACGAACGTCCTCCGGCACATCGCCTTTTCGGTGGAGGCAGGATCTACGACGGCAATCGTGGGTCCGTCCGGCTGCGGCAAGACCACGCTGCTCCGCCTCGTCGCGGGGTTCGAAAGACCCGACGCAGGCACCATCACCCTGGGTGGCCGGGTTGTTGCGGGCGCCGAGTGGATTCCCGCGCATCGACGGTCGGTCGGGTACGTGGCCCAGGACGGCGCACTGTTCCCGCACGCCACGGTGGCGGCGAATGTCGGGTTCGGGCTGCCCCGGCGCTCCCGCACCCGAGCCAGAATCACCGAGTTGCTCGAGATGGTGTCGCTGGACTACTCGTACGCATCCCGGCGCCCCGACCAGCTGTCCGGCGGACAACAGCAACGGGTGGCGCTCGCACGGGCATTGGCACGCGAACCGGAGCTCATGCTGCTCGACGAGCCGTTCTCCGCGCTCGATGCCGGCCTGCGCGCAAATACCCGGAGGATCGTCGCCGATGTGCTCGCCAAGGCCGGCATCACCACCATCCTCGTCACCCACGACCAGCCCGAGGCGCTCTCGTTCGCCGACCGGGTGGCCGTGATGAGCGACGGCCGGCTCGCGCAGGTGGGCACTCCCCGGGAAATCTATTCCGCACCGATCGACGTTCCCACCGCCGAGTTCATCGGTGACGCCGTTGTCCTGTCCGCGCACGTCGAGGGCGAGCGAGCCCGGTGCGCGCTGGGTGACGTGGCCGTGATCGCGAACGGTGTACAGGGCGAGGCCCGCGTCATGTTGCGGCCGGAGCAGATCGAAGTGACTGCGGACGGCGCCGGCGTGGCCGGGACGGTCGTCGACGTGGAGTATCTGGGCTCGGAGATGCTGCTCGGTATCCGCCTCGACACCGCGGACGGCGTCGTCTCCGAACGGGTCACGGTGCGCCGCTTCGGTGCCACCGCACTCACGCCCGGCGAGCGCGTCGGAATACGGGTTCTCGGTACGGGAGTGGCCTACCAGCAGTGAAAATGGCCGAGCCTTCTATCGAGCCGTATCCGGCGTCGACATCGTCGGAATCGGTGGTCTCTCCCATCGCAGTACCCGACGTGCTGCCGACCGGAGGGCGGCGCGGCGGTCCCGCTGAAGCACGAAGGTGACCGCCTGCCAGTACAGGACGCCGACGAGCAGCGAGAGCGCCAGCGCCGGCCAGGGGTGGTCGTCGCGAAGCGGGAGGTACACCTGGAAATGCGTCACGTAGATGTAGAGGGAGGCGCTCGCCAGGACCCCGGCCACTCGGCTCAGCACTGTCGGGCAGCGCACAGACCGTAGCCACACCAGCAGGCACAGCCCACCGATGACGATGATCTCGCGCCTGGTGTCGCCGAAGAAGAATCCGGGCACCGTTGCCACGATCGCCGCGGTGACGCAGATGCGGTGCCACATGGTTGTCGCCTTGGCGGCAGCCCAGCCCAGCGCGAAGAACCAGAAAACGACCGAAGCGGTGAGGATGCGGTTGCGGGTGTCGTCGATGTCGATCACCCCATACCTAGTGAGCAGGCCGACCGCGACGAGTCCCATCGGAAAGAGGAACGGATAGGTGCGCTCGGTGCGGTCCACCACCGGAATACAGAGCAGCACGACGACGGCGAGGAGGATGTACACAATCGCCTCGACGAACCAGTATCGCCACTCGATCGTCCAGCCGGGCGGACCGAGAATTCCATTGAGCAAAAATGCGCTGGTGATGCTGTATTCCCCGGTCAGGGCTATGACACACCCGAGCCACACCATGCTCGGAACGGCGATCCGGCCGACACTCACGAGAGTATGGCGTAGCCGCTCGTTACGCCCCGCCGAACTCAGGTGGAACCGGGCGAAGTTGTAACCGGCAACGCCAAGGAGCACGTGCGCCCCACCGAGAAGCGTGAACAGATGAATGTGTGAGCCGGCGATGAGAACGATCGCGACCGCGCGGAGCAGAACATTGGTCTCCACTGACGGTCGTCGGCGTCCGCGGCGCGGTGTGAAGTCGCGAATCGGTGTGGTGTGCCAGTTCTCCGGGAGGTAGCCGAGCAACTGCTCGAGCCGCAACGACATGCGGACGTAGGAGAGCGAGTCTCCACCCAAGCTGACGAACGAGCTGTCATCCGTGACCTTCGGGGAGCCGAGGACTTCGGCATACAGCGCGCGCAGTGCGTCCGCATCGGCGCGCCCATCCGGGCAGGCACTCTGGGTCGGCTCCGGCCGCCGCGCGAGCGCGGTCACCGCCGAATAGTCGGGCTTGCCCGTGGCGGTCCGCGGCAGCTCGTCCACGGCGCACACGCGAACCGCTCCGACCGGCAGCCCGGCGGACCGCGCAGCGACCTGCCTCGCGCCGTCCAGATCACTACCGAATTCAACGGCCGCGATCAGTTCTTCCGCCCCGCCGACACAGCACGAGCGGTGGCCGTGCTCAATCAGTGTCGACTCGACCAACGCAAGATCGATCCGCAGCCCGTAGACCTTGGCGAAGCGGCTGCGTCGCCCGACCACCTCGTACAACCCGTCTCGGCGACAGCGGGCAAGGTCACCCGTGCGCAGTTCGCCACCCAGAACGTCACCGAGACGTAAGTCCTCACACCCCTCGGCATAGCCGAGCATCACGTTGGGGCCCGAATAGACCAGCTCGCCGGTGTCTTCGGGCGCGTCGGTGACGGCCTCGATCCGAAAGGATCCGCCGGGGATCGCCCGGCCTATGGTGTGCGGGTGGGACGTGGCGAGCTCCGGCGGCAGATACGCCATCCGGGCAGTCGCCTCCGTCTGCCCGTACATGACGAAGAACTTCCAGCCGCGGCGCCGACCCAATTCGGCGTACTTCCGCACGCGGTCCGGCGCGAGGCGTCCACCGGCCTGCGTCACATATCGCAGGCCGGGCAGATCCATCGCGTCGAACCCGACACGGTCGAGGAGGTCGAACGTGTAGGGCACGCCCGCGAAACTCGTGCCGCCATGTGCGCGGAACAGCTCCCAGAAATCGGCGTCGGCCACCGACAGCGACGTCAATAGCAGGGCGGCACCGCTCAGCAGATGACTGTGAATGACCGACAGGCCGTAGCAATAGTGCATGGGAAGGGTTGTCGCCGCCCGATCGCTCGACCTGATGTCGAGATACTCGGCGATCGACTCCGCATTGCTCTGCACATTGCTATGGGAAAGGCGGACGAGTTTCGGCGACCCGGTCGAACCGGAGGTGCTCAGCAACAACGCGAGGTCGGGGTGCAGCACGTGCGCGGACCCAGCATGCAGTTCCTCGACAGCCATCCGACCGCTGCAGTCCCTGCGTACGACGACGTCGGGCCGGTAGGCGGCGATCAACGCGTCGGCGCCGGCCGCTTTGTCGCCCGGCGCGAGCAGGACGGGATGGCCCGCTGCCAAGGCCGCCAGGTAGGTGGCAATCGTTTCGACGTCGTTGACACCGCAGATCAACACCAGGCGCCGGATGCCGCCAAGCTGACGAGCCTGAGCTTCGACCCGCGCGGCGAGCTCGCTGTACGTCACCGTACCGTCCGGCGTGATCAGTGCCGGGGCGTCGCCATACTCGTCCAGACGACGCGCGAAGGGCACGCCGGGACGTTCCATACGGTCGAACGGACGCGGCACCGACCCAGTGTAGAAGCGCGGCCCTGCCTCACCCGTGACGAGGTACACGGCAGGCGGGACCCGGTGCAGGTCAGTGAAGCACGAAAGCCACCTACCCGGATTCGGGAGGTGGCTTTACGTGCATTCTTCTGTGGAGCCTAGGAGATTCGAACTCCTGACATCTGCCTTGCAAAGGCAGCGCTCTACCAACTGAGCTAAGGCCCCGTTACCTCGTGCCACACCTCGTTGCTGCGCAGCAACTTGGTGAGTCCTATCGTCACCAGCACTCCGGCTCCCACGTACAGGAGGACCTTCATGCGAATGACCTTTCACCGGCACCAGGAGTGGGCCTAGGAGGACTTGAACCTCCGACCTCTTCGTTATCAGCGAAGCGCTCTAACCGCCTGAGCTATAGGCCCCTGAAGTCTGGAAACCAGTCTTGCGCAGTTCCCTGAACCGAGTCGGAAGATTACCCCACCGGACCGGCAGATACCAAAACCGGTCCGGTGAGACGGCCTTTTCCCAGTTCAGTCTCGATCGGCGAGCGTCACTTCGACACCGCCGACGAGGTCGGAACAGAGGTTGTAGATGAACGCCCCGATGGTGGCGAGCGCCGTAAACAACACCATGTTCGCGAGTCCGATGACCGCGGCATAACCGAAGACCTGGCCGGCCGTCACGAGCCCCTCGGAGCTCGACTCCGCCACGATGTCGGTAAACGCGTTGTTCAGCCGGTCCCAGACGCCCATACCGTCCAGCACGACGTACAGCAGGCCGACCGCGACCATCCACACGAAGAACAGCGACACCGAGATGACCGAGGAGATCTTCAGCGTCGACCACGGGTCGACCTTGCGGATCTGCACCGTCGCCCGCAGAGCCTCGCCCTCTTCGACGCGCTGGGGGGCGGCGGCCACCTTCGGCTGCTGCCCGGTGGCCGCTGCCGCAGGCAGCGGGTGCTTCGCCTCGGAGAGGTCGGGCATGTCCTTGGGGAGCACGTCACGATTGATGTGCCGGGTGGGCCCGTCGATCGCGGACGCCTTGGCCTTGGCCGATTCCCGCTGCGACACCGCGGCCGCAGCAGCGGTACCGGTGATACCTCCGGCGGCGGCGGCAGCAGCGCCGGTCGGCCGCCCCTGGGTGGGAGCGGGCTGCCCCTTCGGCGCGGCCGGGGGTCCCTTCTGTACTGGAACGGCCTGAGTCGGCGCCCCCGGCGGCGTGGTGGACGGCTTCTGCGCACCCGGCGCCCCTGCTGCGGCAGCAGCGGTGCCCGCACCAGCCGCAGCGGACGACGGGGAGTCGGGACGCGGGCGCTGCTGGGAACCGGGCTGCCCCGGCTGTCCCTGCAGCGGCCGCTTCAGGTTGGTCTGCGGCTCTCGTTGCATCCCCCGCTGCCACGGCGGTGCCTGACTTCCCCGAACGGGCTGTGCACCGTCGACGGGAGCGCCGGACGAGGGTGCCCGGTTGCCGGCCGGATCGGCTGGAGCCGTATTACCGGGAGCAGGGTTGCCGGGCGGTTGGCTGCGGGCGGGCGCCTGGTTGCCGGCGGCACGGTCGGCAGGCGCCTGTTGGGGCGGTCCCTGACGGCCGGGAGCACCCGCAGCGGGCCGTCCCTGCTGAGGCGGCAAGGGCCGACCCTGCTGGGCTTGCGTACGAGGCCCCTGATGTTGCGGCGGCGCGGCACCGGGCCGGGCAGCGGGACCTGCCGCGGGGCCGGGCCCACGACCCGCAGGCGCCTGACCGGGGGTCGAACCCGAGGTGGGGTTCGACCGGGCAGAGCCGTTCTCGGGCGTGCGGGTGGCGTGCTGCTCGGAGGCCGCCGACCCGGCAGAACCCGCGCTCGGCTTGTCACCGCCTGGCTGGTTGGGAGTGCTCACTAGGACTCCTTAGCTCCTTTGCCGCTGCTCTCGGCGTTGTCTTCGGGCTCGTCGGGTTCGTCGGCGTTGCGCGCGATCGCGAGCAGGGTGTCGCCTTCCCCGAGGTTCATCAACCGAACGCCCTTGGTCTGCCGACCGGCCCTGCGGACTTGCTTGGCGGCGGTGCGGATGACGCCACCGCCCGAGGTGATCGCGTAGAGCTCGTCGTCATCGTTCACGATGAGCGCTCCGACCAGGGTGCCACGTTTCGGGTCGTACTGGATCGTGAGTACGCCCTTTCCGCCCCGTCCCTGTGGCACGTAATCCTCGATCGGGGTGCGCTTGCTGTACCCGCCCGACGTCGCGACCAGCAGATAGGTGCCTTCGCGCACGACGTTGAGCGACAGCAGCTCGTCGTCCTCGTTGAACCGCATGCCCTGGACACCGGACGTGGCGCGGCCCATCGGGCGCAGCACCTCGTCGGTGGCCGAGAAACGGATCGACTGCCCCTTCGCCGACACCAGCAGAAGGTCTTCGTTGGCGGAACACAGCACGGCGCCCACGAGTTCGTCCTCACCGCGCAGGTTGACGGCGACGATGCCGCCGGACCGGTTGGAGTCGAAATCGGTGAGCTTCGACTTCTTGACCAGGCCGTTGCGGGTGGCGAGGACGAGATACGGCGCGTCCTCGTATGTCTTGATCTTGATGACGCTCTGGATCCGCTCGTCCGGCTGGAAGGCCAGCAAGTTGGCCACGTGCTGGCCGCGCGCCGTGCGGCTCGCTTCCGGAAGCTCGTAGGCCTTGGCCCGGTACACGCGGCCCTTCGTCGTGAAGAACAACAGCCAGTCGTGCGTGGAGCTGACGAAGAAGTGCGACACGATGTCGTCCTGCTTGAGGCCGGCGCCCTGCACACCCTTGCCGCCACGCTTCTGCGAGCGGTACAGGTCGGTCTTGGTGCGCTTGGCGTAGCCGGTCTCGGTGATGGTGACGACGACGTCTTCGCGGGCGATGAGGTCTTCGTCGGCCACGTCACCGTCGGCCGCGACGATGCGGGTGCGTCGATCGTCGCCGTGCTTGTCGACGATCTCCTTCAGCTCGTCCCGCACGATCGCACGCTGGCGTTCGGGCTTGGCGAGGATGTCCTGCAGGTCGGCGATCTCGCGTTCGATCTCGGCGAGTTCGTCGACGATCTTCTGCCGCTCCAGAGCCGCGAGACGACGCAGCTGCATGGCCAGGATCGCATCGGCCTGGATCTCGTCGACGTCGAGGAGTTCCATCAGGCCGGCGCGCGCGATGTCGACCGTCTGCGAGGCGCGGATCAGGGCGATGACCTCGTCGAGGGCGTCGAGCGCCTTGACGAGTCCGCGCAGGATGTGCGCGCGTTCTTCGGCCTTGCGGAGCAGGTACTCGGTACGACGGCGGATGACCTCGACCTGGTGGACGACGTAGTGCCGGATCATCTGGTCCAGGCGCAGCGTGCGGGGCACACCGTCGACGATGGACAGCATGTTGCACCCGAAGCTGGTCTGCAGCTGAGTGTGCTTGTACAGGTTGTTGAGGACGACCTTCGCGACCGCGTCACGCTTGACGGTGACGACGATGCGCATACCCGCACGGTCCGAGGACTCGTCGTGAATGTCGGAGATGCCGGCGATCTTGGCATCGCGGACCTGTTCGGCGATCGACGTGATCAGGTTGTCCGGGTTGACCTGGAACGGCAGTTCGGTAATGACGATCGTGGTGCGCCCCTTGGCGTCTTCCTCGATCTCCACCACACCGCGCATCCGCACCGATCCGCGACCCGTGGTGTACGCGTCGTGGATGCCCTGACCACCGACGATCAGGCCGTGTGTCGGGAAGTCGGGTCCCTTGACCCGTTCCATGACGGCCGTGAGGGTGGACTCCTCGTCGGCTTCCCAGTTCTCCAGAGCCCAGTAGATCGCCTCGGCCACCTCGCGCAGGTTGTGCGGCGGGATGTTGGTAGCCATACCGACGGCGATGCCACCGGAACCATTGATCAACAGGTTGGGGATACGGCTGGGGAGAACTGTCGGCTCTTGCGTCCGGCCGTCGTAGTTCGGAGCAAAATCGACCGTCTCGTGGTCGATCTCGCGCAGCATTTCCATGGCCAGCGGAGTCAGGCGGCACTCCGTGTACCGCATGGCTGCGGCGCCGTCGTTACCGCGGGAACCGAAGTTGCCCTGACCGTCGACGAGCGGGTAGCGCAGCGACCACGGCTGCGCCATGCGCACGAGGGTGTCGTAGATGGAAGCGTCACCGTGGGGGTGGTAGTTACCCATGGTCTCGGCCACCGGTCGCGCAGACTTCACATAACCGCGGTCGGGCCGGTAACCGTTGTCGTACATTGCGTACAGGACACGCCGGTGCACCGGCTTGAGGCCGTCCCGCACGTCGGGCAGCGCACGGCCCACGATCACGCTCATGGCGTAATCGATGTAGCTGCTCTGCATCTCCTGCTGAATGTCGACGGGCTCGATGCGGTCGTGCCCCGGTCCCTCCGGCGGCAACGTTGTGTCAGTCATGAGCTCCTTCTTCTACTCGGCTTGACGTCTCCTCGCGGACGAGTGGTCCTGCACGACGTCACGCAACCACCCGAGTCTATAGGTGCAGGTCAGCTGGAACGGTGAAGGACTCGGATGCACTCTTGAACAGGGCGGGTTCCGCGTGTCCGCTACCGGAGTTCCAAATCCCTACCACGGCTTTCGGCCGCGAGCGATTCGGCGGCCAGCATGTCGGCCTCGAGTTCGAGTTCGGCGGCCACCCGGTCGGGCGCCATCAGCAGCGCCGTGATCGGGATCGTCACTGCCAGCATGCCCAGCACGAAGACGGGGAACAGGATGGAGAACACCTCGAGACCGTCGGGGCGTGGCGCCTCCGGATCGACCGTCACGCTCAGCCCGAACACGCCCGTGTAGTGCATGGCCACCAGGGCGGCCGCCAGTACCAGCGACGCAACCAGACGCAGCGCCCGGGAGTCGAGTATCGAGATCGACCACATGATCGCGGCACCGATGACCAGGCCGACTACCGCGGCGGCGCCTGTCAGCACCGGGTCGAAGCTCACGGATCCCTGGATCACGAGCGAGGAGACGATGGCGAGGTGCATGCCGGCGAGACCGACACCGAGGATCACGGCAGCTGCGGCCAGCCTGCTGATCTCGACCGAGGTGGTCGGCCGCCGATGCTTACTCGGCGGCGGACTGACGATCAGCAACGCCACGCCGGCTGCGAGCACCGGTACCGCGAACGACACCACGATCCACACGGCGTCGTAACGCAGGGTGCTGCCCGCGACCTCGAACCCGACCATTGCGATGTAGTGCGGCAGCCACGCCCCGATGCCACCGATCGACACTGCACCCCACGCCAGCCAGAGGTAGCGCTGGCGCGGACTCGTCGCCGTCTTCGCCTTGCGGCCACTGGCGATACCGACGAAGAGGCCGATGAACGCCGTGACCACGGCAAGACCGACCACCCACGTGCCCATGGAGAACTGCTGTAACTCGTCCGACATTGTTCGAATCCTCAGTACACGGCCGTGTGAAGCTTGGTCAGTGCATATTCGGTGATCGCCACGAGCGCCTGCTTCGCCGACTCCCGATCGCGGGCATCGATGGGAATGATCGGCACATCCTCGGAAATCGCGAGCGCCGCCCGGATGTCCTCGATCGGATAACGCGGCGCGTCGTCGAACTCGTTGATCGCGACCAGGAACGGCAGGCGACGAGCCTCGAAGAAATCGACCGCCGCGAAGCTCTCGTCCAGCCGGCGGGTGTCGATCAGGACGATCGCCCCGATCGCGCCGCGGATGAGGTCGTCCCACATGAACCAGAACCGGTGCTGACCCGGCGTTCCGAATAGGTACAGGACCAGGTCGTCGGCCAGGCTGATGCGACCGAAGTCCATCGCGACCGTGGTCGTGCCCTTCTGCGGGGTGGCAGCCAGGTTGTCGACGCCGTCGCTCGCGTTGGTGACGAGCGCCTCGGTCCGCAGGGGGACGATCTCGGAGACAGCACCGACCAGCGTGGTCTTGCCGACGCCGAACCCACCGGCGATCACGATCTTGGTCGAGGTCACCCGGTTGCGGGGTTCAGATTTCGCGAAGTCCACTGAGGACCCTTTCGATGAGTTCACGACGTTCGGAGTCGGTCGAATCTTCCTTCAGGGTTGCCAGGATCTTCAGATGACCAGCCTCGACGAGGTCGGCCACCAGAACGCGGGCCACCCCCAAGGGCACCCCGACCCGGGCGGCGATCTCGGCGACCGACGGCGACTGCTGACACAACGCGACGATGGCCGCGTTGACGTCGTCGAGTTCCCATTGCCGGTCCACCGACTGCGGCAACGCCTGGATCAAAGCTTCGAGAGCGAGCTCGACCGCCGGCCGGGTTCGCCCCGACGTCAGCGAGTACGGGCGAACGATATTCGGTCCCGGATGCTCGAAGTGCTGGTCGTCCATGGCCATCTCGAAGTCAGAGGCCCTGCGGAGTGCGCGGCGTCGCCTCGACCGACGCGCCGACGCGATCGACGAGGATGGCCATCTCGTACCCGACCTGCCCGATGTCGCATTCGGCATCCGTGAGGGTGGCGAGATGAGATCCGTCACCGACGCTCATCAACAGCAGGTAGCCGTGCTGCATCTCCACCACCGACTGGAGCACTCCACCACCTTCGAAAAGGCGTGACACCCCCGCCGACAGGCTGGCGAGCCCGGAGGTCACCGCAGCGAGCTGCTCGGCCCGGTCGATCGGCAGGTGGGCGCTGGCCGCCATGAGGAGGCCGTCCGCCGACACGAGCACGGCATGGGAGACGCCGGGTACGTCGCTGGCGAAGTTGGACACCAACCAGTCGAGAGGTCGCGTGACGTCGGATCCATGAGCGGTGTTCATCGGTCTCCTTCAATGCTGTTGCGTTCCGCGAGGCTGTTGCGTTCCGCGAGGCTGTTGCGTTGCGCGAGCCTCGTGGCCCTGCCGTTTCGGACGCCCTGCTGGTGACGGCTGAGATTCGCGCGAATTGTCTCAGGATCGCGCACGCGTCGCAGCGTCCCCGTATTGTGCGCGCCCTCGACCGTGCCGGGAAGCAGGCGTTCGCCGGGCCGACGTTTCGGCAGGCCGATCTCGGGGTCCACCTCGACGGGGGCCGACGTGACCCGCTCGACGGCGGACCAGCCCGCGTCACCGGCGGACTGCCAGACACCGGGAGCGCCTTCGTCTCCCGTCGGATCGGTGAGCCAGTCGGACACCATGTCGGCGAAGATCGGAGTACCACCGCCGGGCCGCTGCACTGCCTCCGCCGGAGGCGGGTCGATCCGGGACTGGAAGAACGACGCCGTCTTGGCCGGGTCGGTGCGGTAGCGGTGCCGCACGGGTGCCTGATCCCCGGATGCGGGGGGCGGCGTCGTCGTAGACGCCGAGCGATCCGGCACGGGCCGGTCTTCGCGCCGCGGGAGCTGCGGCAACCGAGGTCCGGCAGCCGGCGTTGTGGGGGTAGCCGGCGTTGTCGGGGTAGCCGCCTGCGGTCGTCGCACGGGCAGCTTCGGCATGGCGCCGGTTCCGCGGACGTTCACGGTTTCCGGCGACTGACCGTTCGGTGCCGCGGCCGTCGTACCTGGGTCGCGGGCGATACCGCTCGCGCCGGGCTGACGACGAGGCAGGCTCGTCCCCGACGCAGTGGTGACGGCGGGTGCGGCGGTGGGCGTCGGGTCCGGCCGAGATTGCGGCGTGCGGGTCGGCAGAGCGCCCCGGGTAGAGGGCTGCTGCGCGTCGTCCCGCCGAGGCGCGGGCGCCGGGATGGCCGCTCGGACGGGCGCCTGGTTGATCTTGCGCTGCGAGCCGGTGTCCTGGCGAGCCGCCTGCGACACGATCAGTGCGTTGGGAATGTGAATACTCACGGTCACGCCGGGGTTGCGTGCGGTGTCGAAAGTGGACCGCAGCCGCACGGTGAGACCGTGCCGCTTGGCGAGGCGGCTCACCACGAAGAGGCCCATGTGGCGTGCCGTCTCCGGACCGACCTCGCCGCCGGATGCGAGCCGCTCGTTGATGTCCCGCATGTCGTCGGCCGGGATACCGATGCCGCGGTCGGCGATCTCGAGGAGCACTCCGCCGTCGACCGCCCGGGCGAAGCTGAACGTGACCACCGTGTCGGGTGGTGAGGCCCGCAGCGAGTTGTCGACGAGTTCGGCAAGAAGGTGGACGACGTCGGTGACGACGGCACCGCTGAGGGCACCTTCCGGCGTTGCTCCCATCTGGACGCGCTGATAGTCCTCCACCTCGGAGATCGCGGCGCGCAGAACGTCACCGAGAGCAATGGGCGCCGCCTGGGAACGACGCACCCGGGTACCGGCCAGGATGAGGAGGTTCTCACCGTTTCGGCGCATACGCGCGGCCAGGTGGTCGAGCCGGAAGAGGCTCTCGAGTCTCTTCGGGTCCTTTTCCTCGAACTCGAGGTTTTCGATGAGTCCGAGCTGCTGGTCGACCAGCGACTTGCTTCGGCGGGCGAGAGTTTCGAACATGTCATTGATCTGGAGGCGCAGTTGCGCCTGCTCACCGGCGAGTTTGAGGGCCTGACCGTGGATGTCGTCGACGGCGCGGGCGAGCTGCCCGATCTCCTCCGTCGAGTGGACGGCCACCGGATCGAATGACAGGTCTCTCGGATCGTCGCTCGACTTGATCTGCTCGATCGCCTCCGGCAGGTCGCGGCGGGCCGCCTTCAGGGCGCCGTACCGCAGTCGTCGAATCGGACCGATCAGCGACCGCGATACCAACAGTGCCAGGACGAGAGCGGCGAGCAGTGTGCCGAGGACGATGGCCGTATCACGCAGCGCGGCGGACCGAGTTTCTGCTGCCCGCGTCTGCACCGTGGCGGCGATGTCCTGCGCGACCTCGCTCGTCAGCTCCTGGTAGACGTCACGGCTGCCGATCAGCGAGGAACGCAACTGCAGGATGGGGAGTACCCCGCCGCGCGCTGCGTCGGCGAGACCCTGATCGATGAGCGCGTTGCGGGCGGCGATGTTGTCACGCAAGGTCGTGAGCCGAGCATCACCCTCCGGGTAGTACCGGTTCAGGACGTCGAGAAGGCTCGATTCGGCACCCGCCGCGGCGACGACGGCCGACGTGGGAATGTCACCGGTCCGGGCCTTTTCCCGACCCTGAGGGGTGGCGTAGACGTCCTTGACGGCGACGAGCCCCATGGCCTGGTCGAACAGCCGGCGCTGCGCCTGCCAGGCGTTACTGAGCAGGTATCCCTTGTCGACCACTTCGCTGTCGTCGATGGGGCGGACGATGTCGTCGACCTCGCGGAGGAAGTCGGTGGCGAACGCCCGCTGCCGTTCGGCGAGGAGATCGCCCGCGACTCCGGGCGAGTCCATCAAGTTCAGCATGGCCCGACCGTCGGACACGGTCTGGTTGATGGAGCTGGCCACCGCGGGGTCGAGGTCCGGGTTCCGGGCGTGTTCGGACACCTCGTCCATCAGGGTCTCCGCGGTCTCCCGGTCTTCCTTGGTGAGCGTTCCGGAGGCATAACCACTGGTCACGGTGCCCATCGCTGCCTCGAGGGCCACGATGTCGGGGACGCCAACGATCTGGTCGGCGGCCTCGGTGAAGTGAACGGCGTTACTCAGTTCGCTCTGCACTCGGAGCCCACCGAGCACCATGGCGACCGTAACGGGGACCGCGAGGACTGCAGTGACCTTCCATCGCAGCCCCCAGCCCTCGATATCCCAGAACTTTGCCCGGGGCGGCGAATCGTCGCTCATCCCACGCTTCCTTTCCACCCATTCATCGATCGCGGGTCGGTGTTCGACACCACGCCCGCGGCAGCAGACGGTCGGCCGCGACGACACGTGACGACGGAGGGAAGTGATCGATCAGTTGCGCGCCGTGCGGCGCTGCCCGGCGCACCCATCTCCGAATGTAACGAGTTCATCACGTCCCTACGGGGAACGTTCTACCACAGAACTTCACCGACTCTTACTTTCGAGTAACATGCGCACCACTGATTTCGTACGTTCCCGTTTCCGCGGGTTGATCAGCGGCCCAGGCTACACAGAACCGCGCGGCGCAGTCGAGATCGTCGTGGAGTCGAGGCATCGGTCACCGGCCGTATACGGAGCAGCCACCGGGGGCTCTGCCCGCCGGTGGCTGCACGACTTCGGTGTGGATCTGCGCCCGATACCTACACGTCGAGGAAGCGGACGTCCTTGGCGTTACGGGTGATGAAGCTTCGCCGGGCCTCCACGTCCTCGCCCATGAGGACGCTGAACAGTTCGTCGGCGGCGGCCGCGTCGTCGAGGGTGACGAGACGCAGAACACGCACCGACGGATCCATGGTGGTCTCCCACAGTTCCTTGGCGTTCATCTCGCCGAGACCCTTGTACCGCTGGATGCCGTCATCCTTGTTGATCTTCTTGCCCGCTTCGAGACCGGCCTTGACGAGGACGTCACGTTCACGATCCGAGTATGCGAACTCCGGGTCGCTGCGCTGCCACTTGAGCTTGTAGAGCGGCGGTTGCGCGAGGTAGACGTGCCCGTGCTCGACCAGCGGCCGCATGAAGCGGAACAGCAGTGTGAGCAGCAGCGTTGCAATGTGCTGGCCGTCGACGTCGGCGTCGGCCATCAGCACGATCTTGTGGTACCGGAGCTTGGCGATGTCGAATTCGTCGTGAATTCCGGTGCCGAACGCGGTGATGATCGACTGGACTTCGGTGTTCTTCAGGACACGGTCGATGCGCGCCTTCTCGACGTTGATGATCTTTCCGCGCAGCGGCAGGATCGCCTGGTACATCGAGTCACGCCCCGACTTGGCCGAGCCGCCTGCGGAGTCGCCCTCCACGATGTAGATCTCGGACTTGCTGGGGTCGTTGGACCGGCAGTCGGCGAGCTTGCCCGGTAGACCACCGAGGTCGGTGGCGCTCTTGCGACGCACGAGTTCGCGCGCCTTACGTGCCGCCACGCGCGCCTGCGCCGAGGACACCGCCTTGTTGACGATGGTCTTCGCGTCTGCGGGGTTGGCCTCGAACCAGTGCGACAGGTGCTCGTTACACGCCTTCTGCACGAAGGACCTGACCTCGGTGTTGCCGAGCTTCGTCTTGGTCTGTCCCTCGAACTGCGGCTCGGACACCTTCACCGAGATGATGGCCGCGAGACCCTCACGGATGTCGTCACCGGTCAGCTTGGGGTCTTTCTCCTTGAGGAGCTTCTTGTCGAGCGCGTACTTGTTGACCGTTGCGGTCAGCGCCGACCGGAAACCCTCCTCATGGGTGCCGCCCTCGTGGGTGTTGATCGTGTTGGCGAACGTGTGCACCGACTCCGAGTAACCGGAGTTCCACTGCATCGCCACCTCGAGCTCGTGGCCGGTGCCCTTCGCGGTGAACCCGACGACGGAGTTGTGGATCGGCTGCTTCGTGCGGTTGATGTGCCGCACGTAGTCCTCGAGACCGCCCGGGTAGTGGTAGATGCGGGTCTTGACCTTGTGGACGGCGGGGGACTGCGCCTCGGCCGACTCGTCCTCCGCGGTCTTCGGCGCTTCCGCGACCTGGCTGACGACCTCCTCGGTGACCTCGGCGTCGCTGACACGCTCGTCGGTGAGCGTGATCGTCAGGCCCTTGTTCAGGAATGCCATTTCCTGCAGGCGCCGCGCGACCGTCTCGAAGCTGTAGGTGGTGGTCTCGAAGATGTTCGAGTCGGCCCAGAACCGGACGGTCGTTCCAGTTTCCTTGGTGGGCTCGCCCTTGACGAGCTCGCCGGGCTTGGAATCCGTGTAGGTCTGGGTCCAGCGGAAGCCGTCGCGCTTGATGTCGACTTCGAGGGTGGTGGACAGCGCGTTCACCACGGAGATACCGACACCGTGCAGACCACCGGAGACGGCGTACGAGTCGGAGTCGAACTTTCCGCCGGCGTGCAGCTGGGTGAGGACCACCTCGACGGTGGGAACTCCGGACGCGTGCATTCCGACCGGAATGCCACGACCGTCGTCGACGACCTGGACTCCGCCGTCCTCGAGAAGAGTGATCTCGACCTTGCTGGCGTAGCCGGCCATGGCCTCGTCGACCGAGTTGTCGACGACTTCCCAGATCAGGTGGTGCAGACCGCGTTCACCGGTGGAACCGATGTACATACCCGGTCGCTTACGAACTGCTTCGAGTCCTTCGAGGACGGTGATGGAAGAAGCGCCGTAGTCCTTGCTGGAGGTGCTTTTGTCTGACTTCTGGGCAGCCACGGGTGGGTAGCTCTCCTTCTCCGTCCACTACCCGGCACACGCGTCCGCCGCCCTGTCCGGGCCTGCGGAAAACGAGAGTCGGGAATCTTGCCGCTAGTTACCTCGGCCATCATACTGGTACGCCACGCCCACAAGAGGGCTATGACACCCCTGAGCGGCCCGTAGGCGAATTTTCAGGATGGTTCGGGGGTGAAAACGTAGGCCGAACGGCCCAGAGATTCGTCAGGCGCCGCGCTCCTCGACATCGCGGAACGCCCGCTCGTCGAGATCGAGGACGAACTCCGCCGTGAGCTGGGCAATGTCCTCCGCGTGCGAGATCGGTGACCAGTGTCCGGCGTCGATGTGACGACGTCGCAGGTCGGGTGCCCATTTCTCGGTGTCCTCGTAGCCCACCGGGCGCACTGCTTTGTCTCTGGCATTGAGAATCAGCTGAACCGGCACGTCCGTGTAGCGGTCGCGGGGCCTGCCGAGACACGTCCTGATATTCGCGCGGTAGAGCTTCAGACCGTTCACCATGTCGTCCGCCAGCGTCGGGCCGGGCTGCACGAGCGCGGGGTCGAGTCCGTCGAAGAATTTCAGGAATGCCGGCCAGTGACGCGAGAACCACAGCCGAAGCGGCAGTGTGGCCAGCCCGGGAATCTGGAACAGAACCGTGTAGGCCGACGCCACCGCCTGGGCGAGCGGTCCACCGAAGCTGCGGTCCGATATCCGGCGGCGCATCCACTTGCCCAGGTGATCGAGGTTGGGCCCGGACACCGACGTGAAGGACGCGATCCGCTCGGCGGCCCCCTGCTCACAGACGGCTTCCCACGCCTCCACCGACCCCCAGTCGTGGGCGAGGACGTGAACCGGCTTCCCCGGGCTCACCGCGTCGATGACCGCGAACAGGTCACCCGCCAGCTCGGGCAGTCGATAGTCCGCCACGCGGGTGGGCACGGTGCTGTCCCCTGCCCCTCGACTGTCGTAGCTGATCACCCGGAAACGCTCCGCCAGGAACGGCACCAGGCGTTGCCACAACTCGTGGGTGTCCGGCCAGCCGTGTACCAGGACGATGGTGTCGCCGGCAGGATTGCCCTGTTCGAACACCGCGAGTTCCACGGGTCCGTTGGAAATCCGCACGGCAGTACCGGGGATGTGTGCACTCATGAAGGGTCCTCGACTCTTTCGAAGCTTCGGTGTCGTCGGTTCACAGGTCGAGGACGAGACGACCGCCCTCGGAACGGGAGACACAGATGAGCATTTCGTCCTGTTGTTCGGCGTCGGTAAGCCGGTTTTCACGGTGTTCCGCCTTGCCCGCCAGCACCTTTACCCGGCAGGTACCGCAGAAACCCTGCTGGCACGAATATCCGACACCGGGCAGCCTGTCCTTGATCACGCTCAGCGCCGACTCGTCGGCGGGAACGGTCAGCACCTCGCCGGTGCTCACCAGCTGTACTTCGAACTCGCGGCCGTCGAGTACCGGTGGTGCACCGAATCGTTCGAAATGCAGCGCCGCGGCGGGACTCGACGTAAACCCACGCCGAACCGATTCGAGCATCGGGGTGGGCCCGCAACAGTAGACCGCACCGCCGGGGACGGCACGCTCGAGCAGGTCGGTCGAGCTCGGCAGTCCGCACTCGTCGTCGGGACGGATGAACACGCGTGAGGGTTCGAAGGTTTCGATCTCGTCGAGGAACGGCATCGATTCGCGCGAACGCCCGGAATAGACCAACTGCCAATCCATCCCGAGTTCCCGAGCCGCCCTCACCATCGCCAGGATGGGAGTGATTCCGATACCACCTGCGACGAACAGCGCACTGCCCTCACCGACGAACGGAAACCCGTTGCGGGGACCGCGGACCGTCACCGAGGACCCGGGCTCGAGCGCGTGCATCTCGACGGACCCGCCGCCCCCGTCCGGGATTCGCCGGACAGCGATGCTGTAGCCGTGTCGATCGGACGGATCGCCGCACAACGAGTACTGGCGCCGAAGACCGGAGGGCAGGTGGAAGTCGAGATGCGATCCGGGGTGCCACTCGGGAAGTGCCGCACCGTCTTCCGACTCGAATCGGAGCAGCACCACGTTGGCGTCGCGGGCCACGACCTGACGATGCGACACGACGAGCGTCATCGCGCTGTCAGGATTGTGCCCGGCAACCACCTGGTTGTACTCGTAGGCCGTGAGCACCCGGAGATACTTCTCGGCGACGGCCTCGGTGATACGCATGGCGCGGTCCGGTCGTTCTCGACCCTTGATGTCCGGCGGTGCGTCGTAGCGATTCAGGCCCTTGGCTTTCAGGACATTTCGCATGGAAGCGAGTTTCATCGTTGCGCCGCCTGTGCCGCCGGCGACGACGCCAGGTACTTCACCGCCTGCGCCGTCGACCCCTCGTTCGAAGGGTGGTACGACCGAGTGAAATACGCCGACATTCTTTTTGTCAGTTCCCATGCCGTGGGCAAGGTTCCCCGCTTACCCGCCGCGAAGAAGTCGGACAGGTGCGGCTTACGCCGATGTTCCGACCACGGGGCGAGTTCAGGATCGTTACGCATGAGGAAACGGGTTCCCCGCACCCACAGCCATACGATCACCGGCGTCACGATCAGCTGGGTACGAATGCGCCGGGATTCACGCTTGTCGAAGTACCGCATGACGTCATAGGCGACGGAGCGATGTTCTACCTCCTCGGCACCGTGCCACCGCAGCAGGTCGAGCATGGTCGGGTGCACTCCCGCGCGATCGAGACCCTCGGCATTGAGCACCCAGTCACCGAGGAATGCGGTGATGTGCTCGATGGCGGCAATGACGGCGAGGCGCTCGATCAAATGGTTCTTTTCCCGCAACCCGGTCAGTGGGCGCGGTCCCAGAATCTTCTTGAAGGTCCATTCCATCTGATCGGTGAAGGGCGTGGGATCGAGGCCCTTCTCCTTCAGATGGATCAACACCTTCGAATGGGCGTTGGAGTGCATTGCCTCCTGGCCGATGAAGCCCACGACGTCGTCACGCAGTTGCTCGTCCTCGATCAGGGGCAGCGCCTCCTTGAACGTGTCGACGAACCACTCCTCTCCTGCGGGGAGGAGAAGGTGCAGAACGTTCAGTACATGCGTGCTGAACGGATCGCCCGGGATCCAGTGCATCGGGAGGTTCGACCAGTCGAACTCGACGTTTCTGGCCTGCAACAGGATGTGATCCGGTTCCGGGATCGCCGTTCGGTTACGCGGTGCAGTCGGGGCGGACATTCGGTTACTCCTTCGTGCCGACCACTGAGCCACGCGGATTCGATGTGGCACAGTTCACTCAACAACTCGAGGTAACTGTAACATCGGGTATCAGATACGGCCAGGGCCTGTCACCGAATCAGCTCAGCCGTAGGTGTCCCTGGGCCCGCGACCGCGCACGTGTCGCTCACCCTTTCGCCAGCTCGGAGCAGAGGGGCCGGTGATACGCAGTGACTTCACGACGCCGTCACCGACGGCCGCGGCAATTTTCGCGAGTATCTGTGATTGCATCATTCGCAGCTGGGTAGCCCACGCAGTCGACTCCGCGGACACACTCAAGATTCCGTCACGAAGCCCGGTCGGCTCGGCGTGCGAGGCAATGTCCTCACCGACAACCTGCGTCCACCGGCCAAGAACCGTCCCCTCGGACACCTTGGGTGCCCAGCCTCGTTGCTTCGCAATTGCGCTCGTCAGCGCACCGAACGGCTGCGGATCACGATCGTCGGGCCCCGGACCCGACCACCCACGCCGGCGACGGGCACGCAGGCTCCGAACCCCCGTTCCGGAACGCCGACCCTGGCCCACGGATTTACCGCTCGCCTTTGCGGCGGCCCGTGCCTCCTCGAGGGCGCGCCGGGCGAGGTCGACTCCCTTCAACTCCGGTTCCGGAGTCTCCGCGGGGGTGTGGTCATGACCCTCCGTCATCAGGCAGCTCCTTACTCTTGTCCGTAATCTGCGAGATGCGTCCTCGATCCGTGTCGCGGGCCTCCACACCGAACCGGACGGCCTCGAGTTCTGCGGGAACGTCCTCCGGCACCGCAGCGGTGATGAGTACCTGTTCGGCGTCCACGGCGACGCGGGCGAGCGCACTGCGACGACGCCGGTCCAGCTCGGCGAATACGTCGTCCAGCATCAGAACCGGATCACTGCCGTCTGCTCGCAGCAACGCGAACGCCCCAAGTCGCAGAGACAAGGCGAACGACCAGGACTCCCCGTGGCTCGCGAATCCCTTGGCGGGTGTGTCGCCGAGTTGCAATTCGAGATCGTCGCGATGAGGTCCGACCAGGCACACCCCCCGCTCGATCTCCTTCGACCGCATGACCGACAACTCGTGAAGGAATCGCTCCTCGAGAAAGGCGATGTCATCAGGCGCGGGATTCCGCGACGAGTCGGTGAATTCCGGCGGGAGGGACGAGCCGAGGCTCGAGCGGTAACGGATACTCGCCGGTCTGGATTCGGGAGCGAGTGATCGGTACGACTCCGCCAGATGGGGGGCGAGGTCGTGGACGAGTTGTAGCCGCCCGGCGAGCAGCTGGGCACCGTGGGCGGCCAGATGCCCATCCCACACCTCGAGGGTCGCAAGAGCGCTGGCGCCGTCCTCACTCGCGGAAGAACCGCTGCGCGAGACCCGCCGCAACGCACCACCGGCCGTCTTCAGCAGTGCCGACCGCTGTCGTAGGACACGGTCGTAGTCGGCACGCACCGCTGCCATCCGCGGGATCCGGGAAGTGAGGAGTTCGTCGAGGTAGCGACGCCGATCTCCGGGGTCGCCGCGAACCAAGGACAGATCCTCGGGGGCGAACAACACCGTCTGCAGGATCCCCAGAATCTCGCGCGGACGACGAGTCGGCGATCGATTGATCCGGGCCTTGTTGGACTTACCCTCGATCAGTTCGACGTCCACCGTCAGTTCCCGACCGGCGTTGACGACGGTCGCGCCCGCGAAGGCCTGTCCGGTACCCGTCCTGATCAGCGGAGTATCCGAACCGACTCGATGCGACGACAGGGTGGACAGATAGCCCAGCGCCTCGAGCACGTTCGTCTTGCCGTGCCCGTTGGGACCGACGAAGACGGTGCACCCCGGACGCAGGTCGAGGCTCAGTGCGTCCCAGGACCGAAAGTCTCTGAGCGAGAATGCGCGGACGAACACCTATGTTCCAGAGCCGGTTTCCGGCTCGCCCGCGGCCTTCTTCACAGCGTGTCCACCGAACTGGTTACGTAGCGCGGACACCGCCTTCATGGCCGGGGAATCTTCCTGCCGCGAGGCGAAACGCGCGAACAGTGCCGCCGAGATCACGGGCGCAGGAACAGCATGGTTGATCGCTTCCTGCACCGTCCAGCGGCCCTCACCGGAATCCTCTGTGTACCCGGAGATTTCCGCGAAATCTGGGTCGTCGCCCAGCGCCTTGACCAGAAGTTCGAGCAGCCACGACCGCACGACGGTGCCCTTGGTCCAGGCGCGGAGAACACCGTGAACGTCGGTGATCAGCTCTTCGGCCTCGAGTAATTCGTATCCCTCGGCGTACGCCTGCATCAGGCCGTATTCGATGCCGTTGTGAATCATCTTCGCGTAGTGGCCGGCTCCGATCGGACCTGCGTGGACGAAGCCGTCCGCCCGCTCTCCTTCGGGGCGAAGCGCATCGAAGATCGGAAGTGCCCGTGCGACATCGGCTTCCGCGCCACCGACCATCAGCCCGTAACCGTTCTCGAGTCCCCAGACTCCGCCGGACACACCGCAGTCCAGGTAACCGATATTCCGGGACGCCAGCATCTCGCCGTGCACACGGTCGTCGGTATATCTCGAGTTTCCACCGTCGATGACCAGGTCCCCGGACTCGAGCACGGTCGACAGCTCCGACACGGTGTCCTGGGTGATCTTTCCCGCCGGAACCATCACCCACACGACTCGCGGAGACTCGAGTCGCTGCGCGAGTTCCGTCAGGGATGCCACGTCGGTGACCTCGGGACGAGGGTCGTAGCCGACGACCTCGTGACCGTGCGCGCGCAGACGCTCGCGCATCTTGAATCCCATTTTCCCGAGTCCGACCAACCCGACCTGCATCGTGATCTCCCGTCCGCTCGTGAGATTTCTTCCGACAGTGGCCCTTTCGCTCCCGGCGACGCGTCAGCCGGGGAGGCGGACCGGCATCAGCAGGTAGGTGTACGCACTCTCGGGTGCCGAGAAGTTGCCGGAATCGTCCGGCTCGATCTCTTCTTCGGTGGCGGGGCGCAGCACGGCGGGACGGCTGGGGGTGGTGAAACCGAACAGCACCTCCTCGCTGTGGAGCGAGGAGAGTCCGTCTATCAGATAACCCGGGTTGAAGGCAATGGTCAGGGGCTCTCCGCGGAACACCGCGTTGAGGCCTTCCTCGGCCCGGCCCGCGTCGTCACCGCCGGCCGAGAGGAGGAGTCCCTCGGCAGAGAACTGGAGGCGGACCTGTGCGCCACGCTCCGCGACCAGCGCCACTCGCTTGATGGCCTCGATGAGCGGGGCAATCGGGGCGGTGGCCATGGCGGTGTGCTCGGACGGCAGGAGCTGGCGGAATTTCGGGAACTCGGCGTCGAGGAGTCGGGTGGTGGTGCGGCGGCCGTCGTTGACGATGCCGAGAAGTCCGTCGTTGCCGACGGCGGAGCCGGAACCCAGAGCGAGCTCGACGGGCGAAGTGGCATCTCCGGCAAGAGTTTTGGCCGACTCGGACAAGGTCTTGGCAGGGATGAGGACGGCAGCCGACGTGTCGGGGTTGGTGGGCGACCACTCGAGTTGACGCACGGCGAGACGGAACCTGTCGGTAGCGGCGAGCACGATCGTGCTCTTCTCGATCTCGACACGAATGCCCGTCAGCATCGGCAGAGTGTCGTCTCGGCCTGCAGCGACCGCCACCTGGCTGATTGCTTCGGAGAACAGGTCCGCGGGGATCGAACCAGTCTGCTGGGGCAGCTGCGGTAGCTGGGGGTAGTCCTCGACCGGCATGGTGGGCAGCGAGAACTTGGCACTTCCACAGGCGATCAGAACGCGTGTGCCTTCGAGGGTCACATCGACCGGCTTGTTCGGGAGCGCCTTCGTGATGTCAGCCAGCAACTTGCCGGACACCAGGACCTGTCCCGTACTGCCGACCTCTGCCGCTACCCGCACCTGGGCCGACACCTCGTAGTCGAATCCGGAAACCGTCAACCCTTGTTCGGTTGCGTCAAGGAGAACCCCGCCGAGAACCGGGACAGGGGGTCGCGACGGCAGACTGCGGGCGACCCATGCCACTGAATCAGCGAATTCTTCCCGGGAGACGCGAAACTTCAGGCTTCCAAGCTCCATCGCCGGGTTGTTCCTCTCGGTAGCACGGTTGGTCGGCACGGTCGAGCCGTGACCACTGGCACTGCAGTCTTTCACAGAGCGGCGATGCATAACCGTAAGCCCTCGAGGACGAACTTGAAAGCGGAACACCCCGGTCCTCGAGTCCTCGGCCGAGGCCTGTGAACCGACTCGATCCCCAAGCCTGTTTTGAAAGAGTTTCTTAGAAGAAATATTCAGAAGTACTATTAGGTCCTGTGGAATCTGTGGACGAACGGCCTTAGGCGCTGGTCGGTCCGCCCGCCCGCATGGGGAATTCTCGAGGACAAACTCGAGGACCAATCAGGCACCCGTGTGGACTACTCGAGGTTGTTCAAAGTTCTGCACGTTCTGTCCACAGAGATTCCCCGTCATCCCCACACTTATCCACAGGTGTGAATGCTTTTCCCCAGGTCTCGGCGTCGGCGTGTTGCACCGGTGTGTCGCGCGCTCGCCCGGTGCGCCCACCCTCGAGTACTCCCTCGAGGGTGACCTCGAGGGTGACCTCGAGGAAGGGCTCGAGGAGGCCCTCGAGGGGCGGCTCGAGCCACCCGCCGTCGCCGGCCACACTCCTCACGACGACTCGTGCCCCGGCAATCGAACTACCGGGGCACGAGGAGGGCAGGGCGAAGATCTACCGCTTGGAGCGCTGCTTGATGCGGGCTGTGAGCTCCTGGACCTGGTCGTAGACCTTCCGGCGTTCCGTCATCTCCTTGCGGATCTTCTTGTCCGCGTACATGACGGTGGTGTGGTCGCGGCCGAATGTCTGACCGATCTTCGGCAACGAGAGGTCCGTCAGCTCACGGCACAGGTACATGGAGATCTGCCGCGCCTGCGCCAGCGGACGGGCCTTACCCGGGCCACACAGGTCGTCGATCGACATGTTGAAGTACTCAGCCGTCACGGCCATGATCGTGGCCGCATTGATCTCGAGACTCGACGAATCCGGCATCAGATCACGCAGGACTACCTCGGCCAGCGTGAGGTCCAGGGGCTGCCTGTTCAAAGAGGCGAAAGCGGTCACCCGGATGAGCGCCCCCTCGAGTTCCCGGATGTTCCGCTCGATCCGGCTGGCGATCAACTCGAGGACGTCGTCCGGCACCTCGAGCCGGTCCATGCGGGCCTTCTTGCTGAGGATCGCGATGCGGGTCTCGAGTTCGGGCGGCTGGACGTCGGTGATCAGGCCCCATTCGAAGCGGGTGCGGAGGCGTTCCTCCAGCGTGGCGAGCTGCTTCGGCGGTCGGTCGGAAGACACGACGATCTGCTTGTTCGCATTGTGAAGCGTGTTGAAGGTGTGGAAGAACTCCTCCTGGATACCCTCTTTACCCTCAATGAACTGGATGTCGTCGACCAGCAGCACGTCGGTCTCACGGTAGCGACGCTTGAACGCCACTTTCCGGTCGTCGCGGAGGCTGTTGATGAAGTCGTTGGTGAACTCCTCGGTGGAAACGTACTTCACCCGCATCCCCGGGAAGAGACGTTGCGCATAGTGACCGGCCGCATGCAACAGGTGGGTCTTGCCAAGGCCCGACGCGCCCCACACGAACAGCGGGTTGTAGGCGCGGGCAGGAGCCTCGGCGATGGCGACGGCGGCCGCGTGCGCGAAGCGGTTGGACGAGCCGATGACGAAAGTGTCGAAGGTGTACTTCGCGTTCAGGCTGTTGCCGCCCGTCGAAGTGGGCGCCGGGCCGGCCGGTGGTTTCGTGAAGTACGACGGCCACGATTCGTGGACACTCGCGAGCGCCTCACTGTCGTCGTCGACCTCTTCGAAGTCCGTGGTGTCGGAGTAGGGCTGGTCTTCACCGGAGCCGAATCGGCGACGGCGATAGGTGCCCGCACTGGTGGCCGAAGGCTCGAGATGCCGGGGAGTGTGCCGGTGGTCCGGTTCGGGTCGGTGGTCCCGGGGAGGAGGATCGGAGTCGGGTTCGTTGTCGACCGGGGCTGCGATCCGAACGCCGAGACCCTCCACTTGTTCACCGAGGTGCCGGCCCAGCGCGTGCAGGATCGGTTCACGAAGATCCCGTTCGATCGCTTCCTGCGCGAACGGCGACGGAACCGAGAGCAGAGCGAAACCCTGGGCCAGTGTCAAAGGTTTGACGAGTGCCAACCATGCCTTCTGGCCACGCGTCAACGGTGGCAGATCGCCACCGGGTGAATCGGACGTGAGGTCAGCGACGACGTCGATCCAGATCCGTGCGAGCGCATTCGGATCCTCGTTCACGTGGTTCCTCCCCAGTTTGTCGAGATGTCGGTGCCGTCGCCGAGGTGGAATTGGGCGTTCCCCGACCTGAGGATGGACCCCGTACGGACCTACGAATATGCCATCTGAACTGTGTTTCCACACAATTATCCACAGATGTGGACAAAGCATGGAGGACTGGTGTGAAGACGTCGTTACGAGGTGAAGATTCCAGATTTACCGCCCTGAGCTGCGGTTTTGCGCAGGACGTCTGGACGAGGGGGGTGGACCCACCCGGGATGTGACGTGCGTCAGCAACCCTCGGGGTGACCGAAGGCGGGACACCATCTGTGCCCTGTGGATGAATTGTGGTGAATGTGCAGATGAGAACGGTGAAGTCGAGAGCTGGGCACTCGATCAGGGTTCATCGGCGAGACCATGTTTCAACGCTAGCAACAGTGTCGGCAACCTCACAGCGGTTTGGCACATCGGAAGTTGGGTGCAAGCATTTATCGAACCTCGGCGTGTCGGTCATCCCGTTCGCAGAGGAAGTGCAGGTGAGCGAGTTTGACCTGACCGGGAGTCATCAGTACTCTCGAACAGTCACCCTGTGGTGAGGTGGCGGTATCGTGCTGGATTCAGTCCAGCAGCGATGTCGTGTGTCACTGCTGGTTGACCACCTGAGTTTTCGACCATGTTAGATCCAGGACGCCGGGAGGCGTCGATGAATTTCGAGGAGTGTTGACCGTGGCCAAGGGCAAGCGGACGTTCCAGCCGAACAACCGACGCCGCGCGCGCGTTCACGGCTTCCGTCTTCGTATGCGGACCCGTGCGGGTCGTGCAATCGTTTCGGCGCGTCGCCGTAAGGGCCGCGAATCCCTCACCGCCTGATCCCGATACTGGGTTCAGGAGCTCGGGGTGTTGCCTGAGCCGTACCGATTGCGTCGTCATTCAGACTTTTCGTTGACTGTCCGACGCGGTCGCCGGATGGGAAGACGCGATCTGGTTGTCCACGCATTCGACCGTGGACAGACAGATGAGCTGGTGAGTAGCGGCGGTCCACGATTTGGACTGGTTGTGAGTAAGGCTGTCGGGCCGGCGGTGATTCGACATCGAGTCGCACGCCGGCTTCGTCATATCTGCATCGACCTGGTGGGTGCTGTTCCAGCCACCACCGATGTGGTGATTCGGGCTCTTCCGGGAGCCGCGACTGCAAGTAGCCGGGATCTGGACAAGCAACTTCGTGCAGGTCTCTCCCGATTGGATCTTCTTGCGCATGAGTAACTTCGCATGAAAAGCGCACTCGACGAGTCGCGCGCCGCCGTGGCGGGTGCCGATACCCCGACGACGTCCACGTGGGCAACCATCCGTGCCCTCCCGGCGCGAATCCTTATCTTTCTGATCGAGTTGTACCGGACATATGTGTCGCCCCTGAGGTTGCCGACCTGCCGGTTCACACCCACCTGTAGCGAGTACGCAGTCGAATCCCTGCGCACCCACGGGGTTCTCAAAGGTCTTGTCTTGACGGTGGTCCGGCTGGCGAAATGTGCGCCCTGGCACCCTGGTGGGTGGGATCCCGTGCCCGGTGGGCCGGATTCGGTCCCTCACCAACATGCGGGTAGCCGTCATCCGGGTAGCCGTCAACACTGTCCGGTGAACGTGGACGAACAGAGGAGTACATAGAGCCGTGCTCGACTTCATTTACTATCCGGTGTCCGGGATCCTGTGGGTCTGGCACAAGGTTTTCGGGGCGATTCCCTTCCTGGGACCGGACAGTGGCTTCACATGGGCCCTCTCCGTGGTGTTCCTCGTCTTCACCTTGCGCGCCATCCTGTACAAGCCCTTCGTCAAGCAGGTGCGTACCACGCGCCAGATGCAGGAACTGCAACCGCAGATCAAGGCACTGCAGAAGAAGTACGCAGGTGACCGCCAGCGGCAGGCCGTCGAGATGCAGAAGCTCCAGAAGGAGCACGGATTCAACCCGATCATGGGCTGTCTACCCGTGCTTGCTCAGGCGCCTGTGTTCATCGGTCTGTTCCACGTTCTTCGGTCGTTCAACCGCACCGGCACCGGTTTCGGACAGCTCGGCATGTCGGTCGAGGACAACGCGAACACGCCGAACTACTTCTTCAGCGTCGAGGACGTCCAGTCCTTCCTGAGTGCCCGACTTTTCGGTGCACCGATCTCGGCTGCGATCACCACCCCGTCGGATCAGCTCGAGGCTTTCGCGATCTACGGTCCGGTCCCAACCATGCTGAATATTGCAGCGGTCGCTATCCCGCTCATGGTCATCGCGAGCGTTGCGACACACTTCAACTCCCGCGCCTCCGTCGCTCGACAGAGCCCTGAGGCCGCCGCGAACCCGCAGTCCGCGATTATGAACAAGCTTGCGCTGTGGATCTTCCCGCTGGGCGTCCTTGTCGGTGGCCCCTTCCTCCCCATCGCAATCCTTCTCTACTGGGTGAGTAACAACATCTGGACCTACGCGCAGCAGCACATCGTCTTCCGGAAGATCGATGCGGAAGAGGAAGAGAAGAAGCAGGCAGCGCTGGCTCGTCGAGCGGAGAACGCCCCGAAGCCCGGTGCACGCCCCAATCTTTCGAAGAAGAAGAAGGCTGCGGTAGACGGAGCCCCGAGCGAACCAGAGGTCGTTGACGGAGTGGTGGAAGACGACTCCGAACAGTCGACGGGAACTGTGAGCGGTGACGGTTCTCCGACGGGTACGTCGAAGCCGAAACCCGGTGCCCGACCTCAGACGAACCGCGGAAAGTCCCCTAAGCGCAAGCGGCGCTGATTCAGAAAAGAGAACGAGTATGGCTACTGAGCCTGACATCGCAGTGGACGGAGATGAGACAGACGTGACTGCTCCGACGCAGAACCCGGACACCGAGGTTGACTCCGATTCTGACGACTACCTCATCGAGGAAGGCGAGATCGCCGGCGACTACCTCGAGCAGCTCCTCGACGTGCTCGATTTCGATGGCGATATCGATCTGGACGTCGAAGGGGATCGAGCAGTCGTCAGTATCGACGGGGGTGACGATCTCACCAAGTTGGTCGGCCGCAAAGGTGAGGTACTCGACGCACTCCAGGAACTCACACGCCTTGCTGTGCAGCAGGCAACGGGTGAACGTAGCCGGCTGATGCTGGACATCGCTGGTTGGCGTGCCGGGCGTCGCGCCGAACTCACCGAGTTGGGTGCCTCCGCGGCACGCCGCGTGCTCGAGACCGGTGAACGGGAGGAGCTCACTCCGATGACCCCGTTCGAGCGGAAGATCGTGCACGACGCTGTTGCCAAGGTCGCGGGTGTCTCCAGCGAGAGCGAGGGCGCTGAGCCGTCGCGTCGCGTAGTCGTGATCAAGGACTGACTCAGCACACCACATTTGGAAGGCGGGCCCAGGGATACCTTGGGCCCGCCTTCTCCATTCCGGCAACAGTGGTCGGTTTCTCTCGTTTCACGTGAAACACACCAGCCCCTCCCCTCCCCCGGCCTGAGTCATCGGCCGGACGGCAATGTGCCGCCACGACCCAGGCCCCTCGCGCGCAGGTGCTGACATGAAGCGCTGGACGGCCGTCCGGGCGGGCTGGGTGGGAGGAGGCATCCACAACTGCCGATTTTGCGAACTCGTCCTGAACCGGAACCGGTGACTCGCCCATCCGTCGAGTCGGCGTGTGTGGTCGTGGCTCGACGAAGGATTGGTGCCACGCGCGTGAGGGGCTGGGGCCGGAGCGACGTCGGTTGGCGGTACCGGCGAGAGACAGGCGTTTCGGTCGATTGAGTTTCGCGGCAGCGAGCTCGGCTACTTGCGCCGCGCCACACTTCCACCGAGGAAGCCGACTGCGCGCGACCGCGGGATCGTGATGCTCGTTTCGATAGAAGGTGTGTGCCCGGAGCGTCGGAGGTGGTTGGTTTCGGTGTGGCATGTGGACCCAGCGGCAAGCGGTCGGCGGTCCGGGATTCCTTCGGTTCAGGTGAGCCGGGCGGTGCATTACGAAAAATCGGCGAAATTTTGAGCCGGTTTTCGGCCATCCAACCACCCATCGGAGTTTCGTCACTGTGATGATTCCGATTCGGGCTTGTCGACGCGCCGCAATGGGCGCATCTCGGGATTTGTCAGGCAATCGGAGATGCAGTGATCGTGGCGGCAGCAGCACAGGGCGGCCGACATGTGGGGTGGGCCCAGGTCTCTTCTCCGAACGCGGCAGTCGGTCAAGTTCCTCGGGTGCGGCGTCAGTCCTAGCGACATCAACGGCCACATCGGTGGTTCCACGTGAAACATCGCTCTCGGTGCCGATATACATTTTGAGCCGCTCGGCTGACGAGACCGCGGACACCAGAAGTCGCATCGTCTCCATCCAATCCTGCCTGGTGATGGCTGAACTCGGGGCACCTGTCGCCGGCAAGAAGGCGGGCGAGAGTCTTCGCGTTCAATTCAGTGTTCGGTAGCTTCCAAGCCGCCGAGCGGGTACATCGGTTCCGGCAGCGCGCTCACCGATCCTGGGAGCGTGCCCACGTTGCCCGTACCGCATACCGTCGTCCTATCCACTTATTGTCGACGCCAGCCGTGGGGGTCACCGACGCCGAGCTGGCGTTTGATGATGCGCCCATCTCGGGTGAAACCCTCGCAGTTCGGAAGGGTTCGAATCCGACGTAGAGACGCGCCTCGAATCCTAATGGACTTCGGTAGCCCGGGCGGGGCCGCGCGTATCACCAGCGACATCGGGAGACGATCCCGAGACTGTGTCCGCATGTTCCACGTGAAACACAGTCCGGATGCGACCCCATTGGCAGACGGAACAAACGTCCCGGCGTGTGTCCTGGCGTCGCACATACGGCACCGCTTCCCGAACATGCACAGAAGCCGGATGCCTCGGACGATCTCGAACTCGCGATCGTGGGCAAGGCGCCTAGTTGCGCGTCTACCGGACCGACGGCGTTCTCCGCTGGGACCACTCCCCTCCCCCACCGAGGGTGTGGCGGTCTGAACACTGTTCGGCGTTGCGGGTGGGTGTTAGGGGACGCAGTCGGGAATCAGGGCGGATAATGGAGAGGCTGAGTTTGTAGAAGATGAGCTCTTCGCGGGAGGATGTTTCACGTGGAACCGAATGGTGAGAAGCCGGCCGACTGGGACGAACAAGCGGCGGCTCGCCAGGTGTTCGGTGAACGATTCGACATCGCGGAGCGGTACTACAAGTCTCTGGCAAGTGACGGTGTAGAGCGTGGTCTGATCGGGCCACGAGAGGTTCCTCGCCTGTGGGAACGGCACCTTCTCAACTGTGCAGTGATCGGTGAGTTGATCGCTGAGGGCGAGTCCGTGGTGGATGTCGGCAGTGGAGCGGGACTGCCCGGTATTCCGTTGGCGATTGCCCGTCCCGACTTGCGGATCACGTTGGTCGAGCCGCTGCTGCGACGATCTGTATATCTTGCGGAGTTCGTCGAATCCAACGGTCTGGATGTGTTGGTTGTTCGTGGTCGCGCGGAAGAGTCTGGCGTGGTGAAAGAAGCCGGTGGCGCGGATGTCGTCACATCACGGGCAGTGGCACCGTTGGAAAAGTTGGCCAAGTGGTCGCTGCCGTTGATCCACGAGCATGGGAGAATGCTTGCACTGAAGGGTTCGAGCGCGGCCGACGAGATCGCCCGCGACCGTGCCGCTTTGACTCGGCTGGGTGCTGGCAAGCTGGACATCGTGGAATGTGGAGTGGGTCTTCTTCCGGTTCCTACCGTGGTGGTTCGGGCAGAGCGTGTACCGAAACGCCGTCAGCGCCGATGAGACACTCGGGCGACGGATGCGGAGTGAGTATGTCGAGTAACGAGCGATTCCCAATCGAAGGAGTAATCAATGTCGGGTGGGCCTGAATCCGCCGTTTCACGTGAAACAGTTTCACGTGAAACCGAACATCGATCCGACCACGCGACGAGCTCGGGAAACGGAGACGACGGATTCACGGCTCCGTATAACGGCATCTCCGCCGAGGAGACTCCGATTGGCGCGGCCGCGCATAGAGCCAGTCAGGTACTCCACCCCCACTCCGTGACGCTACCCAAACCGCCGGAGCGCCGGATTCTCACAATCGCCAATCAGAAGGGCGGGGTCGGCAAGACCACCAGTGCGGTCAACCTCGCCTCCGCTCTCGCAGTGCAGGGCCTGACGGTCCTTGTGATCGACCTCGACCCCCAGGGCAATGCCAGCACCGCCCTCGGAGTGGCCCACCATTCAGGCATCCCGTCGAGCTACGAACTGCTCCTGGGTGAGGTGACCGCCGCCGAGGCGATCCAAACGAGCCCACACAACGAGCGGCTCTTCTGCATTCCGGCGACCATCGACCTCGCCGGCGCCGAGATCGAGCTGGTGTCGATGGTGGCCCGCGAGGGCCGGCTGAAGGGGGCGCTGTCAGAAAAGGCGCTCCGAGATATCGACGCCGACTTCATCCTCATCGACTGCCCTCCATCGCTCGGCCTGCTGACGGTGAACGCCATGGTCGCGGCCAAGGAAGTTCTGATTCCGATCCAGTGCGAGTACTACGCGCTCGAAGGCGTCGGTCAACTGCTGCGAAATATCGAGTTGGTGCAAGCCCACCTCAATCCGGACCTGCATGTCTCGACCGTGCTACTGACGATGTATGACGGGCGCACGAAGCTCGCCGACCAGGTGGCAGCGGAAGTCCGGTCCCACTTCGGAGACGCCGTCCTCCGCGCGGTCATCCCCCGAAGTGTGAAGGTCTCCGAAGCGCCCGGATACGGGATGACCGTGTTGGATTACGACCCCGGTTCACGTGGCGCGATGAGCTACCTCGACGCGGGACGTGAACTCGCAGCGCGCACAGCACAGATCACGAAGCAGGAGCAGAGATGAGTCAGACGCGTAAGGGTGGGCTCGGCCGTGGATTGGCGGCGCTGATTCCGACCGGTCCCACGACGGCACCGGGACTGGGCACTGCTGCCGCCGATGTAGTGATCGGCACAGACAAGCGCCACATCCCCACCCCGCCCACCCCGAACTCGTCGACATCACCTTCCGGCAGCGACCGAGCTCCTGCATCCACGGGAAACAACGGCGATGGAGAGGTTACGAATGGGGCTGAGCCCCTCCCCTCCCCCACCGGGGCCGTGTACCGGGAAATCGCCCCGAACCTGATCGTGCGCAACCCGAAGCAGCCGCGACAGGTCTTCGATGACGAGGCGCTGGCGGAACTGGTGCACTCCATCCGCGAATTCGGTTTGATGCAGCCGATCGTGGTGCGCCCGGTAGAAGACGGCAAGTTTCAATTGGTCATGGGTGAGCGCCGCTGGCGGGCCGGCCAGGAAGCCGGACTCGACACGATCCCGGCCATCGTCCGTGAGACGGGTGACGACGCGATGCTCCGCGACGCCCTCCTCGAGAACATTCATCGGGTGCAGCTCAACCCGCTCGAAGAGGCGGCCGCCTATCAGCAGCTGCTCGAAGAGTTCGAGGTGACTCACGAGGAACTGGCCGCGAAGATCGGTCGGTCCCGTCCCGTGGTGACCAACATGATCCGCCTCCTCAAGCTTCCGATTCCCGTCCAGCGCCGCGTTGCCGCGGGAGTGCTGTCCGCAGGACACGCCCGTGCACTGCTGTCTCTCGAGGCCGGCGCCGACGCGCAGGAAGTGATGGCGGCTCGAATCGTGGCGGAGGGCATGTCCGTCCGCGCCACAGAAGAAGCGGTCACCCTGGCGAACCGCAACGACGATCAGATCGCTCCTCCGCAACGCCGGAAGCCGATCCAGATGCCCGGACTACAGGACGTGGCCGAGCGACTGTCGGACTCCTTCGACACCAGGGTGACCGTCAGCCTCGGCAAGCGCAAAGGCAAGATCGTCGTCGAGTTCGGTTCGGTTGACGATCTGCAGCGAATTGTCGGAATGATGGAGGCGCAACGAGCCGATTCATGACCGTCCGGGCGAGGTAGAAAGCACCCGCGGGTAATCCGTCACTGTGACAGCACCGGTGACAGCATCTCGAGGGCAGATCAGCGGGGACAACGAGCAGTGAAGATCAGAGGACAACACATGACTTGTAGTAGTGACATTTGGAGGCTGATCTAGCCAATGTCGACTCACGTCACGTCGCTCACCCTCGACGGCCTGGACAAGCTCTCCGCCCACGCTCGTCGTTGCGTCTTCTGGGAAATGGATCCCGCGGCCATCCATAGTTCGCGCGGATTCTGTGACCAGGAATTCGAGAAGGAAGCATGGCTGTCGATGGTCATGCTCGAGTGGGGTTCCTGCGGTCAGGTCGCCGTCATGGATGGAAAGCCGGTCGGCAGCGCGCTATACGCTCCCCCACGCACCGTGCCTCGGGCGCAGCTTCTGCCGACCGCTCCGGTAGGTGCCGATGCCGTCCTTCTCACCAGCTTGCGACTCGAGCCCGCCGGCGAAGAACAAAATCTGGGTGCCACCCTCATTCAGGCGGTGGTCGCTGATCTGGTGAGGCGCGGTGTCCGCGCCCTGGAGGCCTTCGGTATTCGAGACGGTGGGTCGAGCGATACCGACCACTCCGGCATCGCATCGGCGACCGCTGCCATGGAATGCTCCCCCGAAGAATGCATGATCCCCGCGGAGTTTCTCGAAGACAATGGCTTCGAGATCGTCGCTCCACACCACCGGTTCCCTCGGCTGAGGCTCGAGTTGAATCGTGACCACGGGTGGAAGGAAGACGTGGAGGCTGCTCTGGAACGCCTGTTGCATACGGCATCGGTGAGCATGGTCGACATCGGGGAGCGCACCCCGGTCGGAGTGCGCTGACGGTCAGGACCGTTCAGAAGAGGACAGTTCCTCGGCAAGCAACTCAGCGAAGGTGAACGTACCGGTGGGCTGATCGTCCTGCCCGAGCAGGTACAGACGCTTCACCGAAATGAGGATGGCCTCCGCGATCGCGTCACGTGCCCGCGGATTGGACAGGACGGCAGCGTCGGACCGGTTGGTGAGATAGCCGAGATCGATCTGCACGGTCGGCATCTTGGTCAGGCGGAGCAGATCCCAGGTGCGTCCGTGCGTCCGGCAGTCCTGCAATGGGGTGCGCGCCACGATCTCCCGCTGGATGAAGCCGGTGAGAACCTGGCCGATCATCGACGTCGAACCGTGCGAGTTGCCGAAGTGGAAGCTTGCAACGCCGTTGGCAGCGGGGCTGGAGTTGCTGTCACATCGCAGGGAGATCATGAGGTCGGCGTCGAAGGCATTCGACGTGGACGCGCGTTGGATGTCCGAAGGGTTCGCGTGGTGCGGCCGGGACAGGAAGGTTTCCATCCCTGTCGCCGCCATCCGGCCCTCGAGCCGACTGGCGAGATCCCAGAGGATGTCGGACTCCGAGATGGTGCCGTACGGGGAATGGACGATCGTGCCGTAGGTGTCCCCACCGAGACCGGGGTCGATGACGATGCGCTTGCCGCTGAGCTGCGGACCGGAGCTGCGAACCATTTCTTCTTCGCTCATCGCGTGGGGCGAACCACCGGTGACCCGGGTACCGAGCAACTCGAGCGAACGGAGGGTGGCAGGGCCGCAGATTCCGTCGGCGGCGATCCCGATCTCCCGCTGGAACGACGACAGCGATTCGTGGGTCTGCGGTCCGAAGAATCCGTCGACTCGGCCGACGTAGAACCCGAGGTCCTGCAGCCGTGTCTGCAACGTAGCGACGTCGTCCCCGTACAGGGGTGCAGACAGTTGGTAGATCAGCGTGCGTGCGCCCAGGCGGTAGGACGCCTCTTTCATGGACCGATAGGTGGCCGGACCCACAACTCCGTCCACGAGGAGCCCACGTTGCTGCTGGAAGGCTCGTACGGCGCTGTCGAGGTGGTGGTCGAAGACGGCGTCGGGCGCAATCCAGTGCGAACCATTGTTGGTGTCGCGGCGAGTGTCGGCGACACCGTCATGGAGGAACCCGAGACCGGCGAGAGTGCCCCGAATCTCAGCGACGGCCGGACCATGGTCGCCGTGACGGAGTCGGTGCATGTTCGGGCCTCTCAGTCTGATTCCACGGCCGTGTGTATCACTACAGCACAGCTCTCTACAAACGAGTCGATCGATGTGTCCCGTCCGCGGATGCGACAGGAGCACATCGATCGATTGTCTCAGAGATTCCCACAAAATCGGGAATCGGGCAGGCTGTTCAGGTGTCGATCAGAGAACGTCGGCCAGCTCTTTCAGCAGCGCAGCCTTGCCCTTCGTGCCGACGATGGTGTTGATCGGCTTGCCGTCCTTGAACAGGATCAGCGTGGGGATCGACATCACCTGGAAGTCGCGGGCGGCACCCGGGTTCGCGTCGATGTCGAGCTTCGCGATCGTCAGCTTGTCGCTGTGCTCGCCGGCAATTTCCTCCAGCACCGGAGCGATCATCTTGCACGGGCCGCACCAGGTAGCCCAGAAATCGACGAGCACAGGCTTGTCGCTGCCCAGCACATCCTGTTGGAACGAATCATCGGTGATGGTGACGGTGTTCGACACGGGAAATCCCCTTACTCGACGGATAAAACTTGGACGATCGTGGACAACTCAGGCGTCGACCGGTGCACCGGCGGCCTCGACGGTGTTCGCGGTGATATCGCCGCGCTCGGCGAGCCAACGCTCGGCGTCGATGGCCGCGGAACATCCCGTGCCGGCTGCGGTGATCGCCTGTCGGTAGGTGTGGTCTACCAGGTCACCGGCAGCGAAGACACCGTCCAGCGAGGTGGCGGTGGTCGGCGTCTGCACCCGTACGTAACCGGCCTCGTCGACGTCGACCTGACCCTTCACGAGTTCGCTGCGCGGGTCGTGACCGATGGCCACGAACATTCCGGTGACGGGAAGCGTGGACTGCTCACCGGTGACGGTGTCGCGCACGACCAAACCGGTGACGCTGTTCTCCCCCAGCACCTCGATCGGTTCTGCGTTGGTGACGAACCGGATCTTCTCGTTCGACTTGGCGCGCTCGAGCATGATGCGGGACGCCCGGAACTCCTCACGGCGGTGGACCACCGTGACACTGCGGGCGAACCTGGTGAGGAAGGTCGCTTCTTCCATTGCGGAGTCGCCACCACCGACGACCACGATGTCTTGGTCCTTGAAGAAGAAGCCATCACAGGTGGCGCAGGCGCTGACGCCGCGGCCCAGGAGCTTCTCCTCGCCGGGGATGCCGAGGTATCGGGCAGCCGCGCCCATCGCGAGTACGACCGCATGTGCCTGATAGGTCTCGCCACCGACGACGACCTTCTTGATCGGCCCGGTCAGATCGAGTTCCTCGACGTCCTCGGTACGGATGTCGGCGCCGAAGCGCTTGGCCTGCTCGCGCATCTCGTCCATCAGGTCGGGGCCCATGATTCCTTGCCGGAATCCGGGGAAGTTCTCGACCTCGGTCGTCGTCATCAGAGCACCGCCGAACTGGGTGCCCTCGAAGAGCAGCGGTTCGAGTTCCGCCCGCGCCGCGTAGACGGCTGCGGTATATCCGGCAGGTCCCGAACCAACGATGATGAGTTCATGAACCGTCGATGGAGTGGTCATGCGGGCCTTCCGATAGGGAGCGTGCACAGTCGAATTGATCAACACCAGACTAAAGGGTGTTGTTCCCGGACTGTAGGTGATACCGATCGCTCCCCCACGGGCCTCTGATCAGCGAAGAGTCTCCCGGATGACACAGCGGGTGCCGGTGTAGATGGTGGGCATGCATTTGTTGCAGTGAATGCACAGGCCTTCCGCTACGTGTTGATCGCGGAACTTGTTGACGAGGTCCGGGTCGCGGAGCAGTGCGCGGGCCATCGCGACGAACTCGAACCCTTCACCCAGTGCGGTGTCGATGGTGTCGAGTCTGTTGATGCCCCCGAGAAGAATCAAAGGCATGGACAGCGCTTCGCGGAACTGGCGAGCCATCGGTAGGAAGAACGCTTCTTCGAACGGGTAGGTCGGGAAGATACGGGGTCCGTAGAGCTTCAGGCCGTACCCGACCAGTTTCGGTTGTGATGCAACGAATTCGGCCATCGGCACCTCTCCGCGGAAGAAGTACATTCCGTTGAGGAGGGAACTGCCGCCGGTGAGCTGCAGCGCGTCGAGATGCCCGTCCCGTTCGAGGAGTCGAGCGATGCGGAGGCTCTCGTCGAGCCACAATCCTTTGGGAACACCGTCGGTCATGTTGAACTTCGCGGTGACGGCGATCGTGTCGCCGACGGCGCGGCGTATCCGCTCGACCACACGGCGTGGGAAGGCTGCCCGCCTTTCGGGGCTGCCCCCGTATTCGTCGGTTCGCTTGTTGAGGTTGGGGCTCATGAAGGAACTGAGCAGGTAGTTGTGGCCGAGATGAACTTCGATGGCGTCGAAGCCGGCGTCGACCGCCGCCCGTGCGGCGTTCTCGAAGTCCGCGACGACCTGGTCCAATTCGGTATGGGTGGCACCACGCACCAGTCCCATGGCGGGTGGACTCAGACGCGTCGACGGGGCCAGCGTCTTCGTGCGGTTCGAGAGCGTGTTCGCGACCAGTCCGGCGTGCCCGATCTGCGCCGACACCAGCGCTCCTTCGGCATGGACGGCGTCGGTGAGCCGCCGAAGTCCGGGAACACTGGCCTTGTCGAGGACCAGGGTGTTGGCGTGGACCCGTCCGCCGGGTGAGACGGCGCAGTAGGCAACGGTGGTGAGCGCAGCGCCGCCGCGGGCCACTTCGGCGTGGAATTCGACGAGCTTGTCGGTGACCTGCCCGCGAGGCATGACTCCTTCGAAGGTGGCGGCTTTCATGATGCGGTTGCGCAGGGTCAGAGGGCCGAGACGGGCGGGTTCCCAGATCGTGCGCCGGTCGGTCGGAGTGGTCATGGTGTCTGCCTTCGGGCGAGGAGGGGGTGTGATCAGGCGAACGTCGAGGCGAGGGCGTCTCGGGGCGGACGCCAATTCAGACCCAGTTCGTCGCGCGTGCGGCTGTCGTCGGTGGGAGTGGCCGAGGTGAGCAGCCAGGCGGCTTCGTAACTGAAGCCTGCGCCGACCGCGGTGTTTTGCCGACGGCATCGGCGAGCCGTCCCAGGAACCGCGGAGCTACCCCGCTGCCCAGTAGGACGGCCCAACCCTGTTCGGTGACACCTTTGGTGCCTTCGAGGCCGGGACCGACCACACTGGTGGGATAGGTGACGACGACCGGTGCTCCGGCGTCCTGCAGCGCACGGGCGACACGATCGGCGGCCGCCTTCGTCCGCCCGTACGCGCTGCATCCCGCCGCGGTGGGACTGTCGGGCCCGATCACGGGATCAGGGGATGGAAACAGCGCGCTGAAACTCGCGACATGGACGATCGGGTCGAGACCGAGGAAGGCGGCTCGGACGAGAATGGCGGCGGTGGCCTGAGCGTTGACCTCCCACATCAGCTGCTCACGCCGGTCGTCCGTGCCCACGACCCCTGCACCGTGCAGAAGTGCGTCACACCCGTCGAGCAGCTGCTCGACGGACGTTCGGTCGCGGACGTCCCCCACCACGACTTCGATCCGAGCCGAGGCGTCCCCCGCCGACGCCACCACAGCGTCGATCGAGTCGTGTGGAAGGACGAGCAGGCGGACGGTGTGGCCGTCGGCGAGCAGCGCCAGGGTCGTGTGAGCGCCCACGTATCCGGTGCCGCCCGTGACCGCAATCTTCATGTGCCCGTCCTGTCGAATTACGATGCCAGTGGTCTCGTATTAGGTACGATATAGCGAGGACGGCGCTTTTGTCCCACAATTCGAGCTGATGAATGCCACCGGAACAGGACGACCCCGTGACCCGCGCATCGACACCGACGTGCTGGCCGTGACCCGCGCGATGCTCGTCGAGTCCGGGTGGGAGCAACTGAGCATGCGGGCGATCGCCACCCGTTCCGGGGTGAGCAGGGCGTCGATTACCAGGCGGTGGCCGTCCAAGGCGCATCTCGTGCTCGACGCAATTCTCGGTGCCACCCCAGACCTGACGCCGTTCGAGGGCACCGATCGGGAAGGCTGGATTCGGTGGGTCGTGACCGGCAGTGCCGAGCTGTTCGCACGGCCTGAGGTTCGCGCGGCAACTCCCGGCCTCCTCGCCGCGATCCGGGATCACGCCGAACTGCGAAATGCCTTGTGGCAGGGGTTCAGCGGGCCCAGCACCCGCCTGTTCGCCGATGATCAGGGTGAGGCGAGCACCGCGAAGGCCCTTCTCGTCCTCGCTGCTGGTGCCGCGATGTTCGCGAGCCTTATCGCCGTGGAGGACGACACTCCCGAGTTGCGTGCCAAAATCCTCGAGCTACTCGTTCCGTCTGCGCACAGCACGCTCTGATGGGTTGTCGCTCAACCGATATCGATGACAGACATGGTGGCCGGGTTCGTGGCACTGCAGCTGTTTCCCACGACCAGCGCGGTGATCTGCGGTGGCTGAGGCCCGGCAAGAAGGAGGAGTACTCCGGGGGCGCCGTCGAGCCGCACTTCCCCCGATCCCAGGAGCGTACGAGACGGCTCGATTCCATTCGCGCGCAGGCATTCTGCGAGGACTTCCGGGTTCTCGAGCGCGCCCAGTTGGCGGGATCCGATCACGGTGAGGAGACGCGCGGCGTCGAGGTCGGTGTCCAGCTCGAGAACCGCTGGGCGAGAGGAAGTCTCGGAGGTGCTCGGAGAAGCAATCGGCGGATCGGTGGGATTGCTGGTCGGCGTGACGACAGCGATCGCCACCACGACCGCAGCGGCCGCGGCCAGTGCGCCGCCTGCCACAACCGCCCACTTTCTACGCCGCGCGAGGGGCACCACCCGAGAGACCGAGGACTCCCTTTCCTCCGCGAGTGCCCGAGCGATGCGGTCGGCAACGTCGTCGGGAATCGGTGACGCGACGGAATGGTCGCGGCCCAGTGCCCCGAGCTGCTCGGTGACCCTGTCGAGCGCGGAAATGACCTCCATAGCGTCTGGATCGTTCCGCACCAGGGGCCAGAGGCGCTCACTCACGGACTCGGGCAGCACTCCGGCATGAAGATCGGACAGCAGATCGGCAGAGTACGGCGGAGCCGGCAACTCATCCGAAGAGCCGACATCATCAGTGGCCATGACACCTCCTCACCGATTCCGCTCGGTCCCGACCGGCCTGACAGTCCTGCGCTCCTATAAGAGTTTGACGCCACAGGATCATGATCGGTTCCCCTCGTCCCGGAAATATTCGAGAGAAGCGGCCAGCTTCTTGCGGCCACGCGCGCATCGACTCTTCACCGTGCCCTCCGGAACACCGAGCAGCCTGGCGGCTTCACTGGTCGAGTGACCTTCGAGGTCGACCGCCACGATCGCGGTCCGCTGATCCGGCGGCAGCTGCGCCAATGCACGATCGATCACCAGGCTCATCTCGAGCTCGGCGACCCGATCACGGACGTCCCGGGGCTCGTCGTCCTCGTCGGCCGACAGTGACACCGCCGGGCGGGCCTTGTTCCGGCGGATGCGGTCGAGGCAGGCATTGACGACGATCGTGTGCAGCCAGCTCCGGACCGCGGCATCGCGTCGGAAGGAGCCGGCATTGCGGTGTGCCGACAGCAATGCCTCCTGTAGTGCGTCCGCGGCATCCTCGCGCGTGTAGCTGGTGCGCGTCGCGACGTGCCACAGATGGTCGTAATGGCGACCGAGCAACGTCGCAAAGGCGTGCGGATCACCGGCGACATGCGCAGCGAGCAACTCGACATCCGAGGGTCCGCCCTCGGCGACCCCCCGGAAGATGCGCACCGGCGGATGTTAGCTCAGAACGCCGGGCCACGAGCAGCGGGAGCCGATTACGTCGTGGCGTTGAATCCCACGTCTGCGATGGAGGATTGGTTCTTGCCCCCGGAAGTGCTGAGGCCGGTGATCCAAACCAGGACGTTGGTGGTGGGCGCCTCCGACGTCACGGGGATTTCGGTGACACCGCTACCGAGGACCTGCGAACCGATGACCTGGGTCTGGTCGAGGGTGGGCTCCTCCGAGGGGGCGCTCCGAATCTCGACCTTGGTGCCGGGTGTCGGCGAGTTGATCCACACGCTGGACAGGTTGGCCGGCTCGTCCAAGGTGATCATCAGGCCGACACCGTTCTTCAGTGCCGGGAACGGCTGGAAGTAGGAGTCGGTACTCCACACGGTGGCGGTGTTGCCGTCGATGGCGAGCCGGGCATTGGCAGCGGAATCTGGTGTGCCCTGCGGCGAGAACACGGTGGCCGACGCGGGGGTGACCGGTGCGACGTCGGCCGGCGGTGCCGGTGCGGCGGGAGCAGCGGCGCCCGGAGGCGGCTCGGCGGAGGTGGTGAGGCCGAAGTCCTGCTCGGTGAGCGGAGCGTCCGAACTGCTTCCGGTCAAGAACGTGGCCAGCCAGAAACCGAGCAGAGCCAACACGATGATGGTCACGACCCCGAGTCCGACGAGGGCGGCGAGCATCCTGTTGGACTTCTTCTTCTCCGCCTCGATGGCTTCGGGGTCGGCGAGCTCATGCCCGGATATGCCGGGCGTGCGCTGTCCGAGCCGCAGAGCGGGGATCAGTTCGGTTTTCTCGTTGATGACCGACGCCTGGTCGAGAATGTGCTGGACCGTGGCGGCTGTGCGGATGCCCCCGTTCGGCTCCAACGAGCGCAGCGCGACCGCCGAGATCTCGAAGGGGACTTCCGGGCGAATGACCCGGGGGCCGATGGGTTGGCCGTTGGAGTCGCGGTCGGCCAGCCGCATGCCACCGACACTTCCCGGCCGATGGGTGGTGTCGCCTGCCGGTGCGGAGGGATCGCCGAGCGGCCAGCGGGCGGTGATGAGCGCGTAGAGCATGGCGCCCAGACCGCGTACGTCGGAACTGGAGTCGGAATCGGCGAGGGTGGCCGGGAAGGCCAGGACGGCGTCGCCGTTGATGCTGATCCGGATGCGGTCGGGGTGATCGATGGACAGTGCCCCACCGGCCCGGTGCGCCGTCTCCGCTGCTGCGGCGAGTGCCCGGATGGCTTTGGCGGCACCGATCGGAGAGGGCTTGGTGTCGGCCATCTCCCGCAACGAACGTCCGGGCGTCCACTCGGCGACGACGATGCCGCCCGAGCTGCCACGGACCACGTCGAGAACCCGGGCGAGACCGGGCGAGTTGATGCGACCCAGGCGCAGCGTGCGGGACAGGATCGCTTGCGGTCCTTCGGGTCCGGCCGAGGTGGAACGCTGTTCGGCGTCGACGAAGGTGAGAGCGACCTCACGGTCGAGCTTGACGTCGAGGGCCTGCCAGAACTGCAGACCCCGGGACCCACCGTGCGGTGTGAGCAGACGGTAACGACCACCCGCGACGGAGGCGCCCGGAATCAGCTTGGGGCCGCGGGGAATAGGACGCGGGCCGGCGCCTCGATCACGACCGGGTCCGGGAGTGATCGGAATCACGCCGGTGTCGAAACTGGTGTCGTGGCCCGCAGCTGCACCCGTCGGCCGGGGGTCCTTGCGTGTGGGGCCGCCTGCATCGAAGGCGGCAGTCTCGGCCGGAACAGCAGTCTTATGCGGAACAGCAGTCTTATCTGGAACAGCAGTGTCGGCCGACACAGCAGAGCCAGTGACGTTCGGCCCAGCCGTGCCGTTCGCCGGTGGCGTCGTGGAGCCGGAGTCGGCGGTCGTCGCCTGGTCCGACTTGGTCTTCGGATTGCCGGAAGTTGCGGGCTCCGATTCGATTCGGGTGGTCGGGGCGTCGACGCCATTCGACGAAGCAGCCGAATTCCGTTCGGACGCTTGCACCGTAGAACCTCCGGCTCGCTTGCTGCCGGCCACGTCGTCGTCGCTCACCCTCACTCCTTCATTTTCGAATGCCCAACTCCGACCCGTACCGGGCGGCGATCCGACCCGCTCGTGTCCAGGGTACGGGAGACCACCGGGTCGTTCGATACCACGCGGGCGACCACCGAAGTCGCGCGGTGTGGCGCGGACCACGGGAATCAGTTCCGTTTGGGCGTCGGCGAGCGGGTCGGGCTCGGGTTCCGGTTCACCGCCGCGACCGCGCAGTGCCCGGATCTTGCGCGTGACGGCGACCGTGATCGACATGATTTCGGGGACCTTCGCGAACCAGAGAATGACGAAGGTGACACCGAGCATCAAGATCCCGCTGATCGCGACTCGGGCCATGGAACCCGGGCCGCCGAACAATGTGGTGAGGCGGTCCAATTGCAGGAGGCGTTCGGCGCCGAGCATCGCGAGCGCACCCGCGAGGGAGGCGAGCACCACCACCCACACGGTTTTCCCGACGTTGGCCATTTGAAGGTTTCCGAGGCTGCGGTGCAGGAGGTACCCACCGATGAGTGCACCGGTGATGTACCCGATGCCGTTCGCGGCGCCCAGCAGGATCACCACCTGGTCGTCGCTCGAGGCGATGAGGGGGGTGAGTGCGGAGAGCGCGATCTTCACCGCAGTGATGCCGAGGACGATCCAGGTGGGAGTCCAGGCGCGTTCACGGGCGTAGAAGACACGGAGCTGGATGAGGACGAGGGAATACGGGATGAGTGTGAAGGCGGACCAACTGACGGCCTGGCCGAGACGCCCTGCGTCACCCGTACCGAAGTTGCCGTACCCGTACAGGGCCTGCCCGACCTCGGGTCCCGCGAAGGTGAGGAAGGTGATGATCGGAACCAGCGAGATCATCGTCAGACGCGTCGCCACCGAGAGGTCGTCGACGACGGCGGGGGTGTCGTCTGCGGCGGCATTGCGGCTGAGCCTCGGCATGATCGCGGTGAGCACGGTGACACCGAGCACGCCGTACGGCAGCTGCAGCAGGAGCCACGCGTTGTTGTAGATCGCGGGACCCGACGCGTCCGCTTGGGACGAAATGCGGGTGGCGACGATCATGCCCGCCTGGCTGATCAGCACGTACAGGATAATGGCGACGGCCATCCCGCCGAACTGCTTGAGCCGGTCGTCGAGGCCCCACAGCGGCTTCAACGAGATGCCTTCGCGTCGGATTGCAGGCACGAGGCTGGCGGCCTGCACCACGACACCGAGGGTGACGCCTACGCCGAGGACCAGCAGTTTCGGGTCGCTCATCCGCACCGGGTCGAGGGTGATTTCGCCCGGCATCGCGTAGTAGATCACCAGCACGGTGAGCATCACGACGTTGTTGAGCACCGGGGCCCAGGCCCCGGGTTTGAACACCTGCCTGGTGTTGAGAATTGCCGTGAGCAGGGCGGACAGCCCGTAGAACAGAATCGCCGGCAGGAGGAGAAACGACAGAGCTGTGGTGAGGGACGTGTTGACCTTGCCGTCGTCGGACAGGAACACGTGGGTGGTGAGCACCGGGGCGGCCGCGGTGGCGAGCAACGCTGCCGTTCCGAGGAGCACACAGGTGGCCGTGAACAGGCGGCGCACGAAGGCGGCACCGTTGTCCGGGTCCTCACGTTCCGCGCGGACCAGCACGGGCACGACGATGGCGGTCAGCACCGCGCCGAGCACCAGCTCGGAAATCATGTTCGGGATCTGGCTGGCGACGGTGAACGAGCTGGCCACCGAGCCGCCGAGCAATGTCAGGACCAGCAGTTGCTTGGCGAATCCGGTGATGCGGCTGACGAGTGTCGCCACCGCGATCGACCCGGTGGACGCGAGGAGGCGGGAGTTGCTCTGTTTCTGCGGTGCCGTCGACGGTCCCGAGTCCCGGACCGGCGGCGGCGGGGGGTCGACCCGGATGGCCGCGAACTGCACCGTCGGTGCCTCGTCCGGTCGAATCTCCCGTGCCCAGTGGTCCCGTTCCCACGGTGCGACCCGGGGATGCGAGCGATCGGGAAGCCTCTGGCCCCGGTCGGGCAAGTTCCCGGTCATGAACGTTCGTACCCTTCGTCAGCTGGATCCGGCTGGCCGCGGAATCGGTGCCACAGCCGGCGGCCGGCGAGGAACAGCAGCAGGGTGCCCGCACACGCTGTCAGGATCGCCAAGGCCTGCCCGTACGCGTTGGACCGTACCGTCACGCTGGTCGGCTCACCGAGTTGCTGCCCATCGGCCGTGGTCAGCGAGAAGGTGACGACGAGCTTGCGGGAGTCGTTGGCCTCGGTGGGCACGGTCAGCGTCCGGCTGCCGCGCGGCGGCAGTGGCGTCGGCCCGATGTCGGTAATGGTCATCCCCGACGGCGCGGCGACCTGCAGCTGGACGGTGATGCCCACGGGCAGGTCGTTCCGGGCGACGAGCAAAAGGGGGCTCTGTTCCGACGCCAGGGTGTAGACCCCGCCGGGGGACACGACGGTGACGGCTCCGAAGAGGTCGTTCATGGTGTCGGCCACCTGCTCGGTGCGCAGGTCGGATGCCTCGCTCGCCGAGTCGTGCTCCTCGTCACGGCGATGGGCGAGGCTCATCGAACGCAGCAGATCTTCGCGGAGCGGTGCGGTGAACCGCTCCGGGGTCAGCGTGGCCTGCGGGTCGTCGATCAGCGCCGCGTCCAGTGTCTCGATGCGGGGTATCTGCTCGGCGACGGCGTCGCGGTGGTGGGCGGGAATCCCGTCCTCGGTGGCCTGGTCCGGGTAGTCCAGTGACGACAGCTCCGGTGATCCGGGTTGGCGACCCAGCAGTGCGGGAAGTGGCCGGGGGGAGGCGAGACCGGTGCGGATCATCGACGACACCGTCGACAGAATCGTCTCGGCGTCGTCCTCACCGGCGGTCCACAGTTGGGGCGGAACCACCATGAGCGAGCGCGGTGTCCCGGCGCTGCGGGCGACGGCCGGTTCGAGTGCAGACCAGGACACGGCACCGAGGGCGTCCTGCAGACGGGCTGCCTGCGAGTCGTCGGTGAGGTCGAACCGGGCCCGCGCGGGGGTGTACGAGGGAGTCTGCGGCGTGGTGCCGGTCGCGGCCAGGGCAGCGCCCACCGCAGGATCGAACAGCAGCGCATCGAGGCTGCCGGTGGGCGCGGACGTCCCGGTGGCCGCGGGGGTGGTCTCACCGTTCCCGGGCACCGGCGCCTGCGCAGGACTTGCCTCGATGACGTGGGCGCTGTCCCTCGGTGCGTCGGTGTCTATGGCGTTGGCGGCGACCAGGGTGGTGGTGGGCTGATCTCGGCGTAACAGCTGTGCAGTGTCGTCGTCGAGGACTCCGGCGTCGCTCCACACGAAGTTTCGCAGCGAGGTGACCCCGAGGATGTTGTCGACGATGTCGGCGGGAGCCTCGAGAGCGGCGGCGGTGAGCTCGGTGTTCCCCACGGCACTGATCGCGGACAGATCGGCCTGGGCGAACGGCACCGACGTGGTGCACATCGATGCGGCGAGTGACCGGGCTCGCTCGAGCCAGTCCGCGGCGGCCTCCCGGCCGGTACCCGCGTGCGCCGGTCCGGTGGGGTCGGACGGATCGTCCACCACCAGATAATCGCGGGTCATGTTCTCGACCGTGATGAGCAGGTCGGGGTCGACGGCCAGACACATGCTGTCGCGAAGTGCATGATCGCGATCCACCGCTTCACCGGTGGCGAACTCTGCGGACGCCAGCAACTCGTGGAGGCGTCCGCCGTCGGCAAGGGAGGTCGCGAGCTCGTCGTCGACGAGACGAACCGGGTCGGTGACCGAACCCGGCACTCCGGCGGCGAGTCGCGGCCGGTCGGCGAGCGGCCACAACATGGTGACCGCGACGGGGCTGGAAATGTCGGGTGGAATTGCCGGCGTACCGGGCACCCCGAACACGGGGAGCAGGAAGCGGGCATCGTCCAGGCGCGCGGCGCCACCGTACTCGGGGGTGCCGTTGACGTTGACCAGCATGGGGTAGACGCCGGGTTCGGTGATGTCGAGTGCGGGATCGGTGTCCGACCGCAGTGGCAGGGACAACGTGAACTGCTCGCTCTGGCCTTCGTCGAGGCTGTCGGCGACCGTGTCGAACATGCCGACCGTGTCGAACCGCGACTGGTCGAGTGTGAGGGAGGTGCGAAGGGCGTCGCTGCTCGCGACGGCGGGGGCCCGTTGCAGACGCACGCTGACGTCGCTGACCGTGCGGTCGCCGATGTTCTTCACCGATCCCGACACGGTGACGAAGGGATCGCTGGTGGTGGTGACCGTGTTGGGAGTGACCGTGTCGATGTGCAGCTCGAGAAACTCCGGATCCTCGTCGACGGTCTGGCTCCCGGCGCTCACCGGCGGAACGGGATCCTGGGCAACAGCCACTCCGGTGCCGACGGGAGCGAGAGCAACCACGAGTGCGGTCGATGCCGCTGCCCCGATCCGGCGAAAAGCCATCCTCATCCGGCGTCGTGCCCCTTCTGAAGCTTCAGATCGGGGTCGGGCAGAGTGGTTGTCATCTTGGAGATCAATTCACCGGCGATTTCTGCGAGTTTCCGTTCGTCTGCGTAGGCCAGGCGTGACCCCAGCTCGGCGAGCGGCACCCACGCTACCTCGGTGACTTCCACGTCTTCGTCGGACAGTTCCCCGCCGAGGAACCGGAGCAGATAATGATGCACCGTCTTGTGGACACGCCTGCCCTCGGTGACGAACCAGTAGTCGATGCTGCCCAGCGAAGCCAGGACCGTGCCCTGGATGCCCGTCTCCTCTTCGACCTCACGCATAGCCGTCTGCTCGGCCGTCTCCCCTTGCTCGATGTGCCCCTTGGGCAACGACCACAGCAGACGGCCGCGCCGATCGGTCCGCCCGATGAGCGCTGCGCACAGGTTCTCCCTGGGTCCGCCGAGACCGTTGACCACCAGACCACCCGCCGAGGTTTCCCGAACCGTCCTCATATGGGGTTTCGCGGGTTTGCCGACGGCGCCGCGCCGCCGCGAGTTGCGGCGACTCCTGTTCGCACGTTCGGCAGCAGACACCCCATCGATAGTAGTTGCCTTCCCGGCCTCTCCCTGATTGCCGCACCCAACCGAGATGCTTCGTGACGGTCCTGTCGTGATCGAAACTTCGAGGTGACGCCCTCGCATGCATATCCCGCTATTTGCGCACCTCGGTAAGCTTCCTGGACGTGACTGTCCCTTCTCTCGACGACGAGCGCCGTACGCGACTGCTTGCCGGCGCCGCGGTGACGCTGCGTGAGCTGTCCGAAGTCCTGACGCCGCTCGGAGAGAGGTTCGCTGCTGCGGGCCACGAGCTGTACCTGGTGGGCGGGAGTGTCCGGGACGCGATTCTCGGACGCCTCGGTACCGACCTCGACTTCACCACCGATGCCCGGCCCGAGCAGGTGCAGAAATTGTTGTCGGGCTGGGCCGACAATCAGTGGGACACAGGTATCGACTTCGGGACGATCAGCGCCGCGAAGGCGGGGCAGCAGATCGAGATCACCACCTACCGTGCCGACGCGTACGACCGGGTGTCGCGCAACCCCGTCGTCTCGTTCGGGTCGAAGCTCGAGGACGACTTGGTGCGGCGAGACTTCACGGTCAACGCGATGGCGGTGAAGATCGGTGCGGACGGCTCCCAGGACTTCGTCGATCCGCTCGGCGGGATGGATGCGCTTCTGGCCGGTGTGCTGGACACCCCGTCGGCTCCCGAGAATTCCTTCGACGACGACCCGCTGCGCATGCTGCGGGCCGCCCGTTTCGTGTCGCAGCTGGGTTTCACCCTCCATGAGCGCGTCCATCGGGCGATCACGGACATGGCACCGCAGATCGAACGCATCACGGCCGAACGGGTGCGCGCCGAACTGGACAAACTGATTCTGGGCGAGTTCCCCAACGACGGCATCAACGTGATGTGTGAGACCGGGCTGGCCGACCACGTGCTGCCCGAGGTCCCGCAGATGAAGCTCGAGATCGACGAGCATCATCAGCACAAGGATGTGTACTGGCATTCGCTGACCGTGCTCGCGCAGGCCATCGACCTCGAGGACGGCGACCCCGACCTCGTGTTGCGGTGGGCTGCGCTGCTGCACGACATCGGTAAGCCGGACACCAAGCGCAACGAGCCGGGCGGCGGCGTGAGCTTCCACCACCACGAGGTGGTGGGGGCCAAGTTGGTGCGTAAGCGGATGCGTGCCCTCAAGTACTCCAAGCAGATGGTGGACGACGTCTCTCAGCTGGTGTTCCTTCACCTGCGTTTTCACGGCTACGGCAAGGGTCAGTGGACGGATTCGGCGGTACGTCGCTATGTCACCGACGCCGGTCCGCTGCTGCCGCGGTTGCACAAGCTGGTCCGCGCCGACTGCACCACGCGTAACAAGCGGCGGGCGGCGGCGTTGCAGGCCACCTACGACGACATCGAGGAGCGGATCGCGAGGCTCGCGGAGCAGGAGGATCTCGCCCGGGTGCGCCCCGACCTCGACGGCAACGCGATCATGGAACTGCTGGGCATTCCCGCGGGTCCGGATGTGGGGAAGGCGTGGCAGTACCTGAAGGAGCTGCGACTCGATCGTGGTCCCCTCACCCGCGACGAAGCGGAGGCCGAGCTGCTGTCGTGGTGGGCGTCGCGGCAGGGCTGACCCGCGACGACGGGTGAGAGTTGCTCACTCGACCGGCTCACCTGCGGTGACGCCCGTCACACGGATAGCTGCTATACCCCTCTCGACTCACCACCCCGCTGCTTCTCGGGTGCGACAGACGTCATCGAACGCTCACGGGGGTTAATCCCGACGAAACACACCAATCGGCACTCTTGATAGGGGCCGAGAACCAGGTGGACATGTCGCGGCCGTGCAGGTGAAGGAGCAGTCGATGCAGCAGCAGAAAGCCGGTACTTCCACAGTGAAGACCGCCTGCTCGTACTGCGGTGTCGGCTGCGGCATGGTCCTCGACGTCGAAACGAACCCGGAGACGGGTGCGCGCCGCGTTCTGAAGGCGTCCGGCGACAAAGAGCATCCGACCAATTTCGGCCGGTTGTGCACCAAGGGCGCGACGAGCGCCGAGATGCTGGTGGCCGGTGGCCGGATGGAGACCGGCTACCTTCGCGACGAGCGCGGCGAGGCACCGACGGCTGTGCACGTCGACGCCGCGATCAGCGAGACGGCACGCCGCCTGAAGGAGCAGATCGACAAGCACGGACCGGACGCGGTCGCCTTCTACGTCTCCGGCCAGATGTCCATCGAAGCGCAGTACCTCGTGACCAAGCTGGCCAAGGGGTTCGTCGGCACCAACCAGATCGAGTCCAACTCACGCCTCTGTATGGCCAGTGCCGCCACCGGGTACAAGCAGTCGCTGGGCGCCGACGGCCCCCCGGGGTCGTACCAGGACTTCGACAAGGCCGACGTGTTCTTCGTGATCGGCGCCAACATGGCGGACTGTCACCCCATCCTGTTCCTGCGCCTCCTCGAGCGCGTGAAGGCGGGAGCGAAGCTGATCGTGGTGGACCCGCGGCGCAACGCGACGGCCGACAAGGCCGATCTCTTTCTGCAGATCACGCCCGGCACCGACCTCGCATTGCTCAACGGCCTCCTGCACCTGCTGGTGAAGAACGGGCACACCGACCCCGCGTTCATCGCCGAGTTCACCGAGGGCTGGGAGGTGATGCCGGAATTCCTCGAGGAGTACACCCCCGACAAGGTCGCGGACATCACCGGCATCCCCGAAGCCGACATCCGACAGGCCGCCCAGTGGATCGGCGAGGCCGCCGAATGGATGACCTGCTGGACGATGGGCCTCAACCAGAGCACCCACGGCACCTGGAACACCAACGCGATCTGCAACCTCCACCTCGCCACCGGCGCGATCTGCCGTCCCGGCAGCGGGCCGTTCTCCCTCACCGGCCAGCCCAATGCCATGGGTGGCCGCGAAATGGGATACATGGGCCCGGGCCTGCCCGGTCAGCGGTCGATCCTCGCGGCCGACGACCGCGCGTTCGTCGAGGACCTGTGGGACCTGCCCGAGGGCACCATCCGCACCGAGGTCGGCACGGGCACCGTCGACATGTTCGAGCAGATGGTCGCGGGCCGAATCAAAGCCTGCTGGATCATCTGCACCAACCCAGTCGCCACCGTGTCGAATCGGCGGACGGTCATCGAGGGACTCGAGGCAGCCGAGCTCGTGATCACACAGGACGTGTTCCTCGACACCGAGACCAACGGTTACGCCGACATCCTGCTGCCGGGCGCGCTGTGGGCGGAGTCGGACTCGGTGATGATCAATTCCGAGCGCAACCTGACTTTGCTGCAGCAGGCCGTCGACCCGGTGGGTCAGGCGTTGCCCGACTGGAAGATCATCGCGCGGGTGGCCTGCGAGATGGGGTATGCGGACGCCTTCACCTATGAGACGTCCGAGGACGTGTTCGAAGAGATCAAGCGCACGTGGAACCCGAAGACGGGGTACGACCTTCGCGGCATCACCTACGAGCGGCTCCGGCAGACGCCGGTGCAGTGGCCGAGCCCGCCCGGTGACCGCACCGACCGCAATCCCATCCGTTACGTCAATGACGGGGTGAGCCAGAGGCTGCTGTCGGCTCCCGACGGCTCGCTCCCCCGGCTCGCCTTCGCCACCCCGAGCGGGAAGGCGGCATTCTTCCCGCGACCGCACATGCTGCCGGCCGAGCTGCCGGACGACGACTACTCGTTCGTCCTCAATACGGGTCGGCTGCAGCACCAATGGCACACCATGACGAAGACGGGCAAGGTGGCCAAGCTCAACAAGCTGAACTCGGGACCCTTCGTCGAGATCAACCCGGCGGATGCGCAGCGGCTGTCGATCTCCGACGGTGACAAGGTCGAGGTGGCGTCGAGGCGTGGCCGCGCGGTGCTTCCCGCGGTCGTCAGTGACCGGGTGCTTCCCGGTGGCTGTTTCGCGCCTTTCCACTGGAACGATTCGTTCGGCGAGTACCTCAGCATCAACGCCGTTACCAACGATGCCGTCGACCCGATGTCGTTCCAGCCGGAGTTCAAGGCCTGCGCGGTGTCACTGACTCGCGTGGCACCGGTGTCGCAGCCGGCGGTTCCGGAGACCGGCGGTTCCGAGCTGCAGCTCGCGAGCCCAGCCGATGAACTGACCCAGCTTCTCGGACTGGATGATTCGGCTCCCCCGACGTTCGACGAACACGAACGCACCTATCTTTCGGGGCTGCTGTCGGGACTGCGGTCCACCGAGGTCCGCGGCGTGCCGGTCCTTCCTCGGGACGCCCCGATCTCGGGTTCCAAGCGGGTGTGGCTCGACGGGATGCTCGCCGGTCTGTTCTCCCGTTCGGGTGACACATCCGGGGTCGCCGCCCAGAACGGCAGCGCCGCAGGTACTGAATCGGTCCAGCAACCTGTCGTGGTGGTGTGGGCCTCGCAGACCGGCAACGCCGAGGAGTTCGCCGCCGAATGTGCCGCGCAACTGCAGGCGGCCGGGCACGGAACACATCTGATCAGCATGGACGACTACGACGTCGGAAGCCTGCGCGGTGTCCGTGACCTCCTCATCATCACCAGCACGTTCGGTGACGGAGACGCGCCCGACAACGGCAGCAGTTTCTGGTCGGCCCTCAGCAGTGACGAGGCACCCACACTGACCGAAACGCGGTATGCGGTATTGGCTCTCGGCGACTCCAGTTACGACGACTTCTGCGGCCACGGTAAGCGGCTCGATGCTCGGCTCGAGCAGTTACAGGCCAAGCGTCTCACCGCCCGCGTCGACTGTGAACCCGACTACGAGGATCAGGCACGCGAGTGGCTGGCGCAGGTGCAGAAGCTGGTTCGCGACAGGGAGGCCGTCGAAGGCGCGGCAGTGGTTTCCGTCGCGCCCGCACCCGCCGCGAAGAAGGCAGCGGCCTTCACGCGTAAGTCACCGTTCGTCACCCGCCTCACGAAGAACGTGCGCCTCAGCGCGGCGGGATCGTCGAAGGACGTGCGACAGTTCGGTTTCGAGGTAGGTGATCCGGAGTTCGTCTACGAGGCGGGTGACGCGCTCGGCGTCTGGCCGACCAACAGCGACGCCGTCGTCGACGAGTGGCTGAAAGTGACGGGTCTGAAGCCTGATGTCCCGGTGACCGTGGCCGACCTGCCGGAGATGCCGCTGCACGAGGCGTTGCGGACCAAATTCGAGATCACCAAGGTGACGCCCGAGCTGCTCCGGTTCGTCCAGAGTCGTACGCAGGACACCGAGCTGGCCCGCTTGATGCGACCGCAGAACAAGATTGCGCTCCAGCAGTGGTTGTGGGGCCGGCAGTCGATGGACGTGCTCGGGCAGTACGGCGTTCACGCCGAGGTCGAGGAGTGGCTCGGCGTTCTCAAGCGGCTCCAGCCGCGACTGTATTCCATCTCGTCCAGCCCGAAGATCGATCCCGGCGAGGTGCAGCTGACCGTGTCCGCCGTGCGGTACAACCACGAGGGCAAGGATCGGTCCGGCGTCTGCTCCACGTTCCTCGCGGATCACTGCGACGAGGCCGAGGTGCCGATCTTCGTGCAGAAGTCGGCGCATTTCCGACCGCCGGCGTCGGCGGATGCGCCCATGATCATGGTGGGACCCGGCACGGGAATCGCCCCGTTCCGCGGATTCCTGCACGAGCGGCGCGAACTCGGGCACACCGGCAAGAACTGGATGTTCTTCGGTGAGCAGCACGAAGCGACTGACTTCTACTACCGCGAGGAGATGGAAGCTATGCACCGCGACGGATTTCTCACCCACCTCGATGCAGCATTCTCCCGTGATCAGCGGCAGAAGATCTACGTGCAGGACCGCATCCGTGAACACGGAGCGAAGTTGTGGAACTGGATGCAGGAGGGCGCGTACCTCTACGTGTGCGGGGATGCCAGCCGGATGGCGAAGGACGTGGACGAGACGATCCGTGAGGTGGTTCGCACGCACGGCAGGCTCGACGAAGAGGACACCGAGCTGTACATGAAGCAGTTGTCCACTGACAAACGGTACGTGCGCGACGTGTACTGATCCGCTTCTGCGGGTCTTTCCACTTGATCATTCCGCAAACGCGCGCATACGATTGTCTTTATGACGCATCCGCGGAGTAATGCCTAGATGACGCACATCCGGATCCGGCAGGCCGCCGAACTACTCGGCGTCAGCGACGACACCGTCCGGCGGTGGATCGACAACGGCAGCCTCCCCGCCCGGAAGGACGACTCCGGGCGCATGGCCGTCGACGGCGCGGCACTCGCCGAGTTCGCCCGCGCCCACGCGTCCGCGTCGCCGGATCTCCTCGGATCGGGGTCCTCGGCGCGAAATCGGTTCACCGGGATCGTGACGGCCATCGTGTCCGACACGGTGATGTCGCAGGTGGAGCTGCAATGCGGGCCGTTCCGGGTGGTGTCCCTGATGAGCAGCGAAGCGGTACGCGACCTCGGGCTCGAACCCGGGAAGATCGCGGTGGCCGTCGTGAAGTCCACCACGGTCATTGTCGAGACCCCCGTCGAGACCTCATGAAACAGAACTCGGGCCGAGCAGCCGCCGTCATCGCCCTGGCCGTGCTCATCCTCGGGACTCTGTCCGGGTGCGGCTCCGACGACACCGACACGGGTGAACGGATCACGGTGTTCGCGGCGGCCTCCCTGAAGTCCACCTTCACCGAACTCGCGGAAAGATTCGAGGCAGAGCATCCGGGATCTCGGGTGGAGTTCAGCTTCGCCGGTTCTTCCGATCTGGCAGCCCAGCTGGATCAAGGTGCTCGCGCCGACGTATTCGCGTCCGCAGACCAGCGCAACATGGCCAAGGTGGTCGATGCGGGACTCACCGCGGGTAGTCCTGTCGACTTCGCGACGAACACCCTGACCGTCGTCACCGCGCCCGGAAACCCAAAGGGGATTTCCACATTCGCCGACCTGGCCCGCCCGGGAACATTGGTGGTCACCTGCGCGCCGCAGGTGCCGTGCGGCTCCGCGACGCAGAAGGTCGAATCGTCGACGGGAGTCGATCTCGCACCGGTCAGTGAAGAGTCGTCGGTGACGGATGTCCTGAACAAGGTGATCGCCGGGCAGGCGGACGCCGGACTGGTGTACGTCACGGACGCGACCGGAGCGGGTGACGCTGTGACGGTGGTGGCCGTACCGGAGGCCGCACAGGCGGTGAACACCTATCCCATAGTTGCTCTTGCCGATTCGGGCGCGCCGGAAACGGCCCGAGAATTCGTCGCGTTCGTCACCGGACCCGACGGCCGGGCAGTTCTTACCGATGCAGGATTCGGTGAGCCGTGACCCGTTCGGCGCGTACGGTGGTTCCCTCCGGGCTGCCGCGCTGGCTCTTCGTCCCGGCGGCTGTCGGGGGGTTGTTCGTCGTACTGCCGTTGACGGCGATGCTGGCAAGCGTCGACTGGCCCCGATTCGTCGAGTTGGTCACCTCCGAATCCTCGCTCGCCGCGCTGGAGCTGAGTCTGCGGACAGCTGCCGCCAGCACGGTGCTATGCATTCTCCTCGGCGTGCCGATGGCCGCAGTACTGGCGCGCAGTAGCTTTCGCGGTCTTCCCGTGCTGCGGTCGCTGGTGCTCCTGCCGTTGGTGCTCCCACCCGTCGTGGGCGGAATCGCACTGCTCTACACGTTCGGCCGGAAGGGTCTCATCGGACAGCACCTGGAGGTGGCGGGAATTTCCGTCGCGTTCACCACCACAGCGGTCGTGCTCGCACAAACCTTCGTGGCATTGCCGTTCCTGGTGGTCAGTCTGGAAGGGTCGCTCCGCACGGCGGGCAGGCGATACGAGTCCGCCGCCGCCACACTCGGAGCCGGACCCACGACGGTCTTCCGCCGCGTGACCCTTCCACTGGTGTTGCCGGGACTGGTCTCCGGCGCCGTGTTGTCGTTCGCGCGGGCACTCGGTGAATTCGGCGCCACCCTGACGTTCGCGGGCAGTCTCGAGGGCGTCACCCGTACCCTTCCGCTGGAGATCTATCTTCAGCGGGAAACGGATGCCGATGCGGCAGTGGCGTTGTCGCTGGTTCTGGTGATCGTCGCGGTGGTCATCGTGGTGGGGTCGCGCGGCTGGGCGTCGAGAGCGGTGCCGTGAGCGGGCTGAGCCTCGATGCGCGGATACAGGGCCGCGACATCGAGATGGCCGTCGACGTCGCGGAGGGTGAGGTTCTGGCCGTCCTCGGCCCGAACGGCGCCGGCAAGTCGACACTTCTGTCCGTCGCCACCGGACTGATACGGCCCGACACCGGCCGGGTCGAATTGAACGGTCGGGTACTCACCGACACCGACGCCGGGATCGCAGTTCCGCCACATCGCCGGGGAATGGCGCTACTTGCCCAGGAGGCGTTGCTGTTCCCGCATCTCACTGTCGCCGCCAACGTGGCCTTCGCCCCCCGCAGCGCCGGACGGAGTCGCCGGGAAGCGCGGGCCATCGCCCGGCATTGGATGGACGCCGTCGACGCCACGCAGTTCGCCGACCGCAGACCCCACCAGTTGTCGGGTGGGCAGGCCCAACGTGTCGCGGTCGCACGGGCCCTGGCGGCGGACCCTCAGGCGCTCCTGCTCGACGAACCGATGGCCGCACTGGATGTGGCTGCGGCTCCCGCGTTGCGGGTGCTGCTCCGAAAAGTACTGCGCGAGGAGCATCGGACCGCCGTCGTCGTCACTCACGACGTGCTCGACGCGCTTGCGCTGGCCGACCGCGTCATAGTGGTTGACGGGGGAAGAATCGTCGAGTCGGGGTCCGTGCGCGATGTGCTCTCCCGGCCCCGCAGCTCGTTCGCGGCACGGATCGCTGGACTCAACCTCGTGGCCGTCTTCGCTACCCCGTCCGGGTTCGAGACCGAGAACGGTGTCCGGATGCACGGCCTGCCCGACGACGACGTGGGAGGCACCGCTCCGGCCGTCGCAGTATTCGCGCCGCATTCGGTGGCCGTCCACCGGCGATCACCGGAAGGCAGTCCCCGCAACGTCTTCGGCGTGACTGTGACCGAAATCGAGGTGCGCGGCCCCATCGTGCGGGTGCGGGCGGTGACTGCCCGTGGCCGGCTGGAACTGAGCGCCGATGTGACAGCAGAATCCGTCGCCGAGCTCGATCTGGTGCCCGGACTCGACGTGTTCTTCGTGGTCAAGGCCACCGAGGTGGCAATCCACGCCGTGAGTACTTCTTAACATCCCGTGGTTAACAAGTACTCACGGGTGCGTCAGCGCAGGGACGCGTGCATCAGGTACACGTTGTAGCTGTCCCACTCCGACATCGTGAAGTACAGGTCCTTGTCCGTGGACCACGGATGGATGAAGCCGCCGTACGCCTTGGGGTAGTCGGCCGTGTCGACGAGGGTGGCTCCGCCGGACCAAACGCCCTGGGGGGACGAGGATTGGCGGAGGATGATCCGCCCGCCGATGGGCTCGAGGTAGCTCATCAGCCACGTGCCGGTCCCGGTGTCGTAGCGAACCGACAGCTCGCTGGCCACCCCACCGACGATCGGGGTCGCGAGATGTTCGGAGACAGGCGTCCATGTTCCGTTCGACCAGTACTGGTACGACGTGGTGTTGAGTACCTGATCGACGGGTACCCGGGCCAGACCGATGGTGCCGATGCGCCCGTTCGGAGTGCCGAACATGTACACATAGTGACCGTGGGGGACCATGGCCGAGACCTGGAAACGGGCGCCGAAAATGTTGTGCCACTTGGCGTGCTGATCCTTGGTCCACGTCTGACCGTTGTCGTCCGAGTACGCGATGCCGCCGTAGTTCGTGTACCACATGCCGGGCACCACACTCCACCGTTTCACCGACATGTAGCTCAGGAACTGCCGGTTGCCGATCGTGAACCCCGACGTGGGAATGGTCGTCGTCTCGAAGTTGGGGATGTGCCGGCTGTCGATGATCTCGGCGGCGTGGCAGCGGCTGTCCTGCACCATGCTGTCGATGGTCATGCCGTCGGACAGGTCGGTGTCGGTGCTGTGTCCGAGAACGTTGCTGCGCCAGTCTTCCCCGAAGGCGCCGGGCGGATTCCAGTCCTTACCGAAGGTGTCACCGAAGGCGATGGCCACCTCCCCGGGCTTCGTCTCCCAGATGATGCCGAGGTCCGTGCCGTCCACCTGCCAGCGCTTGTCGGTCCGATTGTCCGAACCGTGGCCCGTCAGTTGCGACACCAGGCGTACGTCACCGACGGCCGGGGTGCCGAGGGCTTCGGTGAGGGAGCCGCGTTCGGCCGGGTTGATCTGCACCGGGGGTGCGGGCTGCGGCGCGGGACCCGGGCCGCCGGGGACGGGGATCGGAATGGTCTCCGGTCGTGGGTCGATTTCGATCTTCGGAATGTGCAGGGCGCTCGACCCGGAGGATCCCGACGAGCCGACCTCCGGCTGGGGTTCCTCGATCTCGTCGGTGAGGTCCGGGCACGGGTCCGCGCACGGGTCGGCGGGTAGGTCTTGTGCCACGCGAGTCTGATCGACGGTAGGGCCGGGGACCGGCACCGGCACGAAGTCGGGGTACGGAATCGGGATGGCGATGGTCGGCGGTATCGACGGTAGCAGCGGACCACCGGGAGTCGGGGGCTCCTTGGCCGGGTTGAACCCGGTCTCGCCACAGATGTTGACCGGTAACCACGAATTCGTCTCCGCCGCAGCGGGACCTGCCGAGAACCCGATCGTCGCCGCGACGACGGCGGCGACGCACAACGGTGCTCCGGCAACAAACCAGGACTTCTCGACCACGGGACCCCTCCAGATCGGTGGTCGGAGTCAGGATGGACCGACCTGCACGTTCAGGGCAAAAGGTAACACCCGGTGGCGGCGTTCTCGGGTTCAGTGCCCGGCGTGCCCGGTCGCAGTCCGGTCACAGTACGGTGTCACGGTCGCATAGCATTTCGCAGATCGAGGCCACCCGGGATGTGGCGAAGCCTCGGATTTTCCGGCTCCAGCGGAACCGGATGCGGTCGCGCTGCGTCGAATCCTTACATGGACCCTCTCGAGTATTCGTTCGGAACCGGCGCAGAAGCCCCCGCCACCTGGACCTCCCCAGCCGACCTCGATCTGGGTCCGCTCGGCGGTCTGGACGCGGTGCGACTCGACTTCGACGGCGACGGGCTTCTCGACGACGCCATGTGGGACGACAACGGGGACGGGGCGGCCGATCACTCGGTGCTCGACTACGACGCCGGGGACGAAGCCCGCTACTTCACCGACCCCAGCGGCAACGGGACGTGGGACCGCGAGGTGCGGGTGGCCGGCGACCACATCGAACCCGCGTACGACCTGCGTCGCCATCCGGATCCGGTACCCGATCGACGGAATGACGAACCGTCCGACCCGAGCGTGCGCACGGTGGCTTCCGATCCGATTCCCGGTGCCGTGACGGCCGGCGCAGTTCATCTCTGGCGGTCGGAGGTGGCGCTCGGCCACGGCCGCCATTGACGTGGCCCCCGAGATCGGGGAGGGTAAGTTGTGATTTCAAACCCAGTACGGATCAAGAAGGAGAATGGACCATGACCGACCTGACCACGTCCGCGGCGAGCGCTTTCGTCGCCGCTGCCGGCCTGGAACTTGACGAGGTATCGGGCACGAAAGTCGTCGGCCATATCGATCTGTCCGCCGAGCACCACACGCCGTGGGGTGTCGTACACGGTGGCGTTTACACGACGGCAGTCGAGAGCGCCGCGAGTATCGGCGCGAGCACGGCAGTGGCAGACCGCGGCCAGTTCGCGGTCGGTGTGCACAACGGCACCGACTTCATCCGGTCCCGCACCGAGGGTCGCGTCGACGTGGTGGCCCTACCGATTCAGCAGGGCCGTATCCAGCAGTTGTGGTCGGTGGTCATCACCGCTTCCGACACCGGCAAAGAGGTGGCCCGTGGACAGGTCCGTCTGCAGAATGTGCCGCTGCCCGGTTCCGGATAGGAGGAGCGTCCAGGACTGCTCAGGGTCGGGCGCGACGTGTGTTGAGTAGGGCAGCGACGAGTCCCAGGGCGTAAAGGGCCGAACCGGCCAGAACCAGTCCGAGTGATCGGCCGTCGGGGGCGATCACGAGGGCTGCGGCGGCGATCGACGCGATGAACGCCACGTTGAACACCGTGTCCTGGAGCGCGAACACCTGTCCTCGGCGGTCGTCTTCGATGTCGATCTGCATGGCGGCGTCGCCGCTCAGCTTGATCGACTGCCCGGCGAATCCGAGGACCAGTGCACCCCACAGCAGGGAGGCCTGGGTGAGGGTCGCCACGAGCGTCGTCTGCGCCGCAAGGGCGAGGATCAACGCGGTGGTGATGGTGCGGGAGCGACCGATCCGCGGAATGGTGAACGGTGTGGAGATCGCGGCGAGCAGCATTCCCGCCGCGGTCGCGCCGACCGCGACACCGAACCCGGCCAGTCCTCCCGGTAGGGAACCGGCCCTGGACGTGTCTCGTAGCACGAGGACCATGATCAGCGTGTTGGCGCCGAACACGATCCGATGCGTGCCGATGCCGATCATGGCGGTGGTGACGCCCGGGGACCGCCACACGGCCACGGCTCCGTTGCGCAGTCCCGATGCGACGGCGCGGATCACCCCGTAATCCGCTCGTTCGTCCGCGTGTGGGCCGAGAAGCCGACGATGGAATCGGGACGCCGCGAGCGCGGCGGCCGCGGAACCGACCGCCGCGGCGGCGACGGCGATACCGGACCCGCGGTCGCCTGCGCCCGCGACACCGATGATGGCGACGGATGTTGTGGCTCCGACAGCGGACACGACCGAACCGGTGGTGGTGAGCACGGAGTTGGTGGCGACCAGCCACGATTTGTGGACCACGCGCGGTAGCGCGGCGGAGACGCCGGCGAGTACGAACCTACTGACACCGATGGCGGCGAGGGCGAGGAGAAGGATCGGGAACTCTCCGGCCCCGGACCCCAGAAGGGCGGCGGTCACCAGAATCAGCGCTCCGCGTAGGACATTGGCCCACAGCAGCACAGTCCGGCGATCCCAGCGGTCGAGGAGTGCCCCCGCGTAGGGTCCGATCACCGAATAAGGGAGCAGCAATACCGCGAAGCCGGCGGCGATCGCCAGCGGGTCGGTCTCGCGCTCGGGATTGAACAGGATGGCGCCACCCAGCGCTGCCTGAAACATTCCGTCGCCGAACTGGCTGGCGAATCGCACCGTCGCAAGCCGGGCCAGCCCGGGCGACCTGCGCAGGGTGTGTGCGGTACGACGCCACGCCTCCCGTCGTCCTCGGGGGTTCCCGAGCTGTTTCGCCATTCACGGGACCTTATCCGGCCTGTGCGAGGGACCTCTCCCGCCACCACTGGACGGTCTGCTCTGCGGCCTCGGGCAGTGGCGTCGGCTTCAACCCGAGGCGCTCCTCGCTGGCACTCGAATCCATGACGAACGGGTTCTCGAACTGGTACATCATCTCCGCCAGCTCGCGGGAACCCTCGTGGAGGCGGCCCGCCGCTCGGAGAACCCATCCCGGGAGAGCGCTCACCTTCGGCGCCGGCACCCCCGCTGCATCGGCGTAAGCCTGGACCATCTGCCGCTGGGTCACCGCGGGGGCCGTCGGTGCGTGCAACACGGAGTTCCACAGGTCGCGGTCGTGTGCGGCGACGATCATCGCCGCCGCGAGGTCGGGGACGAAGGTGAAGGAGTGGGGCGTGTCGGCAGAGCCGAGGACGCGCATCGTCTTGCCGGCGAGCACGACCGGGACCATGCGTTCACCGGCGTGAGCGCTGAGTACCTGCGGACCGAAGAAGTCGGAGGCGACGACACTGACGGTGGGGGTCGAGGAGGCGGCGCGAGCGTCGAGCAGCCGGGCACGGATTCCGCGCTTTCCCGTCGTGGCGGTGCGCGGCGTGGTTTCGGTCATGGGCTGCTGTTCGGTGTCGTAGGAATAGAGGCTTTCCGGGAACACGACCACCGCGCCGACCTCTCCCGCCGCCTCCAGAACGGTGTGCTCCGCCGCGGGGAGGGTGCGCTCCCACGCCTCGGCGGTATAGGCGGCATGAATGCAGTGGTAGACGGCGGTGGCACCTTCGAAAGCTGCACGTACGGCCGAGGGGTCGGATACGTCGACCGCCCTTCGCTCGATCAGCGGGTGTTCCGGACCGCTTCCGGAACGGGTGAGCACGCGGACGCGTCGCCCCTGTTCTGCGAGCTGCTGTGCCACTGTCGCGCCGACGGGTCCCGCGCCGGTGACGATTTCGATGTTCGACATTTCTGCTCCCGGTGTGTGGTGTCCAAAGAGAGCACTGCTCTCTATCTGAAGCGTGCGCCCATGCGAGCGCAAAGTCAAGAGCACTGCTCTCGTTTGTTGACACCGCTCTCCGCGATCGGCACCCTGAACCCATGCCGGCAACACCACGGGAACGTGCCCGAGAGCAGACGTTGCAGGACATCACCCGAATCGGCCGCGAACAGCTGGCCGTCGTCGGCGCCGCGGCGCTGTCGTTGCGAGCCGTGGCCCGGGACCTCGGAGTGGTCTCGTCCGCCGTGTATCGGTACGTGAAGAGCCGCGACGAACTGCTGACCCTGCTCGTCGTCGACGGATACAACGAGCTCGGGGACGAGGTGGACGCCGCAGTCGCGTCTGCGCAGCACCCGCGACAGCAGTTCCTGGCCCTCGGCCGCGCGGTGCGGGCGTGGGCTCTGCGTGAGCCGGCGCGCTACGGACTACTGTTCGGCAGCCCGGTTCCCGGCTACGACGCCCCCGGCGAACAGACCACGAGGCCCGGAACCCGGGTCATCTACGCGCTGGTCCGCATCTTCGACGGTGCTTACCGCTCGGGCCTTCTCGACGCCGACGCGTCCGCCCCCGTCGACGCCGGTCTTGCCGCCGATCTCGACCGGATTCGCGCGGAGCTCGGCCTCACTACTCCCGACCACTTGCTCGCCCGCGGGGTGCTGGTGTGGTCGAGCCTGTTCGGTGCGGTGAACTTCGAGGTCTTCGGTCAATACGGGACGGATACGTTCACCGATCCGGCTGCCCTGTTCGAACACCATCTCGCCGTGCTCGCCGACACTGCCGGGCTCCCGCCCGCCTGAATTCGTGCGAACCGGACGCAGCTCGCGTCCTGGGACACATCACTCTCGCCGCGGTGGGATGATGTTCGGGTGGCGCACGCAGAAGAACCCGAGGATCGAATGGCGTCGACGGAACCGGTGGTCCGCCCGGGGAGCTTGTTGGTCTCGTCCACCGATCTGGTCGAGCCCGCATTCCGTCGCACCGTGATTTATGTGATCGAACACAACGAGGCCGGGAGCCTCGGCGTGGTCATCAACCGCCCCAGCGAGACCGCGGTGCAGGAGGTGCTGCCACAGTGGGCACCGCTCGCCGCCCGCCCCGCCGCGCTCTATGTCGGTGGTCCCGTCAAGCGTGACGCCGCGCTGTGCCTGGCCACCCTGCGGACCGGTGCGCTCATCGACGGGGTCGCGGGACTGCGCCGGGTGCACGGCCGCGTCGTGATGGTCGATCTCGACTCCGACCCCGAGGTCATCGCACCCCTGGTGGAAGGTGTCCGCATCTTCGCCGGTTACTCGGGCTGGACGTTCGGGCAGCTCGACTCGGAGCTGCAGCGTGACGACTGGATGGTGGTGTCCGCGCTGCCGTCGGACGTCGTGGCACCGGCCCGCATCGACGTCTGGGCCCAGGTCCTGCGACGTCAGCCTCTTCCTCTCGCCCTGTTGGCCACTCACCCGATCGACGTCGAGCGCAACTGAGCCGACACACCTCGAGCACGTCCCGGGGTCTGTCGGAGACGGGTGGTATCAACAGAGCAGGACGAAGTAAGGAGGCAGCAGACGTGAACAGACCATGCGGACGTTGCGAGACGGCACTCGACCACTGCCACGGAACGTTGATCGTGCACAGCCGGCGCGGCATCGAGTGCACCGACGAGTCGTGCGTCGAGCTGTCCGAGGTTCGCCATACCCTGATCATCGACTGCGAGGAACTCGGCGACGGATGCTTCTGCACCGCGGAGTTCACTGCCGAACTGCGTCACGCCTCCTGAGGAATCGGCCCCAGATCCACGCCCACCTCGTGCAGGCGACGGCGTAACCGGGAAAGGTGGCTGCCCGGCCAGTACAGATGGCCGCAGTTCCGGCACCGACTGAAGTCGCGCTCCCGTTCCGCCACTCCGGGCGGCACCTCGAGGCGTGCCTCTTCCCACGACACCGTGGTCAAGGTCCCATTGCACCCCGCGCATCGGGTGAACGGCGCGATCCGTGCGTGGAGGTCGAAGCGGTCCAGTACTTCCCGTAGCTGGCGGCGTGGATCGGTCTCGTGCAGGAAGGCGCCGTGGGTCACTGCCGCACGCTTGAGGAGGCCGGTGTCGCGGGTGAGGACGATCCGGTGCTCGGACACCGAAATCTCGACCAGTTCGGTGTCGTCGAAGTCGTTGCGGTACCGGGTGTCGAAGCCGAGTAACCGGAGATAGCCGGCGAGCCGGCCGAGATGCACGTCGAGGACGAACGAAGATTCGCGTAACGGTCGCGGTCGCAGTCGAGTGAGACCCGTGATATCGACGCGTTCGAACACGGGATACACCGTGACCCGTTCGCCCCCGACGAGGCGGTGCGCGAAGTCGACCGAGACCTGGTCGACGAGCACGAGATCCACTTCGGTGTGCGGCACGCCCAGCGCTTCGATGCGGTCCTTCACCGAGGGTGTGCCGATGAAGTAATGCGCGAATGTGCGCTTCCGCGACTCCGGCGCGAGGAAGTCGTTCAGCTCCTCGTAGAAGCGGAACTCGCACTGGCGAAGCGGTTCAGGCATCGGCATTCACTTCCTGAGGCCACAGTACTGGGCGACTCCTCGCGATCGCGCGTGTGCAGTCACCCTGCTGGCGGTGGATGACGACTGGTGACCCGGGCGCTCACCCCCGCCGTCGGTCGGCGAATGCGTTGAGGACCCCGGCCATGTCCTCGGCTTCCGCGGTGGTGATGGTCAATCGGTCACCGCACGCGGTGGTGACGATCACCGCGGGCCCGGTACGGGTGACGACGCCGTAGTTCCGCGGCCCCTTCACTTTCAACCCCCACCCACCGAAGTCGTCGAAGGGTTTGACCACGTCGACGCGTGCACCCTCGATCTCGTCGATGCGGTAGTCGAGGGCGGTCATGCCCATGTTGATCACTCGGATGCCGTCCTCGTCCACGATGACACGGAAGCGCAGGAGGCTGACGATCAGCAGCCCGACGGGAACGAACACGGCGAGCGGCCACCAGCCGCCGGAAATGCGGCAGACGACGAGTGCGGGGACGACGCCGAGCAGCAGTAGTAGGATTCCGGACCCCGCTGTCCCGAAACCCACGGAGGCGGCCACTGCGGCGGGTGCGGCGGCCCGGGGCAGGGTGACGTCGGGTCGATGTGTGGCCGAGACCCGGCGACGGTAGTCCCGCAGACACGCCGCGCCGATCATTCCCACACCGGCGCCGAGTACGGTCCCGGCGCCGAGGGACCACAGCGGAAGCACGGTATCGGCCGGATCGGTGACGTCGAGTTGGACGGCGAGTATCACCACGTGCACGGTGCTGACCATCCCGACCACAGACAACCCGACGACGAGCATGGTGCGGCGCATCATGAGCAAGGCCGGCGCGAGGGCGGCAACGGCGGCGCAGCCACCGCCGAAGAGGACCGTCACGAGAGCGAACGTCCAGGCACTGGACATCGGGGTGGCGAAACCGTCCGGCGAGGTTGTGGTCCAATGCGTGGCGATTTCCGCGGGTAGCCGGGGTTCCCACAGCTTGGCCAGGAGCACGCCGGACAACGCGGCGACCACGGGCAGGATCACACCGAAGACGGCTCCGGCGGGGTCGACGATTTTCGAACTGGGCACCGGGTGGGCCGTCTGCAGCCGATCAGGACGGCTGGCAGGCGTCCTTCAGCGAGCAGGCTCCACAGGAGTTGCCGCAGGCACCGGTGTCGGCGGCGGGGACGGCTGCCGCGGCACGGGCACCGAGCGATCCGCCAGTACCCGCAGTGAGCGCGGCAGCGACGACGCTGACCAGGAGGGCGCCGATCCCGATGACTCCACCGACCAGAATTCCGGCGACACCACCGATGATCAGCAGCCCGGCCGCGGCGAGAAGCGTGGGGCCGGCGACCTTGTTCGCCAGGGCGAAGGCGTCGTCGTCGCGCAGTGTCTCGGCGGTCCGGACACCCGCCCACCGGTTGCGCGGCAGACGTTCGGTGAGGCCGGCCAGGGCGACGCCGGCAACGGCGACGGCGAGGACGAACAGCACGACGGAGGCAATCAACACGACACCAGGATACGGCGCACCCGGATGCGCAGGTGAGTCCGGGTGGGGTGAGGCTCTACCCTGGTTGACGGTATTCCTCTCCATCCACGAATGTCAGCCAAGTAGATAGCGACCACAGTGACCGAGCACGCGCAGCCCGCCAACCCGTCCGACGCGACCCCGCAGCACCGCTACACCGCGGAACTCGCCGGCCAGATCGAGCAGCGCTGGCAGGACCGATGGAGCGCGGAGGGCACCTTCGACGCGCCCAACCCGGTCGGCCCGCTGGCAGGCCCGGTTCCCGCCGACAAGCTGTTCGTGCAGGACATGTTCCCGTACCCGTCGGGGACGGGTCTGCACGTGGGGCACCCCCTCGGCTACATCGCCACCGACGTGTTCGCCCGCTACCACCGGATGCAGGGCCACAACGTGCTGCACACGCTCGGGTACGACGCTTTCGGTCTGCCGGCGGAGCAGTACGCGGTGCAGACGGGCACGCATCCGCGGGCCACCACCGAGGCGAACATCATCAACATGAAGCGTCAGCTCCGGCGTCTCGGCCTCGGGCACGACGAGCGGCGCACGTTCGCGACCACCGACGTCGACTTCTACCACTGGACGCAGTGGATCTTCCTGCAGATCCATGACGCCTGGTTCGACAAGAAGGCGGGGAAGGCCCGGCGCATTTCCGAGCTCGAGGCGGAGTTCGCCTCGGGTGAGCGCACCGTGGAGGACGGGCGGGACTGGCAGTCGTTGTCGGTCTCCGAGAAGGAAGCCGTCCTCGACTCCTATCGGCTCGTGTACCACTCGGATTCGATGGTCAACTGGTGCCCGGGTCTGGGCACTGTCCTGGCCAACGAGGAGGTGACAGCGGACGGCCGCAGCGACCGCGGCAACTTCCCCGTGTTCCGGAAGCACCTGCAGCAGTGGATGATGCGGATCACCGCCTACGCCGACCGCCTCGTCGACGACCTCGAGTACCTGGATTGGCCCGAGAAGGTCAAGGCCATGCAGCGCAACTGGATCGGACGCTCGCACGGTGCGCAGGTGAAGTTCCAGGCCGACAGTCACGAGATCGAGGTGTTCACGACTCGTCCGGACACGCTGTTCGGTGCCACCTACGTGACGCTGGCGCCGGAGCACGACCTCGTCGACGAGCTCGTTGCCGCCGAGTGGCCCGAGGGCGTCGATCCGCGATGGACCGGCGGTGCGGCCAACCCGGCCGAAGCCGTTGCGGCGTACCGAAAGTCAATTGCGGCCAAGTCGGATCTGGAGCGTCAGGAATACAAGGAGAAGACGGGTGTCTTCCTCGGCACCTACGCGGTGAACCCCGTCAACGGGCGCGAGCTGCCAGTGTTCATCGCCGACTACGTCCTCACCGGATACGGCACGGGCGCCATCATGGCGGTCCCCGGCCATGATCATCGTGACTACGAGTTCGCGACCGAGTTCGGTCTCGACATCGTCGAGGTGATCTCCGGTGGCGACCTCACGAAGGACGCGTACACCGGCGACGGCACCATCGTGAATTCGGACTTCCTGAACGGAATGACCGTCGCCGACGCCAAGAGGGTCATCACCGAGCGCCTCGAGGCGGACGGCACCGGCAAGGGCACTATCCAGTACAAGCTGCGCGACTGGCTGTTCGCCCGTCAGCGGTACTGGGGCGAGCCCTTCCCGATCGTGTACGACGCCGACGGCAATGCGCACGCACTGCCGGATTCCATGCTGCCGGTGGAACTTCCGGAGGTCGAGGACTACGCTCCCGTGTCCTTCGATCCCGACGACGCCTCCTCGGAGCCCTCTCCCCCGCTGGCGAAGGCTGTCGACTGGGTCAATGTGGAGCTCGACCTCGGCGACGGGCTGCAGACGTACCGCCGCGACACCAACGTGATGCCGCAGTGGGCGGGCAGTTCGTGGTACCAGCTGCGCTACATCGACCCGACCAACCAGGACACGTTCTGCGACAAGGAGAACGAGCAGTACTGGACGGGTCCGCGGCCGGAGATCCACGGACCGAACGATCCCGGTGGCGTCGACCTGTACGTCGGCGGTGTGGAGCACGCTGTGCTGCACCTGCTGTACTCGCGGTTCTGGCACAAGGTGCTGTTCGACCTCGGCTACGTCAGCTCGAGCGAGCCGTACCGCCGCCTGTACAACCAGGGCTACATCCAGGCCTACGCCTACACCGATGCGCGCGGGGTGTACGTGCCGGCCGACGAGGTGGAGGAGAAGGACGGCAAGTTCTTCTATCAGGGCGCGGAGGTCAACCGCGAGTACGGCAAGATGGGCAAGAGCCTCAAGAACTCCGTGTCGCCGGACGAGATCTGCGAGGAGTACGGGGCCGACACCCTCCGGGTGTACGAGATGTCGATGGGCCCGCTGGATACGTCCCGTCCGTGGGCGACCAAGGACGTCGTCGGTGCTCAGCGTTTCCTGCAGCGCGCCTGGCGTGTGGTGGTCGACGAGGAGTCCGGCGCTGTGCGGGTCACGGACGACGCCCCCTCCGAGGACACCCTGCGCGCGCTGAACAAGGCGATCGCCGGGGTGAGCGACGACTACACGGCGCTGCGGGACAACACCGCGGCGGCCAAGCTGATCGAGTACACCAACCATCTCACCAAGGCCTACCCCGGCGGTGCCCCTCGCTCCGCGGTGGAGCCCTTGGTGCTCATGCTCGCGCCGCTGGCCCCGCACCTCGCGGAGGAGCTGTGGTCGCGGCTCGGCCACGAGAAGTCGCTGGCCCACGGCCCCTTCCCGGTGGCCGAGGAGAAGTGGCTGGTGGAGGACACCGTCGAGTACCCGATCCAGGTGAACGGCAAGGTCCGCAGCCGAGTGACGGTGGCGGCCGACGCGTCACGCGAGGAGATCGAGAAGATCGCGCTCGCCGACGAGAAGATCGTGGCACTGCTGGACGGCAAGGACCCGCGCAAGGTGATCGTCGTCCCGGGGAAGATGGTCAATATCGTCCTCTGACGTCCTCCGCACCCGTGAGCACTTCTTAACACTCCGTGGTTGAGAAGTGCTCACGGGTGTCGTGTTTGCGCTACTGTCTCGAATAGAACACGTTCTAGTCGACTTCAGGAGCATTTGCCATGGCACCGTCCGCAGAAGACATCCGCAAGACCGTCGAGAGGTACGTCGAGGTGGTGGCCACGGGCACCGTCGATGACGTGCTGGCGCTCTATGCCGACGGTGCGATCGTGGAAGATCCGGTGGGTACCGACCCGCGGACCACGGTGGAGTCGATTCGCGAGTTCTACGGGGTGATCGAGCCGCTGCAGCAGACCAGCGAACTGCACACGCTGAGGATCGCCGGAAACACAGCGGCCTTCCACTTTTCGCTGGTCACCGAACTGGGCGAGCAGAAGCTCGAGATAGCGCCGATCGATGTGATGACCTTCGACGACGACGGCAAGATCACGACGATGAAGGCGTACTGGTCGCAGGAGGACATGGTCACGCGCTGACACGCGCACGACCACAGCGGGATTACCGCCCGGTCGAGCGGAAACTGTGCTTACGATGTCGGTGTGGCCACCGACGACGCCGGGCCGGCCGCAAGGGGTGCCCGACGCAGAGCAGTCGCACGTGCAGGTACGCGCTTCCGGCGCGCGCCGCGTCACTGGCTGGTCGTAGCGGGTGTCGTCGCCGCCACGGTGATGGTGGCCTGCTCCTCCGGGTCGGAGGTCAGGACCGTCTCCGTCGAGCTCAACGGCGCCATGGACGACGGGTATCCCTGGACCCAGGTGCTGCTGCCGCCGCAGACGCCCACCACCGTTCCGTACGGTCCTGCCGGCACCGAGCTGCCCACCGAGGGCGGCACCGGCGGCATCCGAGTGGTGGGTGACCGCACGGGTCTCTACGGGGGAAGCCCGGACCGGTTGCTGTGCGACCGGCAGAAGCTCGTCGACGACCTCGAAAGGGAGCCCGCCCGAATGACGGCATGGTCCGGCGTATTCGACGTCGCCGACGTGCGGAGTTACGTACGGACGCTGACGCCGGTTTTGCTTCGCGCGGATACCCGGGTCACCGACTACGGGTTCGAGGGGGGCCGGGCGCAGCCGGTCCAATCAGTTCTCGAGGCCGGGACGATCGTTCTGGTCGACGACCACGGCGTGCCGCGGGTTCGGTGTGTACAAGGCAGCCCTCTCCTGGCCCCCATCCTCGGCGAGAATTCGGAAATGCAGGGTGACCCGTGGCCGAATTTTCAGGAGGATCGGCTTTTGGTAGTGCAGCCGTCGAACCTCGCAATGAACGACATCGCCGTCGTGGACTTGATGACCGGAGGCCTCACTCCCGTTCCGGTCGGTGCGGGACCGGGGCAGCCCGCGGAGCGTCCGCGGCCGCCGGCGCCGGTGATCTCCGAAGCCCCTGTCGTCGATTCGCCGCCGATCGCGGTGCAGCAGGCCGCGCCACGTCCTGCCCCGGCTACGGTTGCGCCGCCGCCGCCACCGCCTCCTCCCCCGCCGCCACCACCGCCGCCTCCCCCACCACCGCCGCAGGTCGAATTGCCACCGCCTCCGGCCCCCGCGCCGTTGCCGCAGCCGCAGATCCGGGTGCAGATTCCCGGCATGCCTCTCCTGGTCATTCCCATTCCCTAGGGATCGGAAGTGACGCCACCCTTGATCTATGGTGGAACGTGTTCTAGTTTTGGTACTTCACGTACCGATAGGGAGCCGTATGACCACATCAGGGGACAACCACGCCATCCTCCCCGCGAAGGAATCGGTGGACCAGAGCTTCGACGTGGTCGTGGTCGGATCGGGCGCTGCCGGAATGAGTGCGGCGATCACCGCGGCCGCGCGCGGACTGAAAGTAGTGATCGTCGAGAAGTCGCCGTATTGGGGCGGCTCCACGTCCCGATCCGGTGGCGGAGTGTGGATTCCGGGAAACACGGTGCTCCAACGTGATGCTCCCCCTGACGATCTCGAGGCTGCCCGCACGTACGTGCGCAGCATCGTCGGACCGGTCGTCGATCCCGAGCGGATCGACACCTACATCGACAGAGGGCCGGAAGCCCTCCAGTTCCTGATCGACCACAGTCCGCTGAAGTTGGAATGGGTGAAGAACTACTCCGACTACTACCCGGAGGCACCGGGTGGGCTGGCTACCGGGCGCTCGTGTGAGCCCGTTCCGTTCGATGCGCGCGCACTCGGCGACGACCTCGACACCCTGCATCCGCCGTACAGCAAGACCCCGCTGAACGTCGTCGTGAAGCAGTCGGATTATCGCTGGCTGAGTACGGGATTCCGGACCTGGCGCGGACCGGTTCGGATGGTGAGGGTCGGGCTGCGCAGTATGGTCGCGAAGGCGCGGCGACAGCACCTGATCGGCATGGGTGCGGCCCTGATGGCGGAACTCCTGCTCGGGGTCCGCCAAGCGGGTATCCCCCTGCGGCTGAACACCGAGCTGACCGATCTGGTCACCGAGAACGGCCGCGTGGTCGCGGTAGTCGTGAAGTCGAACGAGCAGACCACGACGCTGCGCGCGGGGCACGGTGTCGTCCTGGCGTGCGGCGGATTCGACAACAATGCGGAGATGCGACGGAAGTACCAGCGCGAGCCGATCGGTTCCGACTGGACCACCGGGGCACCGTCGAATACGGGCGACGGGATCAATGCGGCGCTGAAACTCGGTGCCGGGGTGAGCTTCATGAGCGACGCGTGGTGGGGTCCGAGCATTCCGCTGCCCAAGGGACCATGGTTCGCCCTGGCCGAGCGGTCGCTGCCGCGCAGCATCATGGTCAACGACCGCGGCGAGCGGTTCATGAACGAGTCGCTGCCGTATGTCGAGGCGGTACACCGCATGTATGGCGGTGAGTACGGGCAGGGCGACGGCCCGGGTGAGAACATCCCCGCCTGGTTGATCTTCGACCAGACCTACCGGGACCGGTACCTCTTCGCCAGTGTCACGGCGCGTGCCCCGCTTCCCAGGAAATGGCTCGACAGCGGGGCGATCGTCAAGGCGTCCACTCTCGAGGGTCTTGCCGAGAAGATCGGTGTCCCCGTGGACCGTTTCACCGCCACCGTCGAACGGTTCAACGGGTTCGCCCGCCGGGGTGTGGACGAGGACTTCCACCGTGGTGAGAGCAAATACGACCACTACTACGGCGACATCAGCAACAAACCCAACCCGAGCCTGGGCGAGTTGACCAAGGGCCCGTTCTACGCGGCCAAGATGGTCCCGGGCGATCTGGGTACGAAGGGCGGCATCAACACCGACACGGCGGGGCGAGCACTTCGCGAAGACGGAACCGTCATCGAGGGACTCTATGCGGCGGGAAACACCAGCGCGCCGGTGATGGGACACACCTATGCGGGACCGGGAGCCACGATCGGGCCTGCGCTGGTTTTCGGCTATCTCGCGGCACTCGACATCGCGGAGAGGGCGCGGTCGATGGCCGGCACGTCCGGAGAGTGATGTCCGAACGCGAGGTTGTGGTCGACGGATTTCGGTGGAGTTTCAGCGATCTGGGCGCAGGACCGCCGGTGGTGATGTGCCACGGATTCCCGGGACTCGGGTTCAGTTATCGCCATCAGAGTCGCGCGCTCGCCGAGTCGGGGTTCCGGGCCCTCGCACCGGACATGCCCGGGTACGGTCGCACGGACACTCCCGTCACCATCGGCGATTACACGAACGATCGCGTGGCCGACCAACTCGTCGGCCTCCTCGACACGCTCGGTGAGGATCGAGCGGTATTCGTCGGCCACGACTTCGGCGCCCCGGTCGCGTGGACGCTCGCTCTCCGCCACCCCGAGCGGGTGTCGGGGCTGGTGCTCCTGGCGGTGCCCTATGCGCCCGACCGCTTTCCCGCCCGACCATCCGAGTTGTATGCGGCGGTGGCGCGCAAGCACTTTCTGCACATCCACTACTTTCAGGAACCCGGTGTCGCAGATCGGGAACTCGACACCGACCCTCGCCGATTCCTGCACAGGCTGTTCTACGCGCTCTCGGGCGACTATCACTACCTCGATATCTGGCAGCACCCGTCCGAGGGGAACGGCTACCTCGACGTGTTGCCACACGCGCCGCCGCTGCCGTGGTCGTGGTTGTCGCAGGCCGAATTCGACCGTTACGCAGACGTATTCAGCGCTACCGGATTCACCGGTGGCCTCAACTGGTACCGGGCGTATGACGCGAACTGGGAACACAGCGTGGACCTCGATGGCGCCCCCATCGAGGTCCCGACGCTGTTCATCGCCGGCGCCCGTGATCCCGTCCTCGCGATGAGCGGTTCGGCGGCACTCGACCGCATGCGGGAGGCCGTTCCCGACCTGCGGGGCGTGCATTTACTGGAGGGCGCCGGGCATTTCGTTCAGCAGGTGCGGCCCACCGAGGTGAACAAGCTTCTGCTGGATTTCGTGACCGACCTGGACGTCACCGGGTCGGCGGGCCACTAGACTAGTTGCGTAGAGCATTGATGACGGCTCGAATAAAGGCGCCCGTTTCGTGATCGTGGTTGGTGGATTCGCTGTCGGTTGTCCCGTAGGTCCGGTTGGATGACAGCTTCACGACCGTTGCATTCGCTGTCGGGTCGACGTAGACGAATTGGTTGTAGACACCGATCGCGCTGAACTCGCCGTGATCTCCGGCCGGAATCCACCACTGGTAGCCGTATCCGAACTCGAATCGGTGTGTGCCGACGATTGGCTGCCCCGGCTGAAGGTAGGGGGCGTCCGGAACCACGGAGTCGCGCACCCACTGCTCCGGGACGACTTGGTTGCCGTGCCATTCGCCGCCGTTGCGGTACAGCTCGCCGAGCTTGGCGAAATCCCGGGCGGTCATGTTCAGCCCCGCGAACGCGACCTCCATTCCGGCGGCGTCGAGCAGCCATGCGCCGGGAGAGGTCATACCAAGGGGTTCGTACAGTTTTTCCTGCATGTAGTCGGTGAGCGAGCGGTTGGTCGCGCGGACCACCAACGAGGCGAGTGCTTGGGTGTCACCGGAGTTGTAGCGGCACACCGTTCCCGGTTCGTTTTCGCGAATCACGCCGGCGACGAAGTCGTCGAGGGTGCCTACGCCAGCCATCGCGGCGTTGAGCTGGAAGACATCTGAGGTGGGGTCGCTGTAGTCTTCGTTCCACCGCGCCCCGGAGGACATCTGCAGGACGTTTCTGATCGAGACGCCGTCGTACGCGGACCCCGGATTGACCGGAACGTAGTCACTGATGGGATCGTCGATGCTCTTGATGTGGCCCTCGGCAACGGCGATACCGACCAGCGCGGACACGAAGCTCTTCGCCACAGACATCGAGATCCACGGCACCTCGGGGCCACCGGTGAGCGCGTATCGCTCGTGGCGAATGACGCCGTCCTCGAGGACGAGCAGCGCTGCGGTGTCAGTTTCGACGAAGAAGTCTTCGAACGACTTCGTCTCGCCGGCGAACTCGTAGGTGTCCGGAAGGTCGATCGTGTCGCCGGTGCGCCACTGGTGTGGCGTCGATGATGGGGTGAGCTCGCGGGTCGGCAGCAAGCTTCCCAGTCGGCAGAAGTTGTCGTGCTGCGGGGCGCCGGTGAACAGGCCCAACTCCGCCAGGGTGCTGGTTTGATCGGTCATGGTCGTCCTCAGTTCGTTGGTGGTGGCGCGGTGATCTTCGGATGTGCGCCAAGTCGATTTCCAGTCTCGGCAGATCACGGGACCGGCCCCGGTATAGCAGCGGCGGCACGAATGTCACAGTTGCTGAAGATGATCCGGGCCAGGCGCCGAGCGGCGGCTGTTGGCGCTGACGGCCGCCACCGCCGCATGCGAACGGTGCGGCTGATCACTTGTCTGCCCCAGAAGCCTGGGACGTGGGTTCGACTTCCTGCCGTGTACGAGCAGTACACTGAAAGTAGCAGTACCGTTTGGTTATCACAACCACTTGGTACGTCTAATTTTCGGGCTAGTTGGAGGGATAGGATTCAGCGATGGGCACAGGCGGGGTCGACGGACGCACGCTGAGGTATCAGCATCGGCGGCCGGAGTTGCTGGCGGCGGCGACCGAGTATGTGCTCGACCACGGGATCAGCGATGTCTCGCTCCGTACGATCGCGCAGGCGCTCGGCGTCACCCATGCGACTCTCCTGCGACACTTCTCGTCCAAGGAGGAGTTGCTCCTGCAAGTCTTAGTGAAGATTCACGGCGACTTTCTGGCGGACCTACAGGGCAACGGAGAACTCGGCGCCGCAGAATCGGCGGCGGAGTTCGTGCAGGCCGCGTGGCGCCGGTTGTATGAACCCCGAGAGCAACGCCAGTTCGTGTTGCTGTTCGAGTTGGTCGGACGCACAGCACGAGGACCCGAGCGCGGCGGAAGACTTGTCCAGTCGATAATCAATGATTGGCTCGTTCCCATCGAACAACGCTTGGTCCGGGAAGGGTGGCCACCCGACGAAGCATCCGCGTTGGCGACACTTGTGCTGGCGCAGGTCCGTGGTCTGCAACTCGATCTCATTATGACCGGCGATCGCGCTCGAATCGATCGCGCTTTCGGCCCCACTATCGAGATGGTCAGTAGGCCGACAGTTCGGTAGCAGTCAGGTTGATGACGTCTGCAGGGCGATTCCACCGAAGCTACGCGTACAGATGTGCCGCGGGGGCGCTGGTGGCGCACCGTTCCGACGACGTCACAGCCGAACAGGCCCAACGACGAGTCGACGAGTTCAGCCGGATGCGGGCCACCGCCGACGGCAAGGCGTCGGTGGCGACCGTGGCACCCGCCGAACCCTAGTTGCCGGCGGCCTTCTCGTTCTTACGGTTGGCGGCCTCGGACTCGGCCAAATCCTCCACGCGGTCGGCCCGCGCCCGTTTGTCTGCTGCCTCGCTCTGCTTGTCGGCGGCTTCCTGCAGTTGCTCCTTGGCAGGGGTAGCGGCCTTCTCCTCGGCGGCCTTGATCTTCTCCCGCTCGTTGCGTGCGGCGGCCTCCGCGGCCTGTTTGCGCTGAGCCGCCTGCTCGTCGGCCTGCTTCGCCGCGGCTTGCTTGCGCTGTTCGGCCTCCTGCGCGGCCTCACGCTTGTGTTCTTCTTCACGCTTACGGGCCTGCTCGACCTCGCGCTGCTTCGCCTCCTGCGCTGCAACCTGCTGCTCGTTGGCGCGCTGTCGCTCGGCTTCCAACTCGGCGTCGGCCTCCGCCTCTTTGCGGCTCGCCTCGGCATCGAGTTCCGCTGCCCGCAGTAGCGCCTCGCTGCGTTTGGTGAGCGCCGCGCCGCGCTGCTCGACCTCCTGATCGCCCAGAACACTGCCGACGGCGCCGTCGATGACGCCGAGAGTGCGTTCGTACATCACCCGCGCCGGCGCCTCGGTACCCAGCCGGGACATGAACTGGTCCTCGATCAGTTGCAACGGGAACCGCACGATCTTGTACTGCAGGCGCAGGACCGCTAACGGCACACTGACGATATTCATCGAATCTCCCTCGATACGTGGGTGGTGATCAGGACTGTTCGGCGTCGTCGCGCAGGGCCTCGGCTTCGCGACGTGCACGCTCGGCTTCGGCCCGCGCGGCGTCCGCTTCGCGTATCGACTGGCGATGCTCCTCGACGGCCTCTCCGGCGCTCTCCGCCGCGGCAGTGACCTCGGTGCGCGCATTCTCTTCGGCCCGACTGGTTTCGATCCGGGCGTCGACTCCGGCCCTGGCCTGCTCCGTGACCACCTCACGGTGCTGCGCCTCTTCGGCCGCCCGGCGCTGTGCTCGGCGCTGCTCTTCGGCGGCTTGCCGTGCAACATCCGCCTCGTCCCGGACCTCGGCGCGTTCTGCGGCCCCTTCGGCACGCACTTCCTGGAGTTCCTCGGCCGCCTGCTCGGTCTCCGCCCGGGCGATGGCTTCGGCGGTGTTCGCCTCTTTGCGCTGCTGAGCCTCGGCTTGCTGCAATTGTCCCTCGGCGGTCAGCGAGTCGTTCCCGGTCACCGCTCCGGCGACCTCTTTCGCCTTGCCCTTGACGGAGTCCAGCAAACCTTCGCGGGCTTCCCCGGACGTGTCGCGATCACTCATGGATGGTTCTCCTATTGTCGTGGGCTCAACGGGCTGTCGGGTGCTGAAAAGGCGGTCGTGCGCTGAAAGGCTGGCTTTGCCGTCCCGAACTGACGAGTAACCAGAATGGGCGACCGCGAATCGCGGGAGTTCTGCCGCAGTCGTTAATTCCGTGGGTTCTCCGGTGCGATCACCTAGCATCGGGGCCATGACCGCGCCGCACACCGATCAGTCGTATACCGCACTGCTCGAGGAGGTGGCCGCGTCGCAGCGGGCGCTCGAGTCGACGCTCGAGACCTTGACCGACCAGCAGGCCCGTGAACCCTCCCGGTTACCGGGGTGGAGTCGTGGTCATGTGGTGACGCATCTGGCGAGGAACGCGGATGCTCTCAACCGGTTCGCCGTCGGCGTGATTACGGGGGAGCCCGCTCCGGAGATGTATCCCGGCGGGCCTGCTGCCCGGGCAGCCGCGATAGAGGAGGGGGCGGCCCGGCCCGTCGAGCTCCTCGCCGCCGACTTCCGATTCGCCGGCCGCCGCGTGATCGATTCGCTTCGGGAGATCACCGCGGACCGGTACGAGACGCCGGTGAACTGGCGTAAGCCGGTGACGGCCTGGGATGTGCCGGTACTGCGGTGGCGTGAACTGGAGATCCACCACGTCGACCTCCGCCTGGACCATGCGGTCGGTGACTGGCCGGAGGCTTTCGTCGACAGCACGTTGGCGACGGAGCTACCCGAGTTGAAGGCACTTCATCCCGACGTCACCATTCCGGGACTGCCGCATCACGAGCTGCTTGCGTGGTTGATCGGGCGTCCCACCCGTACCGGGCTGCCGTCGGTTCCCGCCTGGCCGTTCTGACCGTCAGGCGTATTCGGCGGTGTCGAAGGAACTGGCCTCGTCGAGGCCGGCCCAGATGATGTTGCAGCGCTTGCGGGTCATTTCGTCGGCGTCGGTGAGCAGGGCGTCGAGCAGGGAGCGGGGGGTCTTCTGCCACGACTGCTGCAGGGCTTCCACAGCGTGGGGCGGGAACAGCCCGGAGCGGGCGGCCGCGAGGGTCCACTCGCCGAACTCGCCATCGTGGATCCGCTCGACGGCGTCGTAGTCCACGTCGCCGTCGCCGAGATCGAGGGAGAACATCGAAGCGAAGAGATCGCCGCTCACGTCGATGACGGAATCGTTCGGCTTGCGCTGTTCGGTGTTCATCGTGGCGTTACCTCCTGAGCCGACGTGAAAGACCCGACTCGTGCTGGCGAACTGTGCTGACGTGAAGAACTGTAGGGCGGTTGATTGTGAGCAGCTTAAGGGTTTTCTGAAGGACCAAACAGTGATGTATCTCACGCCGGTTTTTTGCCGGGACGCCGCGAAAGTCTCGCTGTCACCGGACGCGCAGCACGACTTCGGTGGGATGTGCGTCAGCAGGCGTCTCGACGGCCTGACGTACGGCAGCGGCGACCGTCGAGGCTCGAAGATAGTTCTCGGGACGGTATTCGCCGCCCTCGCCTGCGACGATGGCGCGCTGCATGTCCGTGTCGATCCGTCCCGGGTGAAGGGAGGTGACCCGCAGGTCCGGCTCCTCGAGCCGCAGCGAGTCCGCAAAGGCGCGAAGGGCGAATTTGCTCGCCGCATAGGATCCCCACCCGGCATTTGCCCGGATTCCCGCACCGGAATTGATGAGCACGACGTGTCCTCCGGCGGCGCGTAGGGCAGGTAGGAGGAGGCGCGTCAGCTCGGCCACGGCGATCACGTTCGCTTCGAGGGTGTGGCGCCATTGCTCGACGCTGGACTCGGCGACGGTCGACAGGTCGGCGACCCCGGCGTTGTGCACCAGCACGTCGAGGTGCTCGATCGGCGCGCAGGCGTCGGCCACCGCGTCGTAGTCGGTGAGTTCCACGGGCCAGGGAGTCGCGGCGGGGAGTTCGCCGAGGATGGCGGTCAGCGACGCTGCTGTGCGGGCTCCGAGAAGGAGGTCGTGACTCGGTGCGAGTTCGCGGGCGATGGCGGCTCCGAGGCCGCGGCTGGCTCCGGTGATCAGGGCTGTGGGCACGGACCCGAGGCTAGCGCCCGTGAGCACTTCTCAACGCTCCGGTGTTAAGAAGTACTCACAGCGGACCAGTGATGCCAGCGCAGGGAGCGGACGGCAATCACCGGTCCCTGCGGACGGCGCGCGGAGTACTGCGTGTATTTGGCGGCGAGGACGTCGATGGCGGCGGTTCCCTCCGCGGTGGTCGCGTCGAGCACCTCGGCCACGCCGTCTACCCGCACCCACCACAGCTGGTCCCAGTCGTCGGCGTAGTGATCGACGAGGATGCTGACGGACGGATTCGCGGCGATGTTCTTCAGTCGTCGTAATGCCGTGGTGCGCTTGGGTTTGAAGTCGACGCACGAGTAGATCGTGTCCTCGGTGAGGGCGAAGACCAACGGTACGAGATGCGGTGCTCCGTCGGGTCCGGCGGTAGCGAGCCGGGCGACGCGGGCAGCGGAGAATCGCTGCACGGCATCCATTACGACTCCCTGACGTTCGCGTCCGACAGCAGCTGATTCGATCGCGGGGGCACGCTGCCAAGTATTGGTCGACCCGGCGAGGCACGTCAACCTCGAGTTGACTATGAAACCACCAATGTGATGCCGAGCGTGAGCATCAGGGCGGCGATACCGGCGTCGAGTGCCCGCCAGGCGCCGGGACGGGCGAATACTCGGTGCAGGAATCGGGCGCCGTAGCCGAGGGCGAGGAACCAGCTGACGCTCGCGACGGCCGCTCCGAGGCCGAACAGCCAACGACCGGGATCCCCTTGATTGTTGGCGACCGATCCGAGCATCAGCACCGTGTCGAGGTAGACGTGCGGGTTCAGCCAGGTCAGTGCGAGGCAGGTGAAGACCGCGGTGGCGAGTGTCGCGGACCCGACTTCCTGTGGAGTGTCGAGCGTGCCGGGGCGTAGGGCTCGACGGGCCGCGAACGCCGCGTAGGCCAGCAGGAACGCGGCTCCGGCCCAGCGGATGACGGTGATTGCGCCGGGCGCGTGGGCGAGGATCGTGGCAATTCCGCTGATCCCGAGTCCGATGAGGATGACGTCGGAGATCGCGCAGAGAGCGACGACGGGAAGGACGTGTCGGCGGACGATGCCCTGCCTCAGGACGAAAGCGTTCTGGGCGCCGATCGCGACGATCAGCGACAGACCGGTGCCGAAGCCCGCTGCTGCCGTGAGCACACTGGGTGTGAAGTCCATGGACACCACGCTACGAAGCCGCCCCTGCATCAGGCCAGCTAATTATCCTTCATTGCCATTAGCATCGCTTCACATGGAGCTGGACCTTGCTGCGCTACGCACATTTGCCGCCGTCATCGACGAAGGCACCTTCGAGGCGGCGGCCCGAACGCTGCACATCACACCGTCCGCCGTGAGCCAGCGCATCAAGGCGCTCGAGCAACAGGTGGGACGCGTGCTGGTGCAGCGGGTAAAACCGGCGCGGGCCACGGACTCGGGGCGCGTGGTGCTCACCCTCGCACGGCAAGTGGCCCACCTCGAGCAGGAGACGATGGCCTCGCTCAATCCGAATACTGCGCAGACGAGCACGCTGCCCCTCGTCGTGAACGCGGATTCGCTGTCGACCTGGATGATCCCGGCCCTGGCCCGGTTGGCACCGGAACATCGTGTGCTGTTCGACCTGCACCGCGAAGACGAGTACCACTCCACGGCCTTGCTGCGGGAGGGAACGGTGATGGCGGCGGTGACGTCCGTTTCGGAGCCGGTGCAGGGATGCACGGTGGAGACACTCGGATCGATGCGGTACCGCGCACTGTGCAGCCGTGAGTTCGCCGACCACTGGTTCCCGGACGGGCCGACCGCCGAGGCCCTGGCAGTCGCCCCCATGCTCGACTTCGACCGCAAGGATGAACTGCAGGCCAGATTCCTGCGGGGGTTCACACGACGACGAGTGCATCCACCGCGGCACTTCGTTCCCGGCTCCTCGGCATTCTCGGACGCGGTCCACTACGGGCTCGGCTGGGGACTGCTCCCCGAACTGCACACGGGCAGCGACCACGGACTGGTCGAGCTCGATCCGGCGCGACCGATCGATGTGCCGTTGTACTGGCAGCGGTGGAAGTTGGAATCGCCGCTACTCACGGCCCTCACCAGTGCCGTCCGGGAGGGGGCACGCGAAGCGTTGCGGTGACGTGGGGTGGGCGCAACACTGGTGGCATGGACGCCGACAGCTCGATGGACCCGGTGCAGGCCCTCCGCGAGACAGCGTTCTGGCTCGAGCGATCCAGGGCGGAGACGCACCGGGTGAAGGCGTATCGGCGCGCCGCCGACGTGGTGGCGGGTTTGTCGGAGGAGCAGCGGGACATCCGTCAGCGCACCGACAGCTGGAAGGACTTGCCGGGCATCGGACCGAAGACGGCGACGGTGATCCGTGAGGCACTCGACGGTGTTCCTGCCTACCTCACGGAACTGCGGGAAAAGGCGGAGCCCCTCGGTGGCGGTGCACTCCGCGAAGCGCTGAAGGGTGATCTGCACACTCATTCGGACTGGTCCGACGGTGGCAGCCCGATCGACGAGATGATGCGGAGTGCGGCTTCGCTCGGCCACGAATACTGCGCTCTCACAGATCATTCTCCCAGACTTACCGTGGCCAACGGATTGTCCGCCGATCGGCTGCGTGCCCAACTCGAGGTGATCGCCCGCCTCAACGAAGAGCTGGCGCCCTTCCGTATTCTCACCGGAATCGAGGTCGACATTCTCGAAGACGGTTCGCTCGATCAGGATCCGGACCTCCTCGACGAACTCGACCTCGTGGTCGCGAGTGTGCATTCGAAGCTTCGGGCCGAGAGTGGTGCGATGACGCGGCGGATGCTCAAAGCCGTGGAGAATCCGCGAGTCGATGTGCTGGGGCATTGCACGGGTCGCCTCGTCACGGGCGGCCGCGGCACTCGGCCGGAGTCCACATTCGACGCCGAGAAGGTATTTACCGCCTGCCGTGACCACGGCACCGCCGTCGAGATCAACAGCCGTCCCGAACGCCGCGACCCCCCGAGCAGGCTGATCGACCTGGCCATGGATCTCGGGTGTCTGTTCTCGATCGACACCGACGCGCACGCGCCCGGACAGCTTGCGTGGCAAGGGTACGGGTGTGAGCGGGCGATGCGGTGCGGCGTCGAACCCGAACAGGTGATCAATACGTGGCCGGCCGACGACCTGCTGGAGTGGGCAGGTTCCCGGTAAGGGGGGAGGATGCCTGCGCCCAGAAGCGCTTCGGGATACGACCGGCATTCCGTGCGCGGCGTCCGGCTCGAACCGCGTCCGCCATGGCCGCGGCCATGAGCGGCGGATCGAACGAGCGGGTGACGGCGGACGCGAGCAGCACGGCGTCGCACCCCAGTTCCATGGCCAGGGCAGCATCACTTGCGGTGCCTATCCCGGCGTCGAGGATCACCGGGACACCGGCGCGGGCGACGATCATCTCGATGTTGCGGGGGTTGGAGATGCCGAGTCCGGTGCCGATCGGTGAACCGAGTGGCATGACGGCGGCGCAACCGGCGTCCTCGAGCCGCATCGCCAGCACGGGGTCGTCATTGGTGTAGGGCAGCACGACGAAGCCGTCGTCGACGAGTTGCTCTGCAGCCGAGACGAGTTCGACGGCATCGGGAAGAAGGGTCCGCTCGTCCGCCACGACTTCGAGCTTCACCCATTCGGTGCCCAGTGCCTCGCTTGCGAGCCGAGCAGTCAGCACGGCCTCCGCGGCGCCCCGGCAGCCGGCGGTGTTGGGCAACAGTGCGATGCCGAGTCTGTTCAGCAGTTCGAGCATCCCCGTCTTCCCCGCCGAGTCGACGCGGCGCATCGCGACAGTGGTCAGTTCGGTGCCCGATGCGAGGAGTGACTCCTCGAGTACGGAAAGGTTCGTTGCACCACCGGTTCCCATGATCAGCCGCGAAGAAAATGTGCGGTCTGCGATCGTGAGCGGGTCGACCCGGATTTCCGCCACCCTGCACCTCCTCCGGCCGGAACTTTCTTCGTGTACCGCACCCTACGGGCGAAAGAACGCGGAGGTGAGAGCCACATGTGGGCTGGGTCATAGGTCCAGATTGGACCCACGGGACCGCAACTATCTGGATCTTCTGGACCCGTACCAGGCTGCCCAGAATGGGGTGCGAGAGCACACGATGGGAGCCGAGATGACCACGATCACCGGGCACAGGAACCGCACCCGCAGAACGAGGGAGGCGGAGTGTCTCGCGGCGGAACTGGAAACCGCCCGTCGCCGCATCATCGAACTGATGGGCCAGCTGGACGAAACAGCGCGTAGCCGGGACGATTTGCGCGACCGGATGCAGGCGATGGCGTGGAATGCCCGTTGGGGACGCGAACAGATCGGGTTCGGCGTGCTGTGATTCGGTTGCGCTACAGCCAGGTGGTCGGGCGGATGAGATTGGCGAGATCCACCAGGGTGTATCGATGCCGACGCTCGGGCGCTTTACGGGCGAGCGCCCGCAGTGCCGACTCGGCCCCGGTCCGCAGACCGTGTTCGGTGAACGGGACACCGAGAAGGGTTGCAGTCGTGGGTATTCGACCCGACCGCAACCAGTCCACCGCCACACCGAGCACGAGAACGCGGGTCTGCAGTGCACGCCGTTCGTCGTGGGCGAGGAGCTCGACGCGTTGGGCGGCTTCTTGTAGGTCCCGTTCGCACACGTCCGCGACGGGGCGGTCGTGGACCAGCACGAGCACGCTCGTCAACCGCGCTTCTGCGTAGTGTCGCGAGGTGGGCGGCACCTCGTCGAGTGCCCGGACGGCGCCGTCCCGGTCACCACGGTGATCGAGTTGCCTGGCGAGGCCGAACGCCGCGCTGATGACGCCGTGATCCGTCCGCCACACTGTGCGGTAGAACTTCTCGGCCTCTCGCCGCCACAACTCGCAGTCCTCCCCTTCCCGGTACTCACAGCGCATCTCCGCCGTCGCCGCCAGCGCGAGCTTCGGAGCATCCTCGCCGGGCAGCGCAGTCAACACGGCGTCGAAACGGCCCAGCGCCGCCTCGAAGTCGCCCTCGAGAAGCGCACATATCCCGCTGTACCAGTCGATGCGCCACGCGTCTGCGCGCTCGAGTGGCAGAGAAGAGAGGATCTGCCCTGCCTCCCGGGGATGTCCGAGGTCGAGGTGCGCGCGCGCTTCGGCGAGCGGAATCTCGATGCTGGGCTCCGCCCCGCCCCGCACTGCTTCCCGCGCCCTGCTCAGCGAATCCAGGAGTTCCTTCGGCCTGCTGTGCACCACCGTGAGGTACGGTGCCGCCGGATCGTCGGGGTTGACGAGTGGGACGGGAAGCGCCCGAGCAACTCCTATCGCACCGACGCGTTCGTTGCGGCGATGCCCGTCCACATACACATCGGTGCGGCTGATGGCGAGGTCCGTGCCGAATGTGGTGCGCTGTGGGCTGAACAGTCGGGAGAGACCGGGATTCGGACGCCCGGTCTTCTGCGCGACGATCTCTCGGAGCACGCCCTCCAACTGTGTCGACATCTCCTCGGCGGAGACGAACCGACGGTCCGGATCGGCATCTGTGGCTCTGAGCAACAGCCGATGGTAGAACTCGTGCTCGGCCAGTAGCGGTGCCTGCTCCGGTGTGGGGAGACCGTCGACGTAGCGCCCCGACTCCGACGGCAGATCGATGGTGAGCGCGGCGAGCGTGCGGCCGACGGTGTAGATGTCCGAAGCCACCGTCGGACCGGTAGTGGCGATCTCCGGCGCCTGATAACCCGGGGTGCCGTAGATGTAGCCGTGGTCGCGGATACGCGCGACCGCGCCCAAATCGATGAGCTTGAGCTGATCGTGGTCGCCGCCGATCATGATGTTCTCGGGTTTGAGGTCGTTGTACACCAGTCCCATGGAGTGCAGATATGCCATTGCGGGTGTCACCTGGAGGATGTAGCCGATTGCCCGTTCCACCGGAAGCTTCGGCCGCGGCGCACCGTCGCGTGTGTCCGCCTCGACCTCCGCCAGGACGTCCCGGAGTGTCCGCCCCCGGATGTACTCCATGACGATGTACCCGACGGGATTGCCGTCCAGCCCCGGGTGTTCGACGAAATTGAAGATCTTGACGATGCTGGGATGCGTGACTTCTGCGAGGAACCGCCGCTCGGCCAGCGCGACCTCTTGCGCCTCGGGATCGCCCGAGTGCAGCAGTCCCTTGAGCACCACCCAGCGATCGTTCACGTTGTGGTCCAGCGCGAGGTAGATCCAGCCCACCCCGCCGTGCGCCAGGCAGCCCAGCACCTCGTACTGCCCGGCGACGAGCTCGCCTGTCTCCAGTTGCGGCGAGAAGGTGAACACGGTGCCGCAGTGCTCGCAGACGCCCTCCGTGGGCCCGGGTTTCCCGCTTGTCGAACGCCCGACCGGGCGACGGCACCGGTCGCAGAACCGTTTGTTCTCCGCCACCACGGGGTTGGTGAGGAGCATCGAAAGTTCTTGCGTTCCAGGGCGGTCCACAGTCGTCGGCGCCGAGTCGGTATCGTCGGCGAACGGGTCGAACCGCACACCGCGGGTGGATTGCAGCTCAACCGGGGGTGTTCGTTGAGTTTCGTCGCTCACGGCCCGACACCTCAATCCCGATAGGTCGGTGCGGGCGGGCCCGGAACCGGGCCGAGTACGGTCAGCCACCTGTCGTAGAGCGCCATCCACGTCCCGTCGGCCCGCATCCTGTCGAGGGTGCCGTTCACGAAGCGCACCAGATCCTCGTGGCTCTTGTTGACGCCGATGCCGTACGGCTCCGATTCCAATGGTGGGCCGACGATCTCGAGATTCGGATCCTGGGCGGCCAGCCCGGCGAGAATTGAGTCGTCGGTGCTGGCGGCGTCGGCGTGCCGTTGCTGAAGGACCACGAGGCAGTCGTCCCAGTCGGGAACCGCGACAATCGTCGCCTCGGGTTGCACTCGCTGAACGGTGGCGAGCGACGTGGTCTCGATGGCGGTGCACACTCTCTTGCCCGCAAGGTCCGCCGGACCCTCGATGCCGGAACCCTTCGGTACCAGCAGTCGCTGGTAGGCCTGGAAGTAGACCGTCGAGAAGGCGACGCGCTCGGCACGTTCACATGTGATCGTGGTGCCCTTGACGACGAGATCCACCTCGTCGTTCTCCAGCGCGTCGAAGCGGCTACCGAAGGTGAGCAGCCGGTACTCGACCTTGGACGGATCGCCGAACAGATCACGGGCAACCTCCTTCGCGACGTCGACGTCGAATCCCATCAGGGTGCCGGTGGTCGGGTCGCGGAAGCTGAAGAGGTTGGTGTTCTGGTCGAGGCCCACGATCAGGCGTCCACGGGCCAGAATGTCGGCCACCGCAGAACCAGGGGGTCGAGTTCCTGGTGGGACAGCCGGGCCGGGCCGCAGGCTGGCGAGCGCACCGCACGTGTCCGGTGTGGGCGGTTCCGCCGGCGCGACGCCCGACGGCGGCAGAATCTGCGCCCCGTCGGACAACGGAAACTCGGCGTAGTCGCCGCCGGGGATCGGTGAGAGCGGTTGCGGGGTGGCGCAGCCGGCGAAGAGGACGGTGGCGCACGCGCACACCAGGAGGTGCGGGCGGAAGGCGCGCCGTCTCGTCCGTCTCGGTCGATCCACCGGAATCATCAGTGGTACTCGTTCAGTCTGGGCCAGATCCCCCCACCGACGGCGAACCCGCAGAGGACGCCGATCACCATGCTACCCACCGCGAGCAGCGACAACGACCGATACGCTGCGGCCATTCCGTCCAGTTCCTCGGTGCGAAATCGCTCGATGCCGGTCCGGAGAGATTCGTCCAGGGCGGCGAACCGAGCGGTCGACGCGAGCTCGCCCGAACCGATGGCGAGGGCGCTCGCACCCGAGTAGTCGCCGGCCGCGAGCCTTTGCTGCAACATCTCGTGAGCGGTCCGCCACCCGTCCAGCGCGGCAAGCGCGTCGGCAACCTCGGGTCGCGCGTCGCTCTGCAACCGTCCGAGGGTGTCGGCCAGCGCGGCGGAGTGCGCCGCGTAATCGATCTCGGACTGCTCGTCGGAGCCGCGCTGCAACAATGCCAGTGTCTCGTCCGCCCGTGCCTGCTGGGCGAGAATGCGCGATTGGGTGATGGTGGCGAGTGGTTGTGCCCCTTCGCTTCTCGCCCGATCGATCGCCGATGTGGAGACCAGTGCGGCCGCGGCCAGCCACACCAGGAGGGTTGCGGTGAGAAGTGAGGCAACGACGAGACCGGGGTTGACGCGACGCTTACTCTTGCGCGCCAGGTAGACCTGGGCGAGGACGAGTGCGAACAGCAGTCCCGCCGTGACGACGAATGCGGCGCGCGGCAGTCGGGCACCGTGAGCCTGCGTGTCGGCGACGGACCGCGACTGTTCGATGTACAGACGCTCGGCTGCAGGCAGGATGGTGTCCTGCATCAGGGCCGACGCGTCACCCAGATAGGCGACGCCCACCGGATTGCCCGACCGGTTGTTGGCGCGGGCGGTCGCGACGAGCGTGATGTACACGGACATGTGCCTCGACACCTCCGACAGCAGGCGCAGCGCCCCGGCGTCCGTCGACGACACTCCATTCGACGCAGTTACCAGGGCGTTCGATGCATCGCCGATCGCCTGGTTGTACCGGTTGCGTACCTCGCGGGGTTCGATTCCACCGGAGATGAAGGAGGTCGTGGCTGCGGCATCGGCGATCGACAGAGAGCTGTACAGGGCTTCCGCGGCGTACGCGAGCGGTTCGGTATGCGTCCGTAGCACGTCGATCCGCTGTTGACGGGCACCGATCGCGGCCGACGCGATGGCCCCGGTCGCGAGTGCTGCAGTCACCAGCGCGATACCCAGCACGGAGAGTCGACCCGGCGTGGAGGCAAGAAATTCGCGCCAGGGCTGCCGTCGGGATTCGGGCTCGACGAGCAGTGACTCGTCCAGCGAGTGCTCTTCGGTGACGGCGTTGTCTCCGCGGTGGAACACGGTGTCCTCCTCCGCCGAGGTGTTCTGCCAGTGTGCCCGATTTTCGCCGTATCGTGCCGAAAAGTCGATGTCGGGGGCCGGACACAGAAACGAGGACAGGGACCCGGTTCGGTCCCTGTCCTCGGATTCGATGGGGGTTCGTCAGAGTTGCTCGCGGGCTGAAACTCCGACGAGTTGCTCCGCTTCGGGCTCGGGTGCCGATGCTTCTTCCGCCGCAGGGACGGTGCCCTGCGGTTCCGTGCCGGCCCGGCTGCGGCGGCGGAACTCATAGCCGATCAGGATGAAGACCAGGGTCACCACACTGAGCCAGAACTGCGAACGGGTGGTGGGCAGAACCGCCATCGCGGCAATCACGGCACCCATCAATCCGATGGTCGCGTAGCTCAGCCACGGGAACAGCCACATCTTCAGGCTGAGGGCCGAGGGGTCCTGCGCTTCGAGCTTCTTCCGCAGGGCGACCTGGGAGAGGGCGATCATGAGGTAGACGAAGAGCGCGACGGCGCCGTAGGAGTTCACCAGGAACGAGAACACCAGGTCCGGGGAGACGAAGGCCGCGACCACGGATGCATACCCGATCACTGTGCCGGCCAGGATCGCGCGCCGTGGCACCCCGCCGCGGGACAGGTGCGTGAACATTCGGGGGGCGTCGCCGTTCCGAGTGAGGGCGAACAGCATTCGGGAGGAGGTGTAGAGCGCCGAGTTCAGGCAGGACAGCACCGCGGTCAGGATGACGATGTTCATGATCGTGGCGACGCCGGGAATGTGCAGGGCCGAGAGGGCTGCTGCATAGGGGCTGACTCCGACGGCCTCGGTGCTCCACGGCACCACCGCGACGACGACGAAGATGGAGCCGACGTAGAACGTGATGATCCGGACCACGATGGAGCGCATCGCCCGGGCAACCGCCTTCTTCGGCTCCGCCGATTCGGCCGCCGCGATGGTCACGATCTCGGCGCCGGTGAAGAAGGCGACACAGGGGACGACCGCCGCGAGCACCGCGCCCCAACCGAGCGGGGCGAACCCGCCGTGGCTGACGAGGTTCGCGACTCCGGGAGTCGAGTCGGGCCACAGTCCGGTGATCCAGAGTGCGCCCAACCCTAGGAAGAGGACGATCGCGATCACCTTGATCGAGGAGAACCAGTACTCGAACTCGCCGAATGAACGCGCAGAGACAAGATTGGTACAGGTCAGGATGACGAGGAGGCCGAGGCTGAGGATCCACAGCGGTGCGGACGGTAGATACAGCTGCAGGATGCGCCCGCCCGCAATGGCCTCGACGGCGACGACGATGACGAAGAAGTACCAGTACATCCATCCGACGGAGAAGCCGGCGCGATTACCGAGTGCTTCCCGGGCGTAGACGTAGAACGATCCGACGACGGGCCGAGCCACCGCCATTTCCGCGAGCATCCGCATGATCAGGAGGGTGATGACCCCCGCGATCAGGAACGACACGATCGCTGCCGGGCCGGCGTTCTCGATGACGACGCCGCTGCCGACGAACAATCCGGCACCGATCACGCCACCGAGGGCGATGAGGTTCATGTGCCGTTTCTTCAGGCCTTTTCCGAGGCCGGAGTCCTGAGCTTGGACCGGGGGTGGTGTTGAGGTCACGTCTTCCTCCACTGTGCGCTGACCGGGATCGTCAGGTCGCCATCGCGGTCCGGGGGCGGACCGTCGGCGGTTCGGAACGGAGAACAGTGCCGGCGGGAGATACGGGAGACGATCTACCGCGAACTGAACTGTTGGTGTGATTCACAACACTGTATGGAGGGTGTGGAGGGGAGCACAGTGCCAGTTCGGGCACGCCTCTGGGGTCCAGATCCAGGTAACGAGGAATTGGGAGGTACGCGAGAGGGCGGGGACCGTTCGATGCGCCCGCGTGACCTACGCGCAGGCGCATCGAAAGTCCTAGCCGTCGGTGTTCCGGGCAGTTCCACCGCACTCACCGCATGCCTGCATCAGCGCCGCACTGCGCGGGCGCCCGGCACGGGCCGGCAACCGAACCGCGGACCGGAAGCGTGAGGCAGGTCGGCCAGAGGACGGATGGGTACGGCGACCCGCCCTCCGCGCCGCCGGGAGGAGCGGCGACCAGGGCCAGTGCCGGCCGACGGTGTGCCGAGCCCGCAGGAAGCCGAGGCCGAGTACGAGCCCGAAGATCAGGTGCCCGATCAACGAGAGTGCGAGCGTCGTCGGCGTGAGCGGAAACATGGCTTGCTGCCCGTCCGGCGACAGGGCGACCGTGGCGATGAGGCCGGCCCACACCGGGAACACCGCAAAGGCGACGGAGGTGAGGACGACCGTGCGGCGTGACAAGTGCTGAAGGCCCAAGGCGAGGGCGATGAGGAAGAAACCGATTCCGATTCCGCCTCCGTCACCGATGTAACGCCAGAGATAGCCGACGATCGCGCCGGTCCGGGTGTCGGATCCCGAGTGGAGCCAGGTACCCATTTTCGGAATGAAGTCGCCCCACAGGTCGAGCAAGTACACGGTGTCGAGGCGGAAGATGTCGTATACCAGACACGCGAACATCCCCCAGCCGAGGCCATGGCCGACGATGCGGTCGATCGGGTGCGGAGCGAATACGCACAACACCGCGAGAGCGGCCGCGAGTGGAATGATCACCAGCGCGCCGGTGGTGTTCATCGGCACGACACCGAACACCTGCGCCGAGATCGCCAGTAGCGGTAGGGCGGCGAGCAGAAGGTAGAGGCCTGTCCGGGTGAGGGTCCAGTGGTGGCGGACTCGCTTCGGGCCGGATTCGACGGTGGGCACGGCGGTTCGCGCCAACTCGTGATCGTGCGCGGCGGGTGCAGTGGTGCCGAGGTTGTGCGACACAGGGGTGAGTTCCTTTCGATCGAGGGTACTTCTTCCTCTGAGGGTTCCGTTCTGACGTTCTCAGCGTCCGGCAAATGGCCGGGTGTGAACAGTCACCTGAGGGTTAGTAATCGTCACCCTGAACGCCTTTGGATTGCCGAAGTCGTAAACCGTTTTGCCACAGTCATATACGTCCCGGCTCCCAGAGACCGCCGCATACATGACTCCGCGGATATTCGAGTTCTGGTCACTGCTCCGGTGTTAACGTGGACGCACAGGGCGACCGGAGAGGTGCTTGTCGATGACTGGTTCCATTCGGAGATTGGCCACCGTGGCGCTGACGCTGGTCGCTGCCGCGTTCATCGTCTCCCCACCGTCGGCGTATGGCTTCGCCGAAGACATCTGCTACAGCCCGGACGGTGCGCCACCACACAACTGCGCGCCGCTTCCACCCAGCTGTCCGCTCGACGACCCCAACGGACCGATCTGCGGCCTCGAGGCCTTCGCGCGTTACGGGTACACCCTGCGTCAACCGCTCGGTGGACGCAGCCTCGTGCACGCCGACTCCACGTACATCATCGCCCGCACCGTCGGCTTCTCGGCGCGCGACGCCTATTGGATCGCGGCATACGACGAAGCGACCGACCTCGGCACCTTCGCGCCGCGCGACATCAACGGCCGACTCGTTCCCGACGCGGACGCGTGGACCACCAAGGACATCGGCGGCCTCGTGCGCACTCACTTCGCCACCGGTGGGTTTCTCTTCCACTTCCTGCCGACGATGCGTGGACCGCTCGATCCCGAACCCGACGGCTCGCGACCCGATATCGGCGATTCCCGACACGAGGTCATGCTCACGCACGTGCGGCGCTGGGCGATGGCAGGCCCGGGTAGTAGCACTCCCCTGTGCACGGCAGGCTTCACCAATCAGTCCGCAGACGGTGACTATGCCACCGGCACAGAGTGTTACGGAGACGATCGGCCTGTGCAGATCAACGGTGTGTACAGCCTCGAGACCCCGGTCGCAATTCCATTCACCAATGTGACCGGCCAGCAGGTCATTTCGGGGGAAATCCGATCGTCGCAATTCGATTCCTGGATCGGTAGCGAATCTTCGAACGCGAGGATCGGCATCTACCTGCACGCACTCGGTGACCGCATTTCGCATCATGTCTGCACTGACGCCGGGACGATCACTCCACCATCGCCGGATCGGCCGGAGTTCCGGATCGATCTGAACAAACCCACGTGTGACCAGGGTCCGCACGCAGTCCGTCACGAGTACGAGACCGGTGTGGATTTCACCGGGCTCGCGCCCGAGGACCAGACCACAGAGGCGGCGCTGTCGATGGTCTACGACGAACTCGTCGACTTCGCACGAATCCGCGGAACTCTGAATGCCCGGGCCACGGCACCTGAGACGAAGAAGGCACTCCTGCACGACGGCCTTCTGCCTGCGTTGGAAGTCCGGCAGCCGGTCGAGCGCCTGCACGCCGTCACCGAGGTCGGATGCCGATTCGGTGTACCGGCATTCCCCGGAAATTCCGCGTGCTGAGGCTGATCGCTGCGCACTGAGCGGGCCCGCGCAGGAACAGCCTGGATGCTCGTAAAGTTGGTGGTATTCGTGGGTTGGAGGTACGAAAATGGCAACCACCACCGTGCCGTCGAGTAGCTCGTTTCTCCCGGCGGGTCCGACTCTGGGGGTGGAGGAGGAGTTCGTCCTCGTCGACCCGAACACGGGACGACCCAGTCTGTACAACACCGAGGTCTGCGAGGCCGGGCACGAGCTGGGCATCGACCTTCAGCGCGAGTTCTGTCGCTGCCAGATCGAAACGTCGACGTCGGTCGGCACCCACATCCGCGATCTGCGCGATCAGTTGTGTGAATCGCGCGCGGTGACCGCCGACGCCGCTGCCCGCACCGGATGCCAGCTCCTGGCAGTCGGAACGCCGATGTACGACCCGCCACCGAATTCGAATTCGATTACCGACACACCGCGGTATCAGCAGATGGCCGAGCGATTCGGCGCCCTCTTCACGGGCGTGATGTGTGGCTGTCACGTGCACGTCGGCATCGAGGACCGCGAGCAAGCGGTGCAGGTGAGCAACCATCTGCGGCCCTGGTTGCCGGCGCTGCTGGCGCTGACCGCCAATTCCCCCATCGCCGGCGGCCTCGACACCGGTTATGCGAGCTGGCGGTACGTCCTGTTCGGCCGGTGGCCCAGTGCGGGACCGCCACCGTACTTCCAGTCCGCGCAGCACTACGACGACGCGGTGCAGTTGATGCTCGAGACCGGCGCCATCCTCGACACCGGAATGGTCTATTGGGATGTGCGGGTGTCGAATCATCTCCCCACTGTGGAGATCCGGATCAGTGACGTCCCCGCCACCATCAAGGAGACGATGACCCTGACCACCCTGGTGCACGCTCTGGTCATGACCGCGATCAGGGCGATTCACCGCGGCGAATCGGCCCCGGCGATCGATCAGCAGGTGCTGCGCGGGGCGTGCTGGTTGGCGGCCCGCGACGGGCTCGCCGGGTACGGTCTCGATCCGGTGACCGCGCACCGGATGCCCGCCCACCGCCTGGTGTACCAACTTCTGGCACACGTCAAGCCGGCTCTGGCGGAGCTCGGTGAGTACTGGCAGGTGAATACGTCGCTGGCGTCGGTGCTCGATCAGGGCAACGGGGCTATCCGGCAACGCCAGACCCTTGCCCACCGGGGCAGTGTTGCCGAGGTGATCTCCGAATGCGCACGCCGCACCTTCGAAGGTTGTCTCCCCGAACCGGGCAATGCGCTGCCGCTGTGAAACCGCGCGCCCGAGGGAGCAGACTTGCTTCCCCGCGCCCCAGCTGTTGGGTCTCGGTCATCGGACCGTGCCGGAAGCGGATCCGCTGCCTACGCGGTGGGATCGTAGTCGTTCAGTATCGCTGGTAGTTCTCACGGCGATGCCCGACTGTCAAGACGAGCACCAAGAGCTGCTCGTCCACGATTTCGTAGACGATTCGGTAGTCACCAGTTCGGACTCGCCACTCCCCATTGCCGCCGACCAGGCGCGTCGCTGCCGGCGGCCGTGGCTCGGTGGCAAGCAGTTCGATGGCCGCTTGCACTTGCGACATCACGCCGTCGAGAGAGTCGGCTCAATCGGCAAGTCCGAGAAATACCAAAAGCGCACGGTCCAGCCGAACCAGATCGGCAGCGGCGAGTTGGCCGAGGCGTTCGTGCATATTCACCCGCGGCATCGTCGTGACCTTGTCGACCATGATCTGACTCGGCTTCTCGATCCCGGTGCTGTCGGTCGGCTCCACAGCGATCCGGACAAGTGGCGCCTCGACCGGATTGGTCGTTAGCGGGCACACCGTGACCGAAGCGGTTGCGTCAAACCGATCGTCCTGGACGATGACCACGGGTCTCGGCTTGCCGGTGTAGGCACCACGCGCAGCTGCGATATAGATGTCGCCCCGCCTCACCCGTCGGGCTCCGCCTCGTCCCAATCGACTGAGATTGCATCAACGAATGCCTGGTCATCGGCTTCATGCTCGCTCGCCGCGATGGCAGCCGACTGGCGGTGAGCTTCCGCGACAAACTCCGGAGCCCGTACGTCGGGCACCCAGATCTGAACAGGCCGCAGACCCTGCTCGCGCAAACGCTGGCGGTGCTCGCGTACCCGCTCTCGTGTGCTTGCCATGCGGCAATGTTACATGTAACGAGGTCCGGCGACAACGGTCGCGCGCCCGCTAACCGATCCGCTTACGGGATCGCGAACGTCTCAAAATGCCACTGGCAGCGAGATCTACACCAGCGCCCCTGGTCCCTCTCCTTCCCTCAGATCTGGTTCTGGGCGGTCCGTATCTCCGAGTCGTAGGGTGAGTTGACTCCCACAAAGGTGATGTGAGTCACACATACCAGGGTGTTCGATCCGCGCCGCTCACCGGCAGGACAGGCAGGGTGGCGCTGACTTCGCCGCCGCTATTTGGAGGAAACGTGGACAGTACCGTTCCTGAACACACCGACGACTCCGGTTTGGGCAAGGGGCTCAAACGCCGGCACATGAACCTGATCGCCCTCGGTGGCGTGATCGGCGCCGGCCTTTTCGTCGGCAGCGGTGTCGTCATCGGCGGTGCGGGCCCGGCCGCGATCATCTCCTTCCTCATTGCCGGCATCATCACGTTGCTGATCATGCGGATGCTGGCGGAGATGGCGGTAGCCAGGCCGGTGGTCGGGTCGTTCTACGTCTATGCCCGGCAGGCGCTCGGACGTCGCGCCGGGTTCGCGACGGGGTGGATGTACTGGTACTTCTTCGTCATCGTTGTGGCTGTCGAGGCCGTCGCCGGCGGCCGGATTCTGCAGCTCTGGCTGCCGATGATCCCGCTGTGGTTGCTGAGCCTCGGACTGATGCTGCTGCTGACGGCCACCAACATGGTCTCCGCCCGCTCCTACGGTGAGTTCGAATACTGGTTCTCGTCGATCAAGGTCGTAGCGATCGTCCTCTTCCTCGGAATGGGTGCCCTGTGGATCACCGGGCTGTGGCCCGATTCGACGCCGGGGCTCGGCAACCTCGTCGACCACGGCGGATTCACCCCGCTCGGCTGGGGCGCAGTACTCGCCGCGGTCGTCCCGTGCGTCGCCTTCTACACCGGTGCCGAGATCGTGACGATTGCGGCCGCGGAGTCGGAGGAGCCGAAGCGGGCAGTGGCCCATGCCATGCGGTCGATCGTGGTGCGCATCGTGACGTTCTACGTCGGCTCCATTCTCGTCGTCGTCGCGATCCAGCCGTGGAACACCGAAAGCGTCGGTGTGAGCCCGTACGCCGCGGTGCTCGAGGTGCTCGGCATTCCCGGCGTCGCCACGATCATGAACTTCATCGTCCTCACCGCGGTGCTCTCCTGCCTGAACTCCGCGCTGTACACGACGTCGCGAATGTTGTTCGCGCTGACCAGAAACGGCGATGCACCGAAGTTCTTCACCAAGCTCTCCCACAACGGTGTGCCTCGTCGGGCGATCCTGCTCGGCACCACCGTCGGATACGTGTCGGTTGCCTGCACCTATGTGTGGGGTGACATCGTCTTCAGCTTCCTCGTCAACTCGTACGGCGCCGTCGCGCTCTTCGTGTACCTCCTGATCGCCATCTCCCAGGTGGTGCTCCGGCGCAGACTCGAGCGCGAAGACCCTGCTGCACTGCAACTTCGGATGTGGTTGTTCCCGTGGCTGAGTTACGCGACCATCGCCCTGATGGCCACCGTCATCCTCGCGATGGCATTCCTGCCGACAACCCGCTCCCAGTTCCTCATGAGCGGACTGACGCTCATCGCCATCCTGGTCACCTATGAAGTGCGGCGGTGGCTCGGCAAGGGCGGAACCGACGACGACGCGCTGTCCGGTGCTCCTCCTATCGGTTCGCAGGACGAGTCGGTCGCGGAGGCCGAAAAGCGCATCGAGGCGATCGAAACGTTGGGTGGCTCGGACCTCGAACTGCTGGCCGCGGCACAACAGGATCCACACACCGACCGTCATCAGAGGAGAGAGTCATGAGCGCATCCACCACCGGCACTGCGCGCGTCAAGCGGGGCATGGCCGAGATGCTCAAGGGTGGGGTCATCATGGACGTCGTCACCCCCGAGCAGGCGAAGATCGCCGAGGACGCCGGCGCGGTCGCGGTGATGGCGCTCGAGCGGGTGCCCGCGGACATCCGCGCGCAGGGTGGGGTGTCGCGGATGAGTGATCCGGACATGATCGACGGCATCATCTCCGCGGTCTCGATCCCGGTGATGGCCAAGGCCCGGATCGGGCACTTCGTCGAGGCGCAGATCCTGCAGTCCCTGGGGGTCGATTATGTCGACGAGTCCGAGGTCCTGACCCCGGCCAACTACGCGAACCACATCGACAAGTGGAAGTTCACCGTCCCGTTCGTGTGTGGTGCGACGAATCTGGGTGAGGCGTTGCGCCGGATCACCGAGGGGGCGGCGATGATTCGGTCGAAGGGTGAGGCCGGTACCGGGGACGTGTCGAATGCCACCACGCATATGCGGACCATCGGTGGGGAGATTCGCCGGTTGACGTCGCTGAGCGAGGACGAGTTGTATGTGGCGGCGAAGGAGTTGCAGGCGCCGTACGACCTGGTGGTCGAGGTGGCGAAGGCCGGGAAGTTGCCGGTCACCGTGTTCACTGCCGGTGGCATCGCGACCCCGGCGGATGCGGCGATGATGATGCAGCTCGGCGCGGAGGGTGTGTTCGTCGGGTCGGGGATCTTCAAGTCTGGTAACCCGGCGGAGCGGGCCGCGGCGATCGTGAAGGCCACCACCTTCTTCGACGACCCGGACGTGCTCGCGAAGGTCTCTCGTGGGCTGGGTGAGGCGATGGTCGGGATCAACGTCGACGACATCCCGGTTCCGCACCGCCTCGCCGAACGCGGTTGGTGAACGAGGCGATTCGGGGTCACACCGTCTGTGAAGCCATCGATGTGGGGCACTCAGTGCCATGTCTTGACTCGCCTTTTGTGTGTAGGTACGTGGACGCGGAGCCAGCCCGACGTCAGACAGGGAGTGCCACCTTGCGAGACGGAACCTCGAGGATCCGAAGTGCGTGTTGCGCCGCTAGCCGGAGCGAAGCCCTCCTCCGGAAAGGCAGCACTGCTGCCGACGCTCGCACTTCGATGTTCACGGCGATCGGCTACTTCGTCTCGTTCGGGTGGCTGGTGTGGACCTGCTCCAGGAAGACCGTGCGCTCATGGACGTAGAACCAGATGCGCGCGGTGCCCTTCGCCGTCGGCTTGTGCTGCCAGCGCTCGTGCGTCGTTCCACCGCGTGAGATCATGCCGAGCTCGCCTCGGAGGGGATAGTTCGTCGGCGTTGTGGACAGGGGCGTCCGCGTGAGGAAGTCCCACGTCTCCGTCATGGAGTTGCGGATCGTCGCGACGAGGTCCCGCCAGCCCTTCTGGGCATCTGCGGTGGCGAAGCGGATCTCGTACTCGATCTTTCTCGGAGGGCGGGGGACCAGCTCGCCCTTCTTGGCGGCCGCCACGGCTACGGACGCTCCACGGTCTCGTCGTCGTCGAGCCACTCGAGGTCGGCGCTGCCGAGCCCGGCAGCAATGGCGGTCGCCGTCTCCTTCCAGGACGTCAGCTCCGCGATCGCGAGGTGGGGCTGGTCGGTGGAGAACGAGGCGCGGGCGGCGTCCACAAGGTCCTGCGCGCAGGCTTCTCGGTCCGCCGGCGACAGCGCGAGCATCCAGGGGAATGCCTTGGACATGCGCTCGGCGAGCGAGCCGGTGTCATCGAGGGTGACGGTGATGAGCTGTGCGGCGAACTTCAGCAGCCGCGAACGTCCCTCGGCCTCGCGCTGCGACATCAGCACCAGCGACTCGCCGTCGCGCCGGGTCACCGTCACGGGGTGGTCCTCGGCTTCGGCGAAGACCTCGGCGGAGTGCTTGCTCAAGTCCGAGGAGCGCCGGGTCCGGGCGGGGAGGCCTGCTGCGATGGGCATGGGGTCCATCTTATTCGGAACGTGTTCGGAAGTCCAGCATGAGCGATCGCAGTGAGGAAGTGATGGACTCCTTGGAGCAGCCGGTCGGCGCATCCATGACTCTGCAACCGTCGGCGACAGGCTTCTGAGTCGACATCCCGGTCCCGCACCGCCTCGCCGAGCGCGGCTGGTGACGTACCGAACCCGCAGTCGTCGTTCAGCCCAGCAGTCCGGGGATGTCCGCTGCGCTGTCCAGGATGTGGGTGTGGGGCTCCAGGCTCAGAGTCGCCGCGTCGTGCGCGCCGGTCAGGACACCCACCACGTATCGTGCCCCGACGTTCGTCCCGGCCCGGAGATCGTTCGGAGTGTCCCCACCCACCAGCACCTCGTCCACGCTCTGCACGCCGGCGAGTTCCATGGCGTGGAAGATGAGATACGGCGACGGCCTGCTCATCCGCACCTGATCGCTCGTGATCACCCCGTCGATGTCCCGGCCGATCTCCCACCCGACCTGCTCCAGTAGTGGTTCCGCGATCTGGCGTGAATAGCCGGTCTGGAGAACGACCTTGATGCCGCGCTGCCGCAACGTATCGAAGGCGTCGTGAACCCCGGGCAGTGCGGTGGGCGAAGTCTTGCGGTACGTAGCCAGAAGCATTGCGGTGAAATCGGATTCGGCGGCGTCCAGAACCTTCTTCTCGGCCGGCACGCCGCTCTCCCGCAGTAGTCCCTCGATGGCCTGCCGCTTGCCGGTGCCCTTCCACCGGTCGAACCGATCGTCCGGAATCGGTTTGCCGAGGTGCTTCTCGACGGTGTCGCGTAGCGCGACGTACACGGCGCCGCCTTCGTCGACGCTCGTCCCGGCAATGTCCAGAGTGACCAGAGAGACTCCGGGTTCGGTCATGGGTGTGACTCCTCGCTGTGCGCCCCCGGCAGGTGATGGCTGTCAGTGGGCGATCATCGACAGGACGTCGGCAATGACGTCGCTGTTGGTACCGCACGACAGATCGAGCGTCCGGCAACGGTCGTAGTACGGGCTCAGGTCCAGCCCGACGCCCAGTCCGTACACCTCCACCGCCCGCTCGTCCTCGTGTCGCTCGACCACGTCCTGCAGGTGGTGATCCAGGTAGAACTCGTCGTTGGCCAGCGCGGTGGCGCCGTCCAGTGGGCTTCCGTCCGAGATCACGAACAGGAGCCTCCGGCCCTGGGTGCCCCGCAACCGGGAGCACGCCCAGTCGACCGCCTCACCGTCGACGCCCTCTTTGAACAAATCGTTCGTCAACAGCCCCGCGATCTCGGGTCGGGCTCGGCGCCAAGAGGTTTCGGCGTCCTTGAACACCAGCTGCCGCACTTCGTTGAGCCGTCCCGGGTTGCGCGGACGGCCGGACCTGAGCCAGTCTCGGCGAGCTCGGCCCCCGTTCCATGCGGCGGTCGTGAAACCCAGGATCTCGCAGCGCGCGTCGGCCAGTTCGAGTGCCCGGGCGAATACGTCGACCAAGACCGCGACCGGTTCGCCGAACTCTTTCATCGAACCGGAGCAGTCGATGAGGAAGGTCACGGTCGTGTCGGTGTGCGGCTCGGTGCGTTCGGCCCGGAAGAGTCTGCGCTCGGTGGGCGAGGTGACGAGCTGGGCGAGCCGCCGACCGTCGAGGTATCCCTCTTCCCGGCCGCCGTCCCATCCGTCGGGGACCGGTTCCGAGAGCACGGCTTTCAGCTGTCGTCCGAGTTTCCGGACGTTGAGGTGCTGCAGGTCGATGACGAGGTCGAGTCGCCGGCGGTACTCCTGGAGCAACTCCGGCCGGACGAGGGACGCGATCTGCCGGGTCTCGTCGTAGGCGCGGGTGAACACGCGATATCCGTCTCCACCCTCCCCCAGCGCGCGACTGCGTCCCGACACCGCGGCCTGGAAGGTCTCGTCGTCTTCGGGGTCGAAGTCGAACAGGAGGGAGAACGCCGTCCGGCCGTCGCTCCGGTCGTCGGCCGAGACGTCCGTGTCGGTGGGTGACTCCAGGTGACGGCCGATCAGCTCGGCGACGGCCTGCGCGTGGATTCCGAAGTCGCTTTGCGAGAACCGGGTTCGACGCAGCCACGGGAGGTGGCCGCCGAGAACGGAGGCGAGAGCGAACCGGGTCGATTCGATCAGGTCCTCGGTGGCCTCGGGTATCGGCTCGGCGGTGATCCGGGCCCGGCACATCTGTGTCACCGTGAACAACAGCATTCCGTGCACCGTCTCGGTCAGACCGGACGTCACGTAGTCCTGCGACCACTGCGTGAAGCGGTGGGAGAGGTTGGCGCGCACGCCGCTCCACGCGTCGGCAGCCAGCGACTCGACGCGGAACTGTTCCAGGATCTCGAAGACCAGCCGACCCGCCGTGGCGTCCGGGCACAGGCTGCGATGCAGGACGGGGTCGGTGTGGAGGAGGCGCGACGCCATGCCATCCGCCGCGCCGCGGAAGGACGTGAAGTCGGCGCCGTCGAACGACGGGTGCAGGTGCGGGGCGGGCATCGGCACCCGCCGATGTCCACGATGGAGTTCCGGTCCGCGGAAGTGCAGTTCGCCCTCGCCCGCGAGGGCGCGGATCGCGGCGGCACAAAGTTCGTGAACCTCCTGCTGACGGCGGACCGAGGTGGGGCGCACGGACAGTTCTGTCATGACTGCCCGCTCAGGCCGTGCTCGCCGCGAGCATCGACGACCGCTCCAGTTCCGAGTCGAAGCACCGCTGGAAGTACTCGGCGACGACGGGTCGCTCGGCCTCGTCGCACTTGTTGACGAACGACAGCCGGAATGCGAGCGCCGGGTCGTGGAAGATCTCGATGTTCTCGGCCCAGGTGATCACCGTGCGCGGCGACATCAGCGTCGACAGGTCGCCGACGCGAAATCCGCTCCGGGTCAGATTGGCCACGGCGACCATCGACCCGATGAGCTCACGGCTCAGCGACGGCACTCGTGCGGACACGATCTCGATTTCCTGTTCCGCGGGCAGGTGATCGAGCGTCGCGACGATGTTCCAGCGATCGATCTGCGCGTGATTGAGCCGCTGCACACCGTGATACAACCCGTTCAGATTGCCCAGGCCGACGGTGTTGGCGGTGGCGAACAACCGGAAGGCAGGATGCGGAGTCAGGACCCTGTTCTGATCGAGCAGGGTGAGTTTCCCGTCGCGTTCGAGGAGACGCTGGATGACGAACATGACATCGGGGCGGCCGGCGTCGTATTCGTCGAGGATGAGGGCGACGGGTCGCTGCAATGCCCAGGGCAGGATGCCTTCCTGGAATTCGGTGACCTGCTTGCCGTCTCGCAGCACCACCGCGTCCCGGCCTATCAGGTCCAGCCGGCTGAGATGTCCGTCTAGGTTGACCCGCACGCACGGCCAGTTGAGCCGCGCCGCGACCTGTTCGATGTGCGTGGACTTGCCGGTACCGTGCAGACCCTGCACCATCACCCGGCGGTTGCGGCCGAACCCGGCGAGCAGGGCCGTGGTCACCGCGTGATCGAACCGGTACGCGGGGTCGATGTCGGGGACGTGGTCGACGGGTTCGCGGAAGGCACGCACCGTCAGGTCGGTGTCGAGTCCGAACAGCTCGCGCGCGGACACCACGTGGCTGGGGGCCGCAGTGGTCATTTCGGGCATGTGCCCTCCTTCAGTTCAGGTCTGTCACTTCGGTCTCCGTGACCTCGTTCTCGATCTCGCCGATGGCGTCGGCTGCCCGCCGTAACGCAGGAAGGAGCTTGAGCGCCTTGTCGGGGGTGAGTCGCATGACCGGGGCCTGGACCGCGATGCAGAGATTGGAATTGCCTGTGGCGCAGGGGACGAGCACTGCGGCGCAGACGAGTCCGGGGAGGAACTCTTCGTCGTCGATGGCGTAGCCGTCGCGGCGGACCTGCTTGAGTTCGGTCTCGATCAGTTCGATGTCGGTGACGGTTTTGTTGGTGTAGCGCTCGAGCGGCATCCGCCCGAGGAGTCGCCGGCGTTGGGCGGGGCTGAGCTGCGACAGGATCATCTTGCCGCTGGCCGAGCAGTGCGCGGGCACCCGCGAACCCGCATGGAGTGTAAACCGAAGGGGCTCCGAGGTTTCCACTCGGTCGAGATACACCACTTCGCTACCCGACAGGGTGGTCACGTTGCAGCTCTCGCCGAGTTCCGCGACCAGGTTTCGGAGGATGGCGTGTCGCGCACCGTGGTGGGTGTCGTTGAGCAGCAGATTCTCGGCGAAGCGACGCAGGCGCACGCCGGTGCCGTAATGCCTGCCGTTGTTCTGCCGGGTGAGGAGTCCGGCGCCCTCGAGCTGCTGGAGCATCCGGTGCAAGGTCGGCTTGGCCATGCCCGTCTCCTCGACGAGCCCCTGCAACGTGAACAGCTGGTCCTTGGACGCGATCATCTCGAGCAGCGCGAACAGGCGGAGCGTCGGCGTGTCTCCGGGTAGCTCCGTTGTCGGGTGTCCGTTCGACTCGTCGATCCGGTGAATCTCACCCACGGTTCCTCCTAGGCCCAGACGGCGACGCCTTCACGTCGTGTATCGAAAAATCATACATCCCGTTCCAGTTTTAGGAACATTCATTGACGAAGTGTGTGACGTGGCCTACTGTTCCAACACATCACAAAATCACGAACGAAACGTTCCGATTTTTGACATTCTCTGCCGTTTCCGGCGCACCCCTGAAGGAGGATCACGCATGAGCAAGAAGAAGAACGGTGCCGATCGCACCACTGTCTCCGGTGTACAGAAGATGACACCGTCGGAGGCGTTCGTCGAGACCATGGTCGCGAACGGTGTGACGGACATGTTCGGCATCATGGGTTCGGCCTTCATGGATGCGATGGACATCTTCGCGCCCGCTGGGATCCGGCTCGTCCCGGTGGTGCACGAGCAGGGTGCGGGACACATGGCGGATGGATATGCCCGGGTCAGCGGGCGGCACGGCATGGTGATCGGCCAGAACGGGCCGGGAATCAGTAACTGTGTCACGGCGATCGCCGCCGCATTCTGGGCGCACAGCCCCGTCGTCATCGTCACCCCCGAGGCCGGCACCATGGGCACGGGCCTGGGCGGCTTCCAGGAAGCCAACCAGCTGCCGATGTTCCAGGAGTTCACCAAGTACCAGGGCCACGTCAACAACCCCAAGCGCATGGCCGAGTTCACCGGCCGGTGCTTCGACCGCGCGATGTCCGAGATGGGTCCGACGCAGCTCAACATCCCGCGCGACTTCTTCTACGGCGAGATCGAGACCGAGATCCCGCAGCCCACCCGGCTCGACCGCGGTCCCGGCGGCGAAAAGAGCCTGAACGAGGCTGCAGAACTGCTCGCCCAGGCCGAATTCCCGGTCATCGTGTCCGGCGGCGGTGTGGTGATGGCCGACGGCGTCGAGGAGTGCAAGGCCCTCGCCGAGCGTCTCGGCGCCCCCGTCGTCAACAGCTACCTGCACAACGACTCGTTCCCCGCCAGCCACCCGCTCTGGACCGGACCGCTGGGCTACCAGGGTTCCAAGGCCGCGATGAAGCTGATCAGCCAGGCCGACGTGGTGCTCGCCCTCGGCACCCGTCTCGGCCCCTTCGGCACGCTGCCGCAGCACGGCATGGACTACTGGCCCAAGAACGCGAAGATCATCCAGATCGATGCGGACCACAAGATGCTCGGCCTGGTGAAGAAGGTGTCGGTCGGAATTTGCGGCGACGCGAAGGCTGCCGCCGTCGCACTCACCGAACGCCTCGAGGGCAAAGCCCTCGCGTGCGACGCCAATCGGGCGGCACGCAGCGAGAAAATCGACGCCGAGAAAGCCGCGTGGGAGAAGGAACTCGACGAGTGGACGCATGAGCGCGATCCGTTCAGCCTCGACATGATCGCCGAACAGGAAGGCGAGGAGGGCAACTGGCTGCACCCCCGCCAGGTGCTGCGTGAGCTGGAGAAGGCGATGCCGGAAGACGTGATGGTCTCCACCGACATCGGCAACATCAACTCCGTCGCCAACAGCTACCTCCGGTTCGAGAAGCCGCGCAGCTTCCTGGCTCCGATGAGCTTCGGTAACTGCGGATACGCGCTGCCCACCATCATCGGCGCGAAGGCGGCGGCACCGGAACGGCCCGCCATCGCATACGCGGGCGACGGCGCCTGGGGGATGAGCCTGGGTGAAGTCATGACGGCTGTCCGGCACGACATCCCGGTCACCGCCGTCGTATTCCACAACCGGCAGTGGGGTGCGGAGAAGAAGAACCAGGTCGACTTCTACAACCGCCGCTTCGTCGCCGGTGAACTCGAGAGCGAATCTTTCGCCGGAATCGCACAGGCGATGGGCGCCGAAGGCATCGTCGTCGACAAGCTCGAAGAGGTCGGCCCCGCACTGCAGCGCGCGGTCGCCGCACAGATGAACGAGGGCAAGACGACGGTCATCGAGATCATGTGCACCCGCGAACTCGGCGACCCCTTCCGCCGCGACGCGCTGTCGAAGCCGGTTCGCCTGCTCGACAAGTACAAGGATTACGTGTAGTCCGCTTTTCCCACCACGTAGCCCCCGGCGCCGATGTCGGGGGCTGCGTCCCGTGCTCTTCTGGTACCGACGACCGGGCGCCGTCTGGATCTGTCGCTTCACCGCCGCGACCCCCACACTTCGGACGGAGACAACGGCGAACGGAAGCGGTGTGGGTATGGCGGCAACGGTGTGGGATCTGTCGCTGCCCGCCCTCCTCCTTGCGCTCGGCATCGTGGTGGCCGGCGGCGTCGTCCGCGGTTTCGGTGGCTTCGGTGGTGCGATGGTGTGGGTGGCGGGACTTGTCGTCCTGCTCCCGCCGACGTCGGTGATCCCCACCGTGTTCGTCCTCGAGGTCGTCGCGAGCGCCGCGATGCTGCCCCAGGTGTGGCGGCAAGTGCACTGGAAGTCGTTGCGCTGGTTGTTCGTCGGCACCCTGATCGGCATGCCGCTCGGGATGTGGGCGCTTACACAGCTGTCCGGTGACCTGGTGCGGGTGCTCCTGGGTGTGGCGATCATCGGCTCCGCCGTCGCGATGGCCGCCGCCCCCGACCGCCAGTCACTGCCCGGCCCCGGTGCGACGACCGTGACGGGCGTGGCGTCCGGCCTCCTCAACGGCGGCTTCGCCCTCGGTGGTCCACCCGCCGTCCTGATGTATTTTTCCGCGTCCTCCCACGTGGCGGCCGGGCGTGCCTCGCTCGTCGTGTTCTTCCTCGTCATCGACGCGTTCGGCGCCGCCGGCTCGGCTGCCGGTGGTCTCCTCACGGTTCCCGTCCTGGCGCAGATCGCCTTGTTCACGCCGCTCTGCATGTTCGGCGCCGCCGCGGGAAAATCGTTGTTCGACCGCACCACCGCCCAGCAGGTCCGCCAACGGGTGCTGTGGCTACTCGGCTTCCTCGGCGCCGCCGTCCTCGTGCAGGTGGCGTTGCGCTGAGGCGATTTTCGCCGCGCAGTTACCGTGAGTGGCGGAAACTCGCCTGGCACGCCTGGCCGAGGAGCGCGATACCTTCTTCGATCGAGCGTAGGGGAATCGCTCCGTAGCCGATTCGAAAGTTGTTGCGCGGCGGCACGGGCTGTGTGTAGAAGATGTCACCCCGTTCGATGAGGACTCCGCGGGTTTCCGCCTCGCGCACCAGGACCCGGCAATCGAGGTTCTCGGGCCCGGTCATCCACAGGCTGACGCCACCGGGCGGATACGACTCCTGCGGCCAGGGAAGGTACTTGTCGACGGCCGCGCAGAGGCGTTCCCATTTGTGCTTCATCTGGCTGCGGTGGTGTCGCAGTGCACGGTGGTACTCGCCGCTGTCGATCAGCATGGCCAGGGCGCGTTGCTGATGGCCGGGTGGGTGGCGCAGCACGTACCGGCGGGCATTGCGCAGTTCGCGGACCAGGTCGGCGGGCCCGACGAGGTAACCGAGGCGCAGTCCGGGTGCCAGGAATTTCGAGAAGGTGCCGAGATACACGGCGTCGCCGCTGGAGTCGAGTGCTTTGAGTGCCGGGCTGGGACTGCCGTGGTAGCGGAATTCGCTGTCGTAGTCGTCCTCGACGATGACGGTGCCGGATTCGGCGGCGAGTTGTAGCAGGTGCTGACGCCGGTCGATTCCGAGGGTCGCGTTGGTCGGATGATGGTGACTGGGCGTCAGGTACATCAGATCGGTGCCGCGCAGAGTGTCCGGTGGGCGCAGGCCGCGCTCGTCGACGTCGATGCCGTACACCTGGGCGCCGGTGCGCAGGAAGATGTGCCGGGCATCGAGATAGCCCGGGTTCTCGATGGCCACGCGGTGTTCCGGGCCGAGCAGTACCCGCCCGACGAGGTCCAGGCCTTGCTGTGATCCGACGGTGATGAGTACTTCGTCCGCACTTGCTTCGATTCCGCGGGACGGCAGCAGGTGCTGGCGGATCATGTCGATGAGCATCGGGTCGTCCGCTCCGACGCTGTCCTGAAGGCTCGCGTAGGCGTGCGGTTGATACAGCGCGTCACGGAGGCAGCGCACCCAGGCGCGGGCGGGGAAGCTCCGGATGTCGATCTGGCCGGCCAGGAAGGGGTAGGGATAACTGTGCCAGTCGAGATTCTTCTCGATGTGTGGAACGTCGACGTCGGCGTAACGCCTTATCCGAGTGGACCAGTCGATGCGTGGGATGGTCGCGCGCGCGTCGGATGCCAGGGTCTCGATCATGTCGGGATTCACGAACATGCCCGACCGCTGATGGCTCTGGACCAGACCCTCCGCGATCAACTCCTGATAGGCGAGATTGATCGTGTTCCGCGAAATCGCCAGGTCGACGGCAAGCTCGCGGGAGCTCGGAAGGCGGTGACGTGGATCGAAGAGTCCGTTGGCGATGCCGTGCTCGATCGCCCGCCGAACCTGACGGTAGAGCGGCTCGGTGGAAGTGCGGTCGACCTCGATCAGTGTTCTCGGCACGCATCGCCTCCTGTACATCAACGGCGGGCTGACGACGAGGCCGGCCCGGCACGCCGAGAAGTTCTCGGGTGAGCACTCCTCAGTATGCCGGGCCGGCGGGTGGAATCAGACGAGGTCGAGCGCTTCTTCCACGCCGATCGACTCGATTCCGAGTGCGACGCCGACCGCATCGTTGGTGAGCCGCCCCGCGACCGTGCTGACGCCCGCGCGGAGAGCGGCGTTCTCCCGCGCGGCGCGCGCGAGTCCCTTCTCGGCGATCTGCAACGTGTAGGGCAGGGTGACGTTGGTCAGCGCATGCGTGGAGGTGTGCGGCACCGCTCCGGGCATGTTCGCCACGCAGTAGAACACCGAGTCGTGGACCCGGAACGTGGGGTCTGCATGGGTGGTGGGACGCGAATCTTCGAAGCACCCGCCCTGGTCGATGGCGATGTCGACGAGAACGCTGCCTGGCTTCATCCGGGAGACCAGCGAGTTCGAGATGATCTTCGGGGCCTTCGCACCGGGGACGAGCACGGCGCCGATGACGAGGTCGGCCTGCATGACCTCCTGCTCGATGGAGTACGCGTTGGCGGCGAGGGTGCGGATCCGGCCCTGGTACATCCGATCGGCGGCGCGGAGCTTGTCGACGTTCTTGTCGAACAGGACGACGTCCGCCCAGGTGCCGGCGGCGACCGCGACGGCGTTCATACCCGACACGCCGGCGCCGATGACGACGACGCGGGCAGGCAGCACACCGGACACCCCGCCGATGAGTACGCCTCGGCCACCCTCGGGGCGCATGAGTGCCTGTGCACCGACGAGTGGCGCGAGCCGGCCGGCGACCTCACTCATCGGGAACAGCAGGGGCAGTGACCCGTCGGGAAGTTGAACGGTCTCGTACGCAATGGAATTGGTTCGCGCAGAGAGCAGGGCGCGGGTGCACTCTTCACCCGCAGCGAGGTGCAGGTAGGTGAACAGTGTGAGGTCCGAACGCATCCGGTGGTATTCCTCCGCGATGGGCTCTTTGACCTTGAGGACCAGTTCGGCGCTCTGCCAGACGGCGTCGGCCGTGTCGAGGATCTTTGCCCCCGCGGCGCCATAGGCGTCGTCTCCGATCGACGATCCCTCTCCCGCACCACGTTCCACGAACACGTCGTGTCCGTGAGTGACGAGTTCGTGCACTCCGGCCGGAGTGGCCGCTACCCGGTACTCGTGGTTCTTGACTTCCTTGGGGATACCGATCCTCATCTGAGACCTCCGTTGGCTGGGCTGATCACTGCTCCGTCCACAAGTCGTGGTGCCGGGGCGATAACGAAGTCTGGATCACTCTGGCATGGGACCAGAAGGACCAGTTTTGCGTCGGCTATCGGGACCAGTCTGGACCCATCGAATACCGCTCTTCTGGCCCTGACCTGCGGTCCGCGCCGTCCGTATGGTGTGGATCACAGCCATTCGACAACGAAGGAGATGGTCGTGGACGTCACCGAATTGCGAGCACGGGCCCGCCGGCACCTCGGACCTCATTTCACCCGCAAGGACACCTGGGACAGCGACTTCCCGGTGTTCGTTCGTGGCGAGGGCAGCTATCTGATCGACACCGAGGGGGACCGTTTCCTCGACGGTCTGGCAGGCCTGTTCTGCGTGAACATCGGTCACGGCCGCGACGACATCGCCAAGGCGGCGAGCGAGCAGATCGGGACGCTGGCGTACGCCTCGAACTGGGGCAGCGCCCACATTCCCGCGATCGAGGCGTCCGCGCTCATCGCCGACCTCGCGCCCGGCGATCTCGGGACGACCTTCTTCGTCAACTCGGGATCCGAGGCGGTGGAAACGGCCGTCAAGTTCGCCCGGCAGTACCACCGCAGCCAGGGCAACCCCCAGCGAACCAAGATCATCAGTCGCGAGATGGCGTATCACGGAACCACTCTCGGCGCGCTCTCGGTGACGCAGCTGCCCAAGATCAAAGACCCGTTCGGACCGCTGCTGCCCGGGGTTCGCTCCGTGCCCAACACCCTCGGTTACCTCGGCGACTGCGGCCCGGCGAACGAGCTCGACTGCATCGCCGCGATCGAAGCCGTCATCGAGGAAGAGGGCGCCGAGACCATCGCAGCCGTGTTCGCCGAGCCGGTTCAGAACGGGCGCGGCGCCCTCGTTCCGCCGGACGGGTACTGGCCCGCGCTGCGCGCGCTGTGCGACAGGCACGGGATCCTGCTCGTTTCGGACGAGGTGATCTGCTCGTTCGGCCGCCTCGGACACTGGTTCGGGCACGGGCTCACCGGTGTGGTGCCCGACATGATCACGTTCGCGAAGGGGTCCACCTCCGGATACGCCCCGCTCGGCGGCCTGATCGTCCGCGAGCAGCTGGTCCGCGAGCTGTACGACTCGCCCAAGGGCGGCGTATTCACGCACGGCGCGACGTGGGGCGGACACCCGGTGTCGACGGCGGTGGCGGTCGCCAACATCACCGCGATGCGCGACGAGAACGTGCTGGGCAACGTCACCGCGCGTGGGCCGAAGTTGCGGTCGGCACTCGACTCGCTGATGAACGCGCACCGCTGCGTCAAGGACGTGCGCGGCACCGGCTTCTTCTACGCGATCGAACTGATGGCCGACAGCGACAGCGGCCGTGAGTTCACCGAGCAGGAGTCGCTGACGGTGTTGCGCAAGGTGCTGCCGGAGGCGTTCGCCCGCACCAAGGTCATTCTCCGCGGCGACGACCGTGGTGCCACGATGCTGATGATTTCGCCGCCGCTCGTCGCCGACGACGAGGTGCTCTCGGAGCTGCTCCACGGAATCGACAGCATGCTCACCGACATCGAGAAGGCAATCCAGCCGTAGGGAACGATACGTTCCCCGAGTTCCAGCGGGTGGCGGTCGTCGGGTTCGACGACCGCCACCCCTCTTCGTAGTGATGGGAGAGCGAGGCCATGGCCCCGAGCGTCACCGCTGTACCACTCATTGACGCTGCACGAGTACAGGATCCGTCGCTGATCGACCACTGGATCACCACCCTGAGAGGGGCGAATCGCGTCGTCGGTCTCGCGGACGGAGAAGACGAACGCGCAATCCGTGCGGCCCACCACCTGCACCACAAGTGTGTCGTCTCCCCCAGGTTGTTCGGGCGGCGGGATTTCATCCGGCGTATCGCCGAGGCTGCGAGTATCCCCCTCGCCGAGGAACTCGTCATCGACCTCGCCGAGGCGGCCGCCGACCCCATGATCCGCGACGCCGTCGAATCAGGATTCGCCAAATACCCCGATCGGATCGAGTCGGCGCTGTCCGACCCGGTGTGCCTCGCCGCGGCGGCCTTACGCGCGGGAATGGTCGATGCCTGCGTCGCGGGGGCGAGCAGGCCGACGTCCGACGTGCTGCGAGCCGGATTGCGCATCGTCGGTCTCGCACCGGGCTCGAGCATCCTGTCGAGTTCGTTCTTGATGCTGCTACCGGACGGCAGGCAGCTGACGTTCTCCGACTGCGCCGTTGTGCCCGACCCCACCGTCGATGAACTGGTGGATATAGCCCTGGCCGCAAGCGCCACCCACTTCCAGCTCACCGAGCAGCCGCCCGTCGCGGCAATGCTGTCGTTCAGTACGCAGGGCAGTGCCAGCCACCCGCGGGTGGAGAAGGTCCGCGAGGCGGTGCAGCGGGTGCGGTTGCGTGACCCGGACCTGCACGTCGATGGAGATCTTCAGTTCGATGCCGCCCTCGTCGCCGAGATCGCGGCGTCGAAGGCTCCGGATTCGAGGGTCGCCGGCCGCGCGAATGTCCTGGTCTTTCCGAATCTCGACGCCGGGAACATCGGATACAAGATCGCGCAGCGGCTCGGTGGCGCAACAGCGCTGGGACCGATTCTGCAGGGACTGTCGGCGCCGTGGAACGATCTGTCCCGCGGATGCAGCAGCAGCGACATCGAGTTGATGTCTCTGGTGAGTGCGATCCAATCGCTGGCCACCTGATCGACCTCGTCACCGAGGCCTCCGAACGAAGGGATTCACCATGGCGATGCTGATACTGGGTGCCCTCTGTATCGGTATTGCCTCGGTCATCGGTGGCGCCACCGGATTCGGAACGGCCCTCATCGCGACCCCGGTCATGTTGATGGCCGGATTCGACGTCGCCGAGGTGGTGTTCGTGAACCTCGTCGCGGGACTGGTCACCCGCCTCAGCGCGGCATATCAGCTGCGGAACCAGATCAATTGGGGCAGAGTGGCGTTGTTGGGAGCCGGCAGCCTGCCAGGGGCGTGGTTGGGTGCCGTCACGCTGAGCATGCTGCCGGAGCAATTTTTGAAACCGGCTGCGGGAGCGTTGGTCATGATGTGCGGAGTCGCCATGGCTCTTCCAGTGCGGACGGAGACACCACGGACGCCGTCGACCCCGGCGCTGGCGCTCACCGGGGCCGTCGGCGGATATCTCGGAACCACCACATCTCTCAACGGACCACCCCCCGTGCTGCTGCTCATGCGGGCGCGGCTGCCGCCACTGTCCTTCATCGCTGATCTCGCGGGCTACTTCATCGTCGCCAATGTCATGGCGTTGGCAATTCTCTGGTTTCGCGACGAGGTGACGGAGTCGATGATCTGGCCACGCCTTCCGGTATTCGTGCTCGCTGCCTTGGTGGGCAACCTCATCGGACTGGCGATTGCCCGGCGATTGCCGCCGGGCGTATTCCGCTCTGCCGTCATCGTGTTGGTGATCGCCGCAGGCGCGGTGACCCTCACCGTCGGCTAGGCACGCGGGCTCAGCGATCGATCCCGACCCGGCGGACCAGACGCACCAGTTCCCCTGCGGGATCGTCGAGTTGACGGGGTCCGCGCCATGCCGCGCGCAGTACGCGGTCGAGGTCGAGACCCTCCACGTCGATCACCTTCAGCTCGCCGGCCTCCACCTGCTCCGCCACGGCGAGTGTGCTCATCACCGCCGGGCCGACCCCGGCCAGCACACTGGTGCGAATGGCGGCGGCGCTGCCGAGTTCGAGGAGCGGTGCCGCCCTGTCGTATTCCTGTAAGGCCACATCGAGCGTGGTGCGAGTACCCGAGCCCGGTTCACGGGCAAGTAGGGGCGTCATGGCCAACTCGGCTACGGACAGTGCTTTACGCCTGCGCGCCCACGGATGGGTGGGATGAACGATGACCACCAACCGGTCACGCGCCACCGTGAGGCTTTTCAGGGGTCTCGGCACCGAGGGGGATTCGACGAACCCGACGTCGCACGTCCGGCCGGCTACCCGGTCGAACACCTGCGTCGAATTATGCACCTGCAGATGGATGGTGACGTCCGGGTGCTGGCTGCGGAACTGGCCCAGCCAGGCCGGCATCAGGTGCTCTGCCACCGTCATGCTGGCGGCGACCGTCAGTTCGGCGGTGCGTTCGGCGCGCAATCCGTCCGCCACATCGAGCAGTCGGCGGGTATCGGAGAGAACCCGGCGAGCCCAGTGCGCGATCACCGTGCCTTGAGGGGTCAACGTGGAGCCAGTCGGACTGCGCTGCAGCAGTGTCATGCCGAACTGGCGCTCGAGTTGTTTCACGGCGCGGCTCGCGTTCGGCTGGGCCATTCCAGCGAGTCTACTGGCGGCGCCGAGACTTCCATGGTCGTCGACGCCGACGAGTAACTCGAGCACGGCGAAGTCGGGCCATTTGCGGGACATGCATTCAGTATATGGCCTGCGCGCAAGACATATCGATCTGATATGTGCCCATGCCGAACTGACGGCTACCGCAAATGTCGATTCTGATCGACCGTAGACGTATGAGTAGTCAGCTGAGGGAATCGAAGTCCGAGGAACAGCGCGCCCCGAGCCCCGCCGCGCTGCCGCGACTGCACAACGCTACGGCCACTCTCCTGCCGGGTCTGGCGCTGTGCGCCGTCGCGACCGCCATCGCGATGGGTGTCGGCCGGTTCCTTCCGACGGTGAGCCCGCTGCTCATCGCCATCGTTCTCGGCGCCGTTCTGTCGAACGTCGTGCATCTGCCCGGACGCCTGCGCCCGGGACTGCAGTTCTCCGCCAAGAAATTGTTGCGGGTGGGTATCGCGCTCCTCGGACTCCAGTTGATGCTGAGCGACATCCTCGGACTCGGTTGGGGCGTCATCGTCGTGGTCGTCTCGATCGTCTGTCTCGGCATCGTGGGAACGATGTTCGTGGGCAAGCTGCTCGGCCTCAGCTGGACCCAGCGTCTGCTCATCGCCTGCGGATTCTCGATCTGCGGTGCGGCCGCCGTGGCAGCGGTCGACGGAGTCGTCGACGCCGACGAGGAAGAGGTGATCACCGCGGTCGCGCTCGTCGTCATCTTCGGCACGCTCATGATCCCCGCGATTCCGCTGCTGTCGCGGGCGCTGGGACTCTCCGACACCGACGCCGGCCTGTGGGCGGGGGGCTCCATCCACGAGGTTGCGCAGGTCGTCGCCGCGGGCGGCGCGATCGGCGGTGCCGCCCTCGGCGTCGCCGCGGTGGTCAAACTCGCGCGAGTCCTCATGCTCGCCCCGGTCATGGCCGTTCTCAGCCTGCGCCAGCGCAGACTCGCCGGCACCGACGCCGACGTGAAGCGGCCCCCGCTCGTCCCGCTCTTCGTCCTCGCGTTCCTCGCCTGCGTCGGCCTGCGGTCGTCCGGCCTGCTGCCCGCCGGCCTGCTCGCCGAGGCCAAGATCGTGCAGACCGCCCTGCTCACCGCCGCGATGTTCGCCCTCGGCGCCGGCGTCCAGATCGCCACGATCAAGAAGGTCGGTGCGCGGCCCTTCGTGCTGGCGGGCATCTCCACCGTCTGGGTGGCCTCGATCGCGCTGGTCGGTGTTCTTCTGGTGGGGTGACTACCGCGGCATCAGTGCTGGACGGGTCCGGTACCGAGGAGATCCGCGTACTCGTCGGGAAGCTGGGCCACCACGTCGTCGAACTCACCGCCCGTCACGGACGCCTTCAGTGCGGCCAGCACCGCCCGCGCGTGCTGACGGGCCTGTTCTTTACTGCACCCCAGGCCTTCGTCCTCGGCGACCTTCCCGTAGAACTCATCGACTCCGAACCGCTCGCCGGGCCCGGTAGCGGGCAAGGTATCGGTGAACGCCGGCGGCAATTGTGCGGCGAGATCCTTGGTCTCACCACCGGACAGACGCTGGCCGAGCACCCGCAATGTCGCCCGGATAGCGGCCTCGCCGTGCTCGACGGTATCGATTCCTGCGGTGCTGCGCACTGCGGAAACGAGCTCTTCCTGGTTCATCTGTGCTCCTCCATTCTTCTGTGGGCCTTCTCTTCTGTGGGTCTTCGAAGGGCGTTCCCGGAGTTCGCCTGGGACCAGCGGTCGGACGTGCCGGTGGAGTCTCATCTATGGAGCGGTTTCGGGCCGGGAGCCTCTTCGACGCCATGCTTGCGCCCTACCCACCCGAGCTGGTCATCAAACCTCGAGAATTGCGGTGCGTGCATGGCCGAGCTCCGGGCGCCGACCTGCCCAGTGAAGAGCTCATGGTCAAGGTGGTACCGAAGCGAAGTGACGAGTTCACCTGCACCAGTTGCTTCCTCGTCCATCACCGTAGCCGGTTGGCCGAGCGTGCCGAGGGACGGATGACCTGCCGCGACTGCGCCGATTGATCGATCTATCCGCCGCAGTGGACCTGGAACAGCGGCCTCGGCCGGGCGTGCGCGCTGGTGACCTTTTGCCCTGGCCAGTGGGGATGAAAGGTCGTTATGATCGGATTCTGCCGTCCCCGAGAAGACGAGGGCGGCGCCGCGAAAAGCCCACCTCACCGTGGGTGCGGTCGGCGGTCACCGTCGGCGCGGCGCGAGCCCCCGGAACATTCCCGGCTTCGTCGTTTCGTTTCACCGCGCCGACGGCAACGCCTGTAGGCAGGGGGCGAGACGCAGGCAGGACGCGAGGAGGACGAGCGCGATGACCATCGCACCGCACATCACCACCGATCACGACGAGATTCGCCGGTGGGTTCAGGCGCATCACGGGGCTCCTGCGCGGGACAGTGCGGGACAGTTGCGGATCGACTTCCTCGGGGCCGTCACCGGGTTGGAGCGCCTGTCCTGGGACGAGTGGTTCACCGCGTTCGAGGAGCGGTCGCTGGCCCTGTGCTACCCGGAGCCGCATATCCGCGGCGGCACCAGCGCCTGGTTCGAACTGGTGCCCCGCGACGGGGCTGAACTCGGCGCGATCACATGAGCGCCGCGATCCGGCCGTACCGCCGTGGATGAGGAGGTGCGATGACAAGAGCGGTGTCCGAGTCGGGCGGTGGTTATTCTCGAATGATGGCAATCCCGGATTTCACGGTCGGCACTACCGCTGCGATGGCCGGCCTCGAGAGCTCCTTTGCCGACGAGCTGGACGCCCTGACGGTGCCATGGCAGGGCGCACCGGCGCCCGACCCGAAGTTGCTCGTGCTCAACGAGCAGCTCGCTGCGTCGTTGCGGCTGGATATAGAGGCGTTGCGAAGCGAGGAAGGGGTCGCAGTCCTGTCCGGGTCGACGGCCCCGGCTGGGGCCAAGCCGGTGGCGATGGCGTATGCCGGCCATCAGTTCGGTGGCTACGTACCCCTCCTGGGGGATGGTCGGGCGTTACTGCTCGGTGAAGTGAAGAACGGTGACGGCCGCCGCGTGGATGTACATCTCAAGGGTTCGGGGCGCACACCGTTCTCGCGGGGCGGCGACGGTTTCGCTGTTGTGGGCCCGATGCTGCGTGAATACCTGGTCAGCGAGGCGATGTATGCCATCGGCGTCCCGACGACGCGCGCGCTGTCGGTGGTGGCGACCGGTCGGCACGTTCTTCGAGACGGCGCCGAGCCCGGTGCCGTGCTAGCCCGGGTTGCGGCCAGTCACCTGCGGGTCGGCACCTTCGAATTCGCGGTGCGGCGGGGTGAGGTGTTGCAGCCCCTCGCCGACTACGCGATCGCCCGCCACTACCCGGAGTTGACCGAACTGCCGGAGGCGGGTCACGGCAATCGCTACCTGGCGTTCTTCGAGGCGGTGGTCGAGGCTCAGGCGTCACTGGTGGCGCAGTGGATGCTCACCGGGTTCGTGCACGGGGTGATGAACACCGACAACACGACCATTTCAGGGGAGACCATCGACTACGGTCCGTGCGCTTTCCTCGACGCATTCGATCCGGCTGCAGTGTTCAGTTCGATCGACCACGGCGGCCGCTATGCGTTCGGCAACCAGCCCGCCGTCCTGAAGTGGAACCTGGCGCGCTTCGCGGAAACCATGCTGACGCTTGTCGATTCGACGGTGGATGACGCGATTACCGCGGTCACGGCGGTCCTCGACACCTTCGACGAGCGGTACGACCGCCACTACTCGGCGGGTATGGCGGCAAAGCTCGGTGTAGTCGGCACGCTCACCGATCGTGCGTTGATCGACGACCTGTTGACGCTGATGGAGGAACACGGTGCCGACTGGACGGGCACCTTCCGCGCTCTCGCGGAGGAGCTACGCGGGAACTCGACGCCTCTCGGCGAGCAAGTACCGCGCGAGCACATCGGGTCATGGTTGGAACGCTGGCGCGGCGTCCTGACCGCAGACGGGCTCGGGGCAGCTGACACCGCAGCTGCAATGGACAGCGTCAACCCGCTGTACATCCCGCGCAACCATCAGGTCGATGCTGCTTTGCGCGCCGCGACCGGCGGTGATCTCGCTCCGTTCGAGAAGCTGCTCGAGGTTGTTACGCATCCGTTCGACCACCGCGACGAGTGGTCCGACTACACCACGCCCGCACCGCGTGCATTCAGCGATACCTTCCAAACCTTCTGCGGCACCTGACCTACGGACCCATGGCCACGCCGAGCGGTTCGCGGTCGTTCACGACGATGCTCGGGCACAGTCCCAGACCACCCGTCCGTCGGATCGGACGCGAGCACCCGCCGCAGGCAGATGAGAAGTTAGCCGGCCGTCGTGCATGAGGTGCTCGACTTCGACCTCGTGGGCGAGGACGGCGACGTCGGCGACGAGGCGGCGGTGGCAACGCCACCACACACTCTCACTGCACATCATCGCCGTTCGCTGCCGACTCGCCTGCTCCACCAACTCGGCGAAGGCGTCAGCGAACTCGGTCGTGCGGGTATACGCCGCGTACGCAGCGAACTGGTCGACCTGCCACCAGGGGTCCTCCCGCTCCTCGCCGGGCGGAAGGTGCCGGCGCCCGCCCAGCCGCGGTTCGTGGCGGTAGTCGATTCCCGCGTGCGGTAACCATTGCGTGAGCGCCTCACTGCTGACGTCGGGGTTGTGACGACTGCCGGGATATCGACGAATGTCGACTACCGCTTCCACGCCTGCCGTCTCCAGCAGCGTCGTCATATCTTCCCGGCCGAGTCGGCCGTGCCCCACCGAGAACAACATCGTCTCGCCTCCTCTGCGGGGAACGGATTCGGAGCGCTGGTGGTGATATTACGAGTCGGTGAATGCAGGGTCCGGGTCGCCGTCCACCGACACTCTCAGGTGATATCGTTGGTGTGATATCGGAGGTGGTCACAGTGGAACAGATCCTGATTCGCAACCTTCCCGCGGGAACCAAGGCCGCCTTGCGGGCGCGCGCCGAGCAGCATCACCGGTCGGTCGAAGCAGAGGTACGCGAGATCCTCGCCGAGGCCCTCGCACGGGAGCCGGTCACGCTCGTCGACCTGCTGGGTACCGATGAGGGTGCCGAGATCGAGTTCGAGCCCGGACGCCTCGGTCTGACCGCCCGAACTGCAGAGTTGTGAAGTACGTCTTGGACACGAATGTCGTGTCCGCGCTGCGTGTCCGGGGATGCAACAGGTCGGTCGAGGCCTGGTCGGCATCGGTGCCGGTGGCCGACCTTTTCGCGACGGCCATGACCATTGCCGAGATCGAGCGGGGCGTGGTGGCCAAGGAGCGTTCCGACCCGGCGCAAGGAAGGGTCCTGCGCCGGTGGTTCGACGAGCGGGTCCTGCCCGCCTTCGCCGACCGAGTTCTCCCGTTCGATCTGCCGGCCGCACGCGTGCTGGCCACCTACCGGGTGCCCGAGCATGCGCCGTTCGACGACGCTCTCATCGCCGCCGTCGCGCAGGCCGCCGAGATGATCGTTGCGACGCGCAACACCAAGGACTTCGAGCCGCTCGGCGTCCGATGCGTCAACCCGTGGGAATCGAAATTCTGAGGCCAGACTTCGGTGTGAAAATCCGTCGACCGGGCGATAACTTCTGATCTGCCAGCGGATGACCGTCACTGAGGTCCGCTCTATGCTGGTGCGGTGTTCTTACTATTCGGTTTCGGCACCAAGCGGCAACACCTCGGCTCGGGGCAGACGCGAACGTGCCCGCGCTGTCACAACACCACACAGTGGGCACGGATGCGGGAATCCAAGCAGTTCACGTTGTTTTTCGTTCCCGTCGCACGCTGGAATCGCCGGCAATTCGAGGAATGTGGCATCTGCGGCACCGCCGTCGAGGTCTGACCCACCGGGCAGAGTAGCCGCAGTTCGCGCCCTCACACTGGTTCGAGTACGCGGGTGACACTTGATTCGGCCAAACCCATGCTGGTGGTCATGCCGATTCCTGTGGTGACGGTGACGATGTGGACGCCACTGATGGGTTCCGCGAGAAGGAACTCCGAACCGGCCGCGGAACTGTATACGCCCTGCCATCGCTCGCTGACGTCGATCACGTCCACTCCGAACAACTTCCGGGCTTCGGCGAGCAGAACCTCGAATCCGGCCTCGCTCTGGAACGGCGACGCGGTGATCTCACGAATGTGAGTATCACCAATGAGAATCGAGCCGTCGGGTTGCGGGGTGTACATCTGGTGCAAGTCCAGATCCACATAGCCGGGAAACTGTGTGCGCAGCCTTTCCGCCACGAGCGCGGTCGCCGGGAGGCTGTCGAACCCGGAATACCGAAGCAGGGACCAGCCCGTGAACAGCGGCGTCGGAAGCGGGAAGCGGAGTGGCAGGGTGGCGCGAATCATGTGCAACCGGCACCGTACCAAGCCACCGCGCTCGGCATGATCGGGGAAAAGCCGGTCGATGTCGTGGTTCACGGTCACGAAGATCGTGTTCGCCCGGAGCGGCCCGCGGGAGGTGTAGACCGTACCGGCGTCGAAAGACGTTGCCGCCGTGCGCCAGTGGAAACGCACGCCGGACTGCTCCAGCCACTTCGCGATCGACGGAGCGGCCTGGCGTGGATCCACCTGAAAGTCCATCGGCAGGTACATCCCTCCGATGACGTCTTCCCCGGAGATTGGTATTCGGTCGAGGATCTGGCGGCGGTCGAGCTCTTGCGCGCGGTCCGGACCGTGCTTCTCTGCGAATTGCCGCAGAACCGCGAACTCGTCTTCGTGGCGGGCAACGCAGTGTGTTCCCGTCTCCGCCGCCCAGAATCCTGCCTTCCTCGACAGATCGAGCCAGTGTCGGCGACCGGCCTCCGCGTAGGCAAATGCGGGACCGGACTGGGCTGTGATGCAGGCATGTCCGAAGTTCTGGACGGAGGCCCCCGCGACAGCGTCTGCCTGGTCGACCACCGCCACCGTCAGTCCCCGCTCCCGGGCGTGGTACGCGTGGGCGAGCCCGACGATCCCGGCGCCCACAACAATGACGTCGTAGGTCGGTGGTGTTGTCATATCGAATTCGTCTCTCTTCGTCTCACGTGGTTCGGTGGTTCGGGCCGAGTGGGGCACGGAAAACTGCAGTCGTTTCAGGCATCCATTACCGCGGTGAAGGTCATGCGGTCACCGCGATAGAGCGATCGCCGCTGCTCGATAGGTACGCCGCCGTCGTCGTAGGACACACGATTGAGCAGGAACATCGGCGTCCTGGTATCGACGGTCAGCAGCGCAGCCTCTCGCGCATCGGGCAGCACGGTCTCGATGGTGTCGACGACGCGACCGAAAATGATTCCGCGCGCCCGTAGTTCAGCATAGAGCGAGGCGCGATGATCGAATTCCTCGATCAGACCCGGGACACGGTGAGCCGGTATACGCGTGGTCTCCAATCCGACTCGGGTGTCGCCCGTGGTGAAGACGCGTTCCAACTGCACGACGGCGGAGCCGGTGTCGATGTGCAGCAGTTCGGCGAGCCCGTCGTCCGCCTCTTCGACGCTCCAGCCGACCAGAATACGTGTGGCCGACAGACCTTTTTCGCGTGCGGCTTCGGTGTACGAACCGATGGCCAAGGGAAGCACTACTTTTGGATCGGCAACCACCGTCGCACGTCCGCGCCGTTCGATCCGGCCCGCCACGAGAAGTTCGCGAATAGCCTGCCGAAGTGTCTCCCGAGCGACGTCGTACCGCACGGCGAGTTCGCGTTCGGACGGAAACGGATCACCGGGCGCGAGGTTCTCGAGCAATGCGTCGAGGTTCTTGCGCACGATCTGGTGCTTGAGAATCCGAGGTTCCGCGTCGACAACCATGAGATCACCTTATCACTTTTGGTCTAGACCAATTCTTCATCGAGCGTTCACCGGAGCTTCACTCGACTACACCGCTTTGGTCTATACCAAACGGCACTGTGTGTGCCATGCCGAACTCGACCGCCGCTGCCGTGCGCAGCGCACTGACCACTCCGTCCACTGCCGCGACCGAACTCGTCGTCCTCGACATGGCCGGCACCACCGTCGCAGACGACGGCCTCGTCATCGCCGCATTCGACACCGCCGCGACCGCTGTCGGTCTCGCCGAGACGGGTGTCGAGCGAGACGACGCCCGTCGGTACGTAGTGGACACGATGGGCCAGTCCAAGATCGAGGTCTTCCGCGCACTGTTCGGCGACGAAGACCGCGCCCAGGCCGCCAACACCGCCTTCGAAGCCGCCTACGACGCACGCATCGACGATGGTGTCACGCCGATCGCCGGTGCCGCCGAGGCCATTACCTGTCTCCGCGAGGCAGGCATCGCAGTGGCGTTGACGACGGGTTTCTCCGCAGCCACACAAGACCGCATCCTCGACGCCCTGGGATGGCAGAGCATCGCAGATGCTTACCTGGCGCCGGGTGCGGGAGTCCGCGGACGCCCGCACCCCGACCTCGTTCTCACTGCCGCCCTACGCAACCAGGTCAGCGACATCGCGAACGTGATCGTCGTCGGTGACACCTCGAGCGACATTCTGTCGGGCCTCCGCGCAGGCGCCTCTGTACTCGTCGGTGTGCTCACCGGCGCCCATTCGCAGGATGAGCTTCGCGGCGCAGGCGCAACCCACGTTCTCGACAGTGTCGCGGATCTGCCCGCTCTCGTACTGCCCTGAGGTTCTCCGCGCTGACGCTTCACGCCCCGTCATTCGCACACATTCACCGAACGGACCACGAACCATGAACGCCATCGCCCCCCGCCGCGCCGGTATCACCGCCGCGCTGCTCTCCGTCGCCGCGCTGGTCGCCTCCGGCTGCTCCAGTTCCGGCGCTGAGGCCACCACCGAACAAGGGTTCCCCGAAACCCTCACCCTCGCTGCCATTCCCGCTGAGAACTCGACCGACCTGAAAGCCAGCTACGACCCGGTGATCGAACGCCTGCAGCGTGAGACCGGAGCCACCGTCGAATTCGTACAGGCATCCGACTACGCGGGCGTCGTCGAAGGTCTGATCGCGGGCAACGTCGACCTTGCATTCTTCGGTCCGTTCGCCTACGTCGTGGCCGGCCTCAACGGCGCGCAGATGACCCCGCTCGGTGCCGTCGTCAAGGATGAAGGAACACCTCCCGGATACCAGTCCTATGGGATCACTCGCTCGGACAACACCACGGTCAAAGGTCTCGCCGACTATGCAGGCAAAAAAGTGTGCTTCGTCGACCCGAGTTCGACGTCCGGGTTCTTGTACCCCTCGGCCGGCCTCATCGAGGAAGGCGTCGTGGCGTCCGGATCGGAGGCCGACATCTCCGCCGGTGTGACGCCGATCTACGCCGGTGGGCACGACGCGTCCGCGCTCGCGGTCAAGGCGGGAGACTGCGACGCCGGCTTCGCCTTCGACACGATGGTCGACAAGACGATGATCGACAACGGAGAGCTCGCGCCGGGTGAGCTGAAGACGGTGTGGGAATCCGAGATGATCGCCGGATCGTTGTTCGCCGCGAACAACGCACTCGGGACCGAAGCGATTGACACGCTCGAGAAGGTGTTCAGCGAGGGTATGAACTCCGACGCGTTCATCGCCGACGGCATCTGTTCCGAGGAATGCCGCATCACCGACGAGCGTGCCTGGGGCGTCGTACCGGCGCAGGACAGCGATTACGACGGCGTCCGCCACGTATGCGAGGTCACCGGCTCCGAGAAGTGCCAGGGCTGAGCATGTTCACGCATATCGATCACAGTGACACCGTCGTCGTCAGCGCACGCGACGTCACCAAGAGATTCAGTTCGACGACGGCATTGCGGAACGTCAACCTCGACGTGCACCGCAGCGAAATGCTGGTACTGCTGGGCCTGTCGGGCTCGGGCAAGTCGACACTGCTGCGGTGCATCAATGGGCTGCACCCTGTCACTGCCGGCAGCATCACCGCCCTGGGCACCCGCGTCGACACCGCGCCGCGTCGGCAGGTCCGCGACCTGCGCAAGAATGTCGGTTTCATCTTCCAGCACTTCAATCTCGTCGGCCGCCTCAGCTGTCTCGAAAACGTACTCACGGGTGGTCTCGGGCGGCTGACACTTCCCCGCTACGGTGCGCTGACCTATCCGAAGGCGATGCGCGCCGAGGCCATGCGGTGCCTCGACCGGGTAGGGCTCGCGGATTTCGCCGAGCGTCGAGCGGACACTCTGTCCGGCGGGCAGCAGCAGCGCGTCGCCATCGCTCGGACGCTGATGCAGCGACCGAGCATCGTCCTCGCGGACGAACCCGTGGCCTCGCTCGATCCCGAGAACGCGCGTGTGGTCCTGGACCTGTTGCACCGGGTGTGCACCGAAGAACAACTGACTGTCGTGTGCACGCTGCATCAAGTCGATCTCGCGCTCGGCTGGGCGCACCGCCTTGTCGGCTTGCGCGATGGTGAAGTCGTTCTCGACCGACCCGCAGCGGGATTGCAGCGCGAGGAGGTGATGCCGATCTATCAGCGCATCACACCCGAGGTGAACACCGTGTCGGCGGCATCGGCATGACCACCACCCTCGGCCCACCCACACCGAAAACGATTCTTGTCGCCGCCGATTCCCGTCGACGGTGGTTGATGCCCGCGCTGAGTGTGGCTGCTCTCGTCCTGACGATCCTGTCGGCCGGCTACATCGATTTCGCGCCGACCACCCTCGTCGAGGGTCTCGAAGATGTTCAGCGTCTGCTTGCGCGCATGCTTCCGCCGCGGGTCGACGACCCAGGCCGCATCGTTTCGCTCGCGTTCGAAACCTTGCTCATGGCCGTACTCGGTACCGTCCTCGCGGCGATCGCGTCCGTTCCGCTGGCCTTCCTCGCCGCGCGGAACACCGCCCCGCATCCGTTGGTGTACAACGTTGCTCGGGCCGTGATTACGTTCTGCCGGGCGATGCCCGATCTGCTGTTCGCCGTGTTGTTCGTGCGTGCGCTCGGAATCGGGGTCGTGCCGGGGGTCCTCGCATTGGCGCTGCACTCGATCGGCATGCTCGGAAAGTTGTTCGCCGACGCCATCGAGCAGACCGATGCCGGGCCGCGCGAGGCCATCCGCGCCACCGGTGTCGGTCCTCTACGGGAGATGATCAATGCCGTCCTCCCGCAGGTGGTTCCCGCGTGGATCGGTGCCTTCATCTATCGCATCGATATCAACCTGCGCATGTCGGTCGTCCTCGGTTTCGTCGGCGCGGGAGGTATCGGTTTCGCGCTGCAGGACGCATTGCGGGGCCTGATCTATCCGCGGGCGCTCGGGATCGTGCTCATCATTCTGGCCATCATCGCGGTGATGGAACTGGTGGCGATTGCTCTTCGGCGTATGTTGCTCGTGCCTTCCGAAGCCGGGCCGCACGGGGATCGAGCCATGCGCATCGGTGCGTCGATGGCGCTGGGCCTCTCTGTTGTCGCGTCGTTCGTCGTGCTCGAAATCGACCCGCGAATTCTGGTGACGTGGGTCGGTCCGTCGATCGAGGTGTTCGGCCGCATGGCGCCACCCGACTTCTCCTCCCTCGGAACCGAATTGCTCGACGCCGCCATTCAGACCGTCGCCATCGGTGTCGTCTCCACCGCGATCGGCGTCGTGCTGTCGATTCCGGTCGGGATCCTGGCCGCACGCAACGTCACCCCGCACCCGGCCGTGTATTGGGTTGCACGATGGTGGATTCTGGTCGTGCGCGCGGTGCCCGAGCTCATCCTCGCTGTGGTGTTCGTTGCGGCCCTTGGACTCGGACCCGTCGCAGGCACCTGCGCGTTGGCGATCGGGTCGATCGGATTCCTCGCCAAACTCGTTGCCGACGCTGTCGAAGAAATCGACCCAGGACCACTCGACGCCGTGACTTCCGTCGGTGGCGGATGGTGGAAGAGGCTGTTCAGTGCAGTGGTGCCTCAGGCGATACCGTCGATCGTGGGGTCGAGCCTCTATCTGCTCGATGTGAACATCCGCACCTCCACCATTCTGGGCGTCGTCGGTGCAGGCGGTGTCGGCTTCCTGCTCTTCGAGTCCATCCGGACTTTGAACTTCGAGGTCGCCGGGGCGATCGTGCTGGTCATCTTCGTAGTCGTATACATCGTCGAAAGGGTCTCCGGATGGATCAGATCACTGCTGGTGTGACGCGTGCCGCGGTGTGGACCCGTGACGGTATCGACGTCCGTGACGTGGCAATCCCGAACCTGGAGCCAGGAGAGTTGCTGGTGCAGATCACTCTGGCGACGGTGTGCGGCAGTGACCTGCACACCGTCTCCGGTCGTCGCTCTGCACCCTGCCCGTCGATACTCGGGCACGAAGCAGTCGGGCGGGTGGTCGCCGTGGGGGGTGGTGCCGCCCCGGCATCCGTCGGGGACCGCATCGTGTGGTCGGTGACCGTCCCGTGCGGTCGATGCGCCCGTTGCGCGATCGGGTTCACCGCCAAATGCACCGACGTTCGCAAGGTGGGACACGAGCGTGCGGAGGGTCGGTGGGTGCTGAGCGGGTCGTACGCCGAGCACATCGTTCTACCGTTCGGCACCGCGATCGCTCACGTCCCGGATTCGATGCCGGACGCGGTAGCCGCCCCGGCTGCGTGCGCGACGGCGACCGTGATGGCCACCTTGGAAGCGGCAGGTTCCCTGGAGGACAGGCGGGTGTTGATCGTCGGCGCCGGCATGCTCGGTGTCACCGCGGCCGCGGCTGCCCGCGAACGTGGCGCGTCGGTCCGGGTGATCGATCGCGACACCGGACGCCAAGATCAGGCTCGGGCTTTCGGAGCGGTCGACGACGACGGCGATCACGTCGACGTTGCCATCGACTTCTCCGGCGCCTCCTCCGCGGTGCAGGCCGCGCTGAGCCGGCTCGACACCGGTGGTCGACTCGTCCTCACCGGTTCGGTTGCGCCCGGGCCACCGATAGCGATCGACCCCGAAACCGTAGTGCGGCAATGGCTGACGATCACAGGCGTCCACAACTACGAGCCGCGGCACCTCGCTCAAGCGGTGCCATTTCTCGACGCCACCCGCGAGAGCTACCCGTGGGCGAAGTTGGTCGACGCACCAGTGCCACTCGATCAGCTGGGGCGCGTCCTGAAGCCGACGCCGCCGGGCATTCTTCGTTCGTCTGTCGCACCGCAGAACGCCTGACCGTCTGCAATGGTGTGCGTCTTGACGGGCTGCCTCTGAAGGGCTCTCGCACATGAGACTGCAGCGCATGCAGCCCCTCGAGTTTCCAACTGACGAGATGTCTCGGCCGTCCGGGCGTTGAGCAGGTGTTTCCGTGGGCCGGGGTGGGGGTCGCGGAAAGTGATGGTTGACACAAGACCCAGTTGCTGTAGATCATCTATAGGAACTGTTTCTGAGTCAGCAAAGGATTGTGGTGCCATGAGTAA
>NZ_JBIRXS010000012.1:0-193357 GCF_044389235.1 Rhodococcus sp. NPDC019647 | reverse complement strand
ATTTGGCACTGACATTCATCGACACACTGTTGAGTTCTCAAAGAACACGCACACACCATCACCACCAGCACACTCGCTAGCCGCTCCGGGGCAACTTTCCCAGGCTATCTTACCAGCCACACCGGAGCAAACCAGGGTGCTGAACAAGAAGATCATGGGTTGAAGCACAACCATACAACACGCTGTGACTTCGGATTACCAGGCGTCTTCGTCCAACCTCGTGTCCCAGCCCTTGCAGGCGGAGTCGGTGTCCGTGTCGCTCTGACTTCGAATAAGTTACGCGACGGGAAACAACTTGCCAAATCCCCAGGTCGCCGAGGCGCTCAGCCCCGTTTGCGCTGGTCAATCGGTTGGCTTCCAGCAACTTCGGTCCTTCGGTCGCCGCCTCGAGGACTGTGACGCCCGACTCACCCCGCGACCACTGGGGTGAATCGGCTGCGAACCCGTCAGGATCCGGCGTCGACACGCTCGATCTGGCCTCCGAGGCCTTGCAGGTTCTCGACGAAATATGGGTAGCCGCGGTCGATGTGGAACACGTCGTGCACCTCTGTCACTCCGTCTGCCACAAGGCCGGCAAGCACCAATCCGGCGCCGGCCCTGATGTCGGAGGACCACACGGGAGCGCTCGACAGCAGCGGTATACCGCGGATCACCGCATGGTGTCCGTCCGTCCGCGCGTCGGCCCCCAGCCGGATCATTTCCTCGACGAAGCGGAACCTGGCCTCGAACACGTTCTCCGTGATCATCGAGGTCCCTTCAGCCACCGCTGCAAGACCGATCGCCATGGGCTGCAGGTCTGTGGGGAAGCCCGGATACGGCAGCGTCGCGAAGTTGACAGCGGTGGGACGAGCTTTCTGCTCCACCCGAAATCCGTCCGCCTCCGCGGTGACCTCTGCCCCCGCGACCCGCAACTTGTCCAGAACCAAGCCGAGATGTTTCGGGTTGACGCCACGGACCCGGACGTCCCCCCTCGTCATCGACGCGGCGATCCCCCACGTCGCGGCCACGATGCGGTCACCGATGACGCGGTGTGTGGTCGGTTCGAGCTGGTTGACGCCCTGAATGGTGAGCGTCGACGTGCCCGCTCCCAAGATTTTGGCTCCCATGCGGATCAGCATGTTGCACAAGTCGACAATCTCCGGCTCACGCGCGGCATTATCGATCACCGTCTCGCCTTTGGCGAGAACAGCGGCCATGAGGATGTTCTCCGTCGCCCCCACAGACGGGAACGCAAGCCGAATGTTGGCTCCGTGCAGATCGTCTGCCTGGGCAACGACACATCCGTGTTCGATCGTGCTCTGCGCGCCCAGCAACCGAAGTCCGGATTGGTGCATATCGAGTGGCCTGGATCCGATGGCGTCGCCGCCGGGCAGAGCGACCACCGCGCGTTTGCACCTCGCCACCAAGGGGCCCAGCACACACACCGATGCTCGGAACTGGCGAACTGCGGCAAAGTCCGCGTGATATTTCGGCTCCGCCGGCGTCGTGATCCGAACCAACGAATCTTCGAGAACCACGTCGCACCCGAGGCCGCGCAGGACGTCGGCCATCAGAGGAACGTCCAGGATGTCGGGGCAATTGGTCACGACGGTGGTGCCCTCAGCCAACAGCGCCGCCGCCATCAGCTTCAGAACACTGTTCTTGGCGCCCCCGACAGACACTTCACCTACGAGACGGTTACCGCCGGTAACAAGGAAGCGTTCGCTCACGAAGCACAGCCTAGAGCCAGCGGCACCGACCTCGGAGGCCGGTACCGTAACGCTATGGCCGTACACCTCACCAAGATCTACACCCGGACCGGCGACGACGGGACCACCGGACTCAGCGATTTCTCCCGCGTACCGAAGAACGATTCCCGCCTCGTCGCGTATGCGGACTGTGATGAAGCGAACGCCGCAATCGGCGTCGCTGTGGCGCTGGGGAATCCCCCCGAGGAGATCCTGTCGATTCTGCGGCAGGTACAGAATGACCTGTTCGATGCCGGTGCCGATCTGTCCACCCCGGTGGTCGAGGAACCCAAGTATCCACCGCTGCGTATCACCGCCGACTACATCGACCGGCTCGAACGCTGGTGCGACGAGCTGAACGAGCGCCTCGAACCCCTGAATTCGTTCATACTGCCCGGCGGAACCCCACTGGGAGCGCTGCTCCACGTTGCGCGAACCGTGACACGGCGTGCGGAGCGATCGGCGTGGGCCGCTGTCGACGCACATCCCGAGAACACTCACGCGCTGCCGGCGAAGTACCTCAACCGACTCTCGGATCTGCTCTTCATCGTGGGACGGGTCGCGAATCCCGAAGGAGACGTGCTCTGGAAACCGGGAGCGGGGAAAGCCTGATCAGAATCGGCGTCCGCGTACCGATCGGCCCGACGGACGAGATTCGACCCACGACAGGAACGCGGTCAAAGCTCCACCGTCCAAGGCGATCTCGTACGCGGCGCCTCGGTCCTTCACGGACAGGATGACGATTTCGTCGGACATGATGTCGAACTCGGAGCCCTCTGGTTTACGACGGCCTTCGACTTCGATCCCCTGCCGCTCGATGCGCGAATCAGGGCCGGGACGCAAACTCGACAACTTGAAGAAGACGAGGGAGCCCTCGCCGTAACGAATGACGCCGTGACGCCATCCGGTGTCCCCCGCGGAAGGCGCCACGCGGAGAATAGCCGCGGTTCCACCGCGACGAAGAACAGCCAGACGATAGAGAAAGACCGCGACGAAGGCGGCGAGCAGCACAACCAGAATGATCAACACAGTCATTCCGATTGTCACTGTTCGTCGGCTCCGTCGCGGTCTGTCTCGTGTAACCTATGCGCGCTCTACGGCGCGAACTCGACCCTTGGCGACAGCAATCGCCTCGAGATCGTCTCCGCTCTCCTGGAGCACCGCCCGGGCGGCCTCCACGTCGATGTCCTCCGCGAGTTCGGCGGACTCGGCGAGGATCGTGACAGACTTCGCCGTCACGGAAAGGAAGCCGCCGTGCACAGCTGCCACGATCCGCTCGCCGTCGGCTGTCGTGATCGCGACGACGCCACCCTCCACGAGCTGTCCGAGGACAGGCTCGTGACCAGGCATGACACCGATCTCACCCTCGGTCGTCTGTGCGCTGACGAGAGTCGCCGAACCAGACCACAACCGTCGCTCGACAGCGACGAGTTCCACGGTCATTTCAGCCATCGTCGACTACTTCCCGGCGATCTTCTTGGCTGCAGCCTCGACGTCGTCGAGTCCACCGCAGCTGTTGAACGCCTGCTCGGGCAGGTGATCGAACTCGCCCTTGCAGACGCGGTCGAACGCCTCGATGGTGTCGCGGAGCGGCACCACGGAGCCGGGCTCACCGGTGAACTTCTCGGCGACGATGAAGTTCTGGCCGAGGAACTTCTGCAGACGGCGGGCACGGCCGACGAGGACCTTGTCCTCTTCCTGCAGTTCGTCCATACCGAGGATGGCGATGATGTCCTGCAGTTCCTTGTACTTCTGCAGGATTCGCTTGACCTCGTTGGCCACCCGGAAGTGCTCGGCACCGACAATGCCGGGCTCGAGGATCCGGGAGGTGGAGCTCAGCGGGTCCACAGCGGGATAGATACCCATCTGCGAGATCGGTCGCGACAGCTCGGTGGTCGCATCGAGGTGCGCGAACGTCGTGGCCGGCGCCGGGTCGGTGTAGTCGTCGGCGGGCACGTAGATCGCCTGAAGCGAGGTGATGGAGCGACCACGCGTCGAGGTGATTCGTTCCTGCAGCTCACCCATCTCGTCAGCCAGGGTCGGCTGGTAACCCACGGCCGAAGGCATACGACCGAGCAGGGTCGACACCTCGGAACCGGCCTGGGTGAAACGGAAGATGTTGTCGATGAACAGCAGAACGTCCTGGCCCTGGACATCGCGGAAGTACTCCGCCATGGTCAGTGCGGACAGGGCGACGCGCATACGCGTTCCCGGCGGCTCGTCCATCTGGCCGAAGACGAGGGCGGTGTCCTGAAGGACGCCCATCTCTTCCATCTCGAGGTGAAGGTCGGTGCCCTCACGGGTGCGCTCACCGACGCCTGCGAACACCGAGGTTCCGGAGAACTCGCGGGCGATACGGGTGATCATTTCCTGGATCAGAACGGTCTTGCCGACACCGGCACCACCGAACAGACCGATCTTTCCACCCTTGACGTACGGGGTGAGGAGGTCGATGACCTTGATACCGGTCTCGAGAATCTCCGTCTTGCCCTCGAGCTGGTCGAAGGCTGGCGGCTTGCGGTGGATGCCCCACTGCTCGCCGTCGCGTCCCGTGCCGGGAGCGTCGAGGCAGTCGCCCAGTGCGTTGAAGACGTGGCCCTTGACGACGTCGCCGACGGGAACCGAGATCGGCTTGCCCGTGTCGGCCACCGAGGTGCCGCGGACGAGGCCGTCGGTCGGCTGCATGGAGACGGTGCGCACCAGGTTGTCACCGAGGTGCTGCGCGACCTCGAGGGTCAGCGTCTTGGCGACCGAGGGAAGCGTGATCTCGGCATGCAAGGCGTTGAACAGTTCAGGAATGGAGCCACGCGGGAATTCAACGTCCACGACGGGACCGATGACCCGCACGACGCGGCCGGCCACGGACGAATCCGAACCTGCCCCGTTTGTTTCGGTTACTGCTGCGGTCATTGCTTAGTCACTTCCTGCGCTCGAGGCGAGCGCATTCGCGCCGCCGACGATCTCGCTGATTTCCTGGGTGATCTGGGCCTGGCGAGCCTGGTTGGCCTGACGGCTGAGAGTGTTCACCAGTTCGTTTGCGTTGTCCGTCGCCGCCTTCATGGCGGTACGACGGGCAGCCGACTCCGACGCCGCAGCATCCAGCAGCGAGGAGTAGATGCGGGTGCTGATGTACTTCGGCAGCAGGGCACCGAGCAACCTGTCGGGTTCCGGCTCGAAGTTGTATCCGGCGACCGGTTCGTCGTTCCGGTGACCGTTCGACAGCATGTCTTCACCGAGTTCGATGTTCTCCTCGGAGACCGTGACGTCCAGCGGAGCCATCCGCCGCACCTCGGGAGACTGAGTGAGCATCGACACGAAGCGGGTGTAGACGATGTGCAGTTCGTCGACACCTTCGATGGTGCCCTCGCCGTTGTAGGCGGGAATCTCGGAGCCGGATCCGGCCATGAAGAGCTCCACCAGGTGGCGGCTCGCCTTGGCAGCATCGGAGTAACCGGGGTCCTGAGAGAACCCGGTCCACGCAGCCCCCAGGTCGCGACCACGGAACGTGTAGTAGCCGAGGCCCTTGGCACCGAGCACGAAGATGACCGGGTCCTTGCCCTCGCTGCGCAGCAGTTGGAACAGTTCCTCGGCCTCTTTGAGGACGTTGGAGTTGTACCCACCGCACATGCCGCGGTCGCTGGTGACAACCAGGACGGCAGCACGCTTGGCGTTGGCGCGCTCGTTGAGCAACGGGTGATCCAACGACGCCGACGCACTTGCCAGCTCCGTCAGGACCTTGGTGATCTCCTCGGCATACGGCTTCGACGCAGCGACCCGGGCCTGAGCCTTGGTGATGCGCGAGGTCGCGATCAGCTCCTGGGCCTTGGTGATCTTCTTGGTCGAGTTGACCGACTTGATACGAGACCGCAGTTCGAGAATGCTTGCCATCGATCGATCACTCTCCCTTCATGTTTCGCGGCGTCCCCGGGGTGGTGCGACGCAGTGTCATGGACTGGGCGCTCACTTGCTGACGGTGGTGCGCTTGACGTTGATCTGCTCGTGCCCGACCTCGTTGGCGTCGAGCGCCTCGGCCTCGGCCTCGTTCACGACCCGGCTTCCGTCGGATGCGAGGAAGCCTTCCTTGAACTTGTCGGTGGCCTTGATCAGTGCGGCGGCGTTGTCGGCGTCGAGCGCCTTGCCACCCTTGATGCTCGAGTACACGTCGGAGGCACTGCGGTGCAGGTCTTCCAGCAGCTCGGTCTCGAACCGGCGCACGTCACCGACGGGAACGCTGTCGAAGACGCCTTCACCGGCGAGGTAGATCGAGACGATCTGGTCCTCGACGGGAATGGGGCTGTACTGATCCTGCTTGAGCAGCTCGACCAGGCGAGCACCACGCTCGAGCTGCGCCTTCGACGCGGCATCGAGGTCCGACGCGAACGCGGAGAATGCTTCGAGCTCACGGAACTGTGCCAGCTCCAGGCGAAGCGAGCCGGACACCTTCTTCATGCCCTTGGTCTGCGCGGCACCACCGACACGGGACACCGAGATACCGACGTTGATGGCGGGACGAACACCCTTGTTGAAGAGGTCCGACTCGAGGAACACCTGACCGTCGGTGATGGAGATGACGTTGGTCGGGATGTACGCCGAGACGTCGTTCGCCTTGGTTTCGATGATCGGCAGCGCCGTCAGCGATCCGCCGCCGAGCGCGTCGGACAGCTTCGCCGAACGCTCCAGCAGACGGGAGTGGAGGTAGAAGACGTCACCGGGGTAAGCCTCACGTCCCGGCGGGCGACGCAGCAGCAGCGAGATGGCGCGGTAGGCCTCGGCCTGCTTGGTCAGGTCGTCGAATACGACCAGAACGTGCTTGCCCTGGTACATCCAGTGCTGGCCGATGGCGGAACCGGTGTACGGAGCGAGCCACTTGAAGCCGGCGGAATCGGATGCGGGGGCGGCGACGATGGTGGTGTACTCCATCGCGCCCTGCTCCTCGAGGGCAGCCTTGACGCCCGCGATGGTCGAGCCCTTCTGGCCGATCGCGACGTAGATGCAGCGAACCTGCTGCTTCTCGTCGCCGGACTCCCAGTTGGCCTTCTGGTTCAGGATCGCGTCGATGCAGACGGCGGTCTTGCCCGTCTTGCGGTCGCCGATGATGAGCTGACGCTGTCCGCGGCCGATCGGCGTCATGGCGTCGATGGCCTTGATGCCGGTCTGCAGCGGCTCCTCGACGGGCTGGCGCTCGAGTACGGATGCTGCCTGCAGTTCGAGGGCGCGGGTCTCGTTGCTCTCGATATCGCCCAGGCCGTCGATCGGCTGGCCGAGGGGGTCCACGACGCGTCCGAGGAAGCCGTCGCCGACGGGAACCGACAGAACGTCGCCGGTCCGCTTGACTTCCTGGCCCTCCTGGAGGTCCGCGTAGTCACCCAGGATGACGGCACCGATTTCGGTGGCGTCGAGGTTGAGGGCAACGCCCAGGATTCCGCCGGGAAACTCCAGCAGTTCGTTGGCCATCGCCGAAGGCAGGCCACTGACGTGCGCGATGCCGTCGCTGGTGTCGGTCACAACGCCGACCTCCTCGCGGGAGGCCTCCGGGGAGTAGCTCGCGGTGTAGTTCTCGATCGCGCTACGGATCTCGTCGGAGGAGATCGTCAGCTCCGCCATGATTGTTCCTGCTCTCGGTGTCTGGTTTTCGGAAGTATCTGGGTATTGATTCGGAAGCGGACTACTTGAGGGACTTCCGCAACGCTGCGAGACGCCCCGCTGCGCTGCCGTCGATAACCTCGTCGCCCACCCGGACGACCAAGCCGCTGAGGAGCTCGGGATCGACCTCCACGTGAACCGTCACCGGCTTCCCGTAGGTACGGGTGAGGGCGGCGGCCAGCCGATCGGTTTGCTCACTGCTCAGTGTAGAAGCGCTCCGAACCTTCGCGACGACGGCTTCTCGCCGAGCTGCCGCCAGATTCGCCAATGCGTCGAACGCATCCGCGGGGGCGGTCGACTTCAACCTGCCCACTGCCTGAACGGCCAGCGCCTCCGTGACTGCAGTCACCTTGCCGTACAGCAGCTTGGAGAGCAGGTCACGCTTGGCTTTCGCCGAGACGGATCGATCGGAAAGCGCCTGTTCGAGTGTCGGGTCACCTGCGACGATTCGACCGAGACGGAACAATTCGTCCTCGACCCCGTCGAGCTGTCCCTGGTCGGCCGCTGCCTTCAGCAGCGACTCCCGACCGAGAAGCACCAGCGAGTTGAGCAGGTCGGAGGTGGTGGACCAGTTCTGGCCCACCGCCGCCTTCACGGTGGCGAGGGTCTCCGCGGAGACCTTGCCACCGAACACCTGCTCGGCCAGGCCTTCGCGAGCGCTCCCGGCCGCCGAGTTGTCCGACAGCGCACTGCGAAGAGTGCGCTGAACGTCCAGGGTCTCGACGACCGTGAACAGCTCTGCCCCGGTCTGGGCCGCGGCCGCGGTGGCTGCTCCGGCAGAGACGGATCCCAAGGCCGAAGACAACGCAGCACGTGTCTGCGTCAAGGCCTCACGGCTCGCTGCGTACATGGTGCTCACTTCCCTGCTGCGGAATTTGCGCCGATGGCGTCGAGCTCGTTCAGGAATCGGTCGACCGTGCCGGCCCGCTTGACGTCGTCGGAGAGCGACTCCCCGATGACCTTCTCAGCGAGGTCGACCGCGGTGCGTCCGAGTTCGCCACGCAGTTCGGTGACGATCTGCTGCCGCTGAGCAACCAACTGGCTGTGACCGGAGGCCACGATGCGGTCGCTCTCTTCCTGAGCCTGTGCCTTCATCTCGGCGAGGATCTGCTGCCCCTGGGTGCGCGCGTCCTCACGGATCTGCGCAGCTTCGGTGCGAGCTTCGGCGAGCTGGGCACGGTACTGCTCGAGCGCCGCCTTCGCCTCGGCCTGGGCTTCTTCGGCCCTCTTGATGCCGCCGTCGATCTGTTCGGTTCGCTCGGCAAGGACCTTCTGGAACATCGGAAGGACGTACTTCCAGAAGACGAAGCCGACGACGAGCAGGCAGACGAGCGACCAAACGATGTCATACGTCGCGGGCAGGAGAGGGTTGTGTGTCTCTTCCTCTGCCGCGAGCAATGCGATGTTGGTTGCCATGACGGTCTTAGAAAATGAAGCCGGCGACGAGGCCGATCAGCGCGAGGGCTTCGGTGAAGGCGATACCGAGGAACATGGTGGTACGAACCTGTCCGGCCATCTCGGGCTGGCGAACCATACCCTCGATCGCCTTACCGACAACGATGCCCACGCCGATGCCGGGGCCGATCGCGGCGAGACCGTAGCCGATGGCTCCGAATCCCGTCGAGTTGGTTTCCTGGACAGCTTCCTGAGCGAGGTAGGCGAGGCTCATGGTGTTCCGTTCCCTTTCTGTTGACCTCCGCCGGATTCGGCGGGAGGCTCAGTTCTTGGTGTAGCTGGTCGTGGAGATGTTGGTGCTAGTGCGAATCCGCGTGCAGAGCCAGGTCGATGTACACCGACGTGAGCAGCGCGAAGACGTAGGCCTGCAGGAAGATCACCAGCAGTTCGAAGAAGGTGAATGCAATGCCGGCGGCGAGCGATGCAACACCGAACACGGCCTGGAAGCCACCTGAGGTGAAGAAGAAGAACTGGGTGGCACTGAAGAACAGCACCAGCAGGATGTGGCCGGCCAGCATGTTGGCCATGAGACGCACCATGAGCGTGAACGGCCGCAGGACGAAGGTGGAGATGAACTCGATCGGCACGAGCAGGAAGTGCAGGGGAAGCGGGACGCCGGGAACCACGATGCTGCTCTTGACGTACTTGAAGAACCCGTACTTCTTGATGCCCACGTAGTTGAAGACGATGTACGCCAGGGCAGCGAGCACCAACGGCATGCCGATACGCGCGTTGGGCGAGATGTTGATGAACGGGATGATGCTGCCGAGGTTGCTGGCGAGCACCAGGAAGAAGATCGTCGTGATGACGGGCAGGAAGCGCTTGCCTTGTTCCTTGCCGAGAATCTCTTCTGCGATGTTGATCCGGACGAAGTCGAGAGCGATCTCGCCGATGTTCTGGACACCACGGGGAATGATCTTCGGGCTGCGCATCGCGATGACGAAGAAGATCATCATGAGGGCGGACAGCAGGATGCGAACCAGCATCAGGCGGTCGAGTTCGAACGGAGTCCCTTCGAACAGGACCGCGGGCGGGAAGAAGTCGTTCAGGGAAGGCGGATGGAATTCTCCAGCAGCCACGTTGATGACGCTCAGCGTTCTCTCCCGTAGTCGGTCCGCAGCCTTCGTTGACTGCGGTTCGATCGGACATTGACGATCAAACAAGTCGACAAGCTCGACTCGCGTATTCGTCAGCTGCTGTGGACTCCAGGGAGTCCAGCGTCTGTCGGTGTCGGCGACTCTCGTCGACTCGGCGGCCTTGAAAGTGCGACCGCCTGCAAGCATGCAATACCAGCCAGTAACTTACTCGCCGTCTCATTGCTCTCGCTTGACCCAGACCTTATCAAGTCATCTACGACGTTGTGTAGACGGGGTCCGGCTCGATTCAATTTTACTACATCCCGTAGTACTACTGGGCGTCCTTCTCCCCCGGTTCGGCATCGCCCGCCGCGCGTGGCTCCACGTACGGGGCCTTCACGCCAAGTACCCCATAGGTTTCCGCACCGAGCACGATCACCAAGGACAACACGATGACCAATACCAACGCCGTTTTGTCGTAGAAGTCGAGCGGTTTCAGGATTGCCAGGACCGTGATCGCGAGGATCATCTTCAACAGCCAGGTACCGAGCAGCACCGCCCCCGCAGTCATGGCGGGAAGCTTGGCCGTGAACAACACCCCGAGGGCCGTGCAGAGGATGAACCCTCCGCCGACCGCCGCGCCCAACAGCGCGCCGTAGAGACCGGGCATACCTGCGAGCAGGGTCGCAACGATGGAACCGACCACTGCCAGCACGATCAGGCCGAGAACGCCGTAGCGAACGGCGGCCCGCAACGAGGCGGTGTGATCGGGAGCAGGCGCGGGGATGAACGTCACGGTCGCCAAGGGTAGTGGATCGTCCTCGGCGCACCGCAACCGTGACCTCACGTCTGGCGGTCGTGCTGTTGCCCCCGGATGGAGGGTACCGCCGTGACCACCAGCGCAAAGACGAGTCCGCCGGCCACCAGGAGCACCACTACGCGGCGGTCGAACAAGGCCGATCCGACCGCACCGAACGCCAGCACGCCGACCCATAAGTAGATGAGCAGGACCACTCGCCGATGTGAATGCCCGATCTGCAGGAGGCGGTGGTGAAGATGCATCTTGTCGGGGCTGAACGGACTGACGCCTGCGCGCGTACGCCGGACCACGGCAAGCAGCAGGTCGAGGATCGGGATGAACATGACGGCGCCGACGAGCAGCAGTGGCGACAGAAGACCCAGAAGGTCGCGGGTGCCGTACGCGGTCAGCGGAATGCGGCCGGAGGCGCTGGTCGAGATGGCCGCGAGCATCAGGCCGATCAGCATCGATCCGGAGTCGCCCATGAAGATGCGCGCAGGCTGGAAGTTGTGCGGCAGGAAACCGAGACAGGCGCCTGCCAGTGCCGCGGCGATCAACGCCGGCGGATAGGCGCTCACGTCACCGCCCTGATCGTGGAGCAATCCGACCGAGAACACGCAGATCGCGAGCGAGGAAATCAGCCCGAGACCTGCGGCGAGACCGTCGAGGCCGTCGACGAAGTTCATGGCATTGACCATCACCACGGCGACCGCCACCGTGACCAGTCCCGCCTGCAGCTGGTCGAGAATCACCGTGGTGCCATCGCCGAACGGAACGTAGATGATGAACCAGCTCACGCCCATCACGACGAGAATTCCGGCGGCCGTCACCTGGCCCACGAACTTGGTCAGCGCGTCGAGACCCCACCGGTCGTCGACCACCCCCACGAGAACGATGACGAACCCCGACACCAGGGCAGCGGGGATGTCGGAGGTGAACTCGAATCCGCGGGTGAGCGCGGGTAGTTGCTGCGCGAACAACAGCGCGACCAGCATGCCCAGGTACATTCCGACGCCCCCGAGCCGGGGCGTGGGCGTGACGTGCACGTCCCGGTCCCGAGGCACCGCCACCGCCCCGAACCGCAGGGCGAACAACCGGACGGCGCCGGTGGCGAGGTAGGTGACCACCGCGGCAGTGAAGAGGACGAGCAGAAGTTCACGCAGAGGGACACCCGCACCCCCACCTGCTTGAGCCAGCACCACGCCGGCGGATTCGGCAGCAATCACTGGGCAGACGCTACCGTTGCCCCGCGCAGCCCGGTCATGCCGTCGCGGTCCCCTCGAGCAGACTCTCCGCCGTCACCCCGAGGACGTCGGCGACGTCACCGGTGGGTACGGCGCCTTCCCGGAGAATGCGGGGGCTCGCGCCGGTGAGGTCGACGATGGTGGAGGCCCGGCCCTGTTCGGCGCGTCCGCCGTCCAGGTACACGCCGGCCGATCCGCCGAGCTGGTCCCGAGCTTCCTGGACGGTTGTGGCCGGTGGTTGTCCGGAGACGTTGGCGCTCGACACCGCGAGTGGTCCGACTTCACGTAACAGTTCGAGGGCGACCGGATGCAGGGGCATGCGAAGCATCACCGTCCCGCGCGTATCACCGAGGTCCCATGCCAGCGAAGGGGCTTGCTCCACAACAAGACTCAGGCCACCCGGCCAGAAGGCCCGAATGAGGTCGCGGGTGTGCGGTCGCACGCTGTACACGAGGCCGTCGATGGTGTTCCACGATCCGACCAGAACCGGTACAGGCATATCGCGGCCACGGCCCTTCGCCCGCAGCAACGCGGCGACCGCATCGCCGTCGAATGCGTCGGCGCCGATCCCGTAGAGGGTGTCCGTGGGCAGGACGACGAGTCGTCCAGCCTTCAGGGCGTTCTTGGCCGCACTCATTCCGGCGGCGCGGGAATCGGGGCGGCCACAGTCGTAAACGGTACTCACCGGCTCATTCTTTCATCCTCGCCGGCGGCCTCCGCACGCTGCGCCTCGACATCGGTCGCGATGCGCCGAGCCACCACGAAGCGGGGCTTGCCCGCGAGGTCGGGGTGTTCCGCGACGTCTCCGAACACCCGACGCGCCGCGAACAGCGCCGCGACGTCCGCACCGTTGGTGTCGTCGTGCTCGATTCCCACTGCTCCCCCGATTCTCAACCACCGCGCGACATTCGAGATCATCGGCTTGATCACAGATAGCCCGTCCGGTCCGGCGAATAGTGCGCTGTGCGGGTCGTGATCCGCCACTTCCGGCTCGAGTTCCGCGCCCTCGGGAATGTACGGCGGGTTGGCAACGATGAGGTCGACTGCACCTTCGAGGCCGGTCAGGATCGTCCGGTCGGTGACGTCGCCCTGGTACAGCTTGATCGGGGTGTCGCCCGCCTGGGCGCGGGCATCGGCATTGCGCCGCGCCCAGGCGAGCGCGTGCGGTTCGAGTTCGACGGCGTGCACGACGGCGTCGGGGCGGGCGTGGGCAATGGCGAGCGCGAGCGCACCCGACCCGGTACACAGATCCATGACGACGGGTGGGTGCTGATCGCAGCTTCCCAGGAACGCGAGCGCCCACCCGAGGAGAAGTTCGGTCTCCGGGCGCGGAACGAAGACGCCGGGACCGACCTCGATGTCGATGTCCCCCATGGCGGCGGTTCCGAGGATGTACTGCAGCGGGATTCGCTTGGCGCGCTGTTCGACCATCTTCTTGTAGGCGTCGATCACCGACTCGTCGACCAGCGGCACGAGACCCAGTCGGGTCCTCTCCACGCCCAGCAGATGGGCAGCCAGCATCTCGGCGTCCGCGCGGGCGCTGTGCACCCCTGCCTCGTCGAGTTGCGCGGCTGCATCGATCAGGGCCAGGCGAAGGGGAAGTCGGCTCACGGGTACAGACTGCCACGCCCGGGGAACGGTGATACTCCGGTCCTCGGTACCGGGTTACTCCGCGGCGAGCCGTGCCTCACGATCCGCCTTGCCCAGCGCGTCGAGAAGAGCGTCCAATTCACCGTCCAGGACGGCATCGAGATTGTGCGACTTGAAGCCGATTCGGTGATCGGTGATGCGGTTCTCCGGGAAGTTGTAGGTGCGGATGCGCTCGGAGCGGTCGACCGTGCGCACCTGGCTCTGCCGCCCGGCCGATGCCTCGGCGTCTGCTGCTTCCTCGGCCGCTGCCTGGAGGCGAGCGGCCAACACCTGCATGGCCCGCGCCTTGTTCTGTAGCTGGGAGCGCTCGTTCTGGCACGTCACAACGATTCCGGTGGGCAGATGCGTGATCCGCACCGCCGAGTCGGTGGTGTTCACACCCTGACCGCCCTTACCGGAGGAGCGGTAGACATCGATGCGCAGATCGGTCTCGTCGATCTGCACCTCCTCGACCTCTTCCGGTTCCGGATAGACCAGGACGCCGGCAGCCGAGGTGTGTACCCGGCCCTGCGACTCGGTGACGGGCACGCGCTGCACGCGGTGGACGCCGCCCTCGAACTTCAGACGGGCCCACACCCCGTCCCGAACCTCGCCCTTCGACTTGATCGACAGTGTCGCGTCCTTGTATCCACCGAGGTCGGACACTGTCGCATCGAGAACCTCGACGCGCCACCCGTGCCGCTCGGCGTACCGGACGTACATACGCGCGAGGTCGGACGCGAACAACGCCGACTCCTCACCGCCCTCGCCCGACTTCACTTCGAGTACCACGTCGTCACCATCGTGCGGGTCGCGCGGCGCGAGGAGATCCGTCAGTGCCTTGTCGAGCTCGAGCACTTCGGCCTCGAGTGCGGGCACCTCGGCCGCGAAGCTGGAATCGTCGACGGCGAGCTCACGCGCGGCTGCGAGATCGTCCTGCGCAGCCTTGAGCTTGCTGTACGTCGACATGATGGGCGCAAGCTCTGCGAAACGCTTCCCGGCTTTGCGGGCCGCGGAGGCGTCGTTGTGCAGCGCTGGGTCGGACAACTGCTGCTCGAGGCCGGCATGTTCGGCCAGGATGTCGTCGATCGCCGACGGCTGGGTCGTCCCTGCCATGATGGGCTCCACTCTCGTCTCAGCGCGCGCAGCGCACTACGGGGTGCCGAGGGAAACGGCACAAAAAAGCCGACGCCCGGCCTGCAATTATCGCAGGACGGGCGTCGGCGGACCAGCTAGGACTCGGCAGATTCCTTTGCTGCGCCCTTGCCGGCGCGCTTGCCGTAGCGAGCCTCGAAGCGGGCGACGCGTCCACCGGTGTCGAGAATCTTCTGCTTACCGGTGTAGAACGGGTGGCACTGCGAGCAGACCTCGACGTTGATCCGTCCGGTCTCCTTGGTGCTTCGGGTCTCGAAAGTGTTTCCGCAACCACAGACCACGGTGGTGGCCACGTAATTGGGGTGAATGCCTGACTTCATGGTGTCCCTTTCAATGGTCGCCGGGTCGCCTTCGCCATTCGAAGACGTGAACCGGAACCGGACTCAGCCGTTCAGTATGCCAGATCGCGCGAGCGCGATCCCAATCGGCATGTGTGCTTGCGGAGAGATCAACGCCGCTCCCCCGCATTTAATTCCACCTGCTCGGTACTGGAGAAACGGTAAAGCCCGGCGACAGGTCGCCGGGCTTTGCCGTGTCGAGCACTCAGTCGTCGATCGCTCCCGGAGCGGTCTTCGACACCTGCATGAGGAACTCGAGATTGCTCTTGCTCTTCTTGAGGCGATCGATCAGCAGATCGATGGCCTGGTGCGAATCGAGACCAGACAGCACCCGGCGGAGCTTGTGCAGCACCGCGGCCTCATCCGGACTGAGCAGCAGCTCGTCCTTACGCGTTCCCGAAGGATTGACGTCGACAGCTGGGAACACTCGCCGTTCCGCGATCTTGCGGTCGAGCTTGAGCTCGGCGTTACCGGTGCCCTTGAACTCCTCGAAGATCACGGTGTCGCCGGTGGAACCGGTCTCGACCATGGCCGTCGCGATGATCGTGAGGGAACCGCCGTTCTCGATGTTGCGGGCTGCACCGAGGAAACGCTTCGGCGGGTACAGCGCGGTCGAGTCGACACCACCGGACAGGATGCGGCCCGACGCCGGCGACGAGTTGTTGTACGCGCGGCCGAGCCGAGTGATCGAGTCGAGAAGGACGACGACGTCCTTACCGGCCTCCACCAGTCGCTTCGCACGCTCGATGGCGAGCTCGGCGACCGAGGTGTGGTCTCCCGGTGGGCGGTCGAAAGTCGAGGAAATGACCTCACCCTTCACCGATCGCTGCATGTCGGTGACCTCTTCGGGACGCTCGTCGACCAGCACGACCATCAGGTAGCACTCGGGGTTGTTGGTCGCGATCGCGTTGGCGATGGCCTGCAGAACGCTGGTCTTACCGGCCTTCGGCGGGCTCACGATGAGCGCGCGCTGACCCTTACCGATCGGCATCACGAGATCGATGACGCGGGTGGTGAGGATGTTCGGCGTGGTCTCGAGGCGCAACCGCTGATTCGGGTACAGCGGGGTGAGCTTCCCGAACTCGGGGCGCTTCTTCGCCGCCTCGATGTCGCCGCCGTTGACCGTGTCGATACGCACCAACGGGTTGAACTTCTGGCGCTGATTGCCCTGGTCACCCTCGCGTGCAACCCGGACCGCACCGGTGATCGCGTCGCCGCGGCGAAGTCCGTTCTTGCGGATGAGGTTCATCGACACGTAGACGTCGTTGGGGCCCGCAAGGTACCCGGACGTCCGCACGAAGGCGTAGTTGTCGAGGACGTCGAGGATGCCGGCTACCGGCTGCAGGACATCGTCTTCCCGGATTTCCGTCTCACGTACGTCACCGCCGCCGCCTTCGCCGCGGTCGCGCCCACGACGACGCTCGCGGAAGCGCCGTCCACGTCGTCCGCGGCCGCCTTCCTCGTCGTCGCCGCCCCGGTTGTCACGGTTGTCGCTCGTACGCGGGCCGTTGTTGCTGCCCTGGTTGCGATCACCCCGGTCGCGGTCACGTTCGCGCGTGTCACCGCGGTCCCGCTCGCGGGTGTCGCCGCGGTCGTTCCGCTCGGTGCGGTCACCACGGTCGCTGCCGCGGTTGTCCCCACGCTCACGCCGCGTGCGGTCGCCGGACTGCTCGCCGGAGCCGTCCTGCCTTCCGGACTTTTCCGCATTGTCCTGACGGTCGTCGACCTGCTTGCGCTCGGCCTGCTGGGTGTCGACGCCATTCTGGGCGGCAGCATTCTGCGAGGGTGCGTCCTGGCCGCTGTCGGCCTGGTCGCCCTGCTCAGGGGCACCTGCCCGGCGGGAGGAGCCACGGCGCTGACGCCCGCGTCGGCCCCCCTCGGGGACATCGGTGTCGGCCGCGCTGCCGTCGGCAACTGCAGGTTCGGGCGCCTTGCTTTCGGCCGCCTTCTCGGCGGTCTCCTGCTGCGGAGACACGTCGAGGGCAGTCTGAGCGGGCTGCTCACGCTTGGTGCGGGACGTCCGGGTGCGGGGCGCGGCCTCGGTCGTCGCAGCGGCCGGCGCCGACGAGGCGCCCTGCCGATCCTTGATCGCGGCGATCAGGTCGCCCTTACGCATCCCTGAAATGCCTTTGATACCGAGCTCGCCCGCAAGGGCACGGAGCTCGGTCAGCACCATCCCGGACAGCCCGGCACCTCGGCGCGCCTCGGCGCGCTTTGTGGAGGCCGTCACTGCACCGTTTTCCGGTGCGGTCGATGACGCCTGTGAAGAGTCGCCTGCCTGCGCGCCAACGGTATCCACCGAGGAGGCGTCCGCAGGAGCGGCGATGAGGTCCGTATCGGTCACGGAGGTCCTTTCCTTCCCTCACTCGCGCTGCGCAGAGTCGAGGGTTCGTCCCGTAATCCGGTTCAGTACCGGATTCGGATGTGCCGTACGTCGTTGCTTAGCTGAACTGCCGGCTTGCCCGCCATCACATCACCTTGAACAGGCGCACTCGCAATCCCTACACAACAGAAAGTGCGGAGGATCGTGCCAGGAGCTGTCAACCCCGATTGACCTGGAGTAATCGCCCTGGTGAAGCACCGGCGTCTGATGCGCACGATGTACGGACATTGCCCAGGATAGCTGTGAACGACCGTAGGGGCAAGAAGACCCGTTTCCGGCGTGTCAGCTGATCCGGACGCCTTCGGCGACGTCGAGTTCGAGCACCTGCAGTCCCTCGGCCTCCGCCTGTACCCGGAGATCGTCCGGTAGCGGCTCTGTACTCAACGCGAGGACTGTCGGTCCCGCACCGGAGACCGCCGCGGCAATGCCGGCTTTCCGCAGCAAGGAGATCCACCGGGTGGTCAGCGGGAGCGCGGGAGCCCGCTGAACCTGGTGGAGGCGATCCTCGGTGGCCGGCATCAGAAGGTCCGGCCGTTCTGTGAGCGCCACCACAGCGAGAGCGCCGCGACTGACGTTGAACGCGGCGTCACGGTGCGCCACGACCTCGGGCAACAATCCCCGCGTGTGAGCGGTCGACGAACGCTCACCCGGGATCAGGGCGATCACCCGGATCGCGGGATGCACCTTCAGTGGCACCGCGTAGTAGCGGTTCCCGGACGTGGAGGTGCCCGCGGATTCCTGGTCTTCACAACTCCACGACACCACGGCGCCGCCCAGCACGCTCGCCGAAGCGTTGTCGGGGTGACCTTCGAACTCGGACGACAACTGGACCAGTTGGTCGGGCGAGAGGCCGAGTGCGGGATCGAGCTTCATCGCGAGACCGTTGGCCGCGGCCAACCCGCCGACCACAGCAGACGCGGACGACCCCAGGCCCCGCGAGTGCGGTATTGCATTGCGGCACACGACGTCGAGGCCCTCCGCCCACACGCCGGCCGACTCCAGACCACGTTCGATCGCGCGCACCACCAGATGGGAGGGGCCCCACGGCACGTCCTCGGCGCCCTCACCCTCGACACGAATCTTCAAACCCGAACCCGTGGTGGTGACCGTGATCTCGTCGTAGAGCCCGAGCGCGATGCCGAGGGTGTCGAATCCGGGCCCGAGATTGGCGCTCGACGCCGGCACACGGGCAGTCACGGTGAGCCCGGTGGGCAGGGTCTGTGTCATGTCTGCGGTCTGATCCTGCGGCGTGATGGGCGTGGGCGCCACCACTACGCCAGCTCGAGGGCCGACGCGACAGCGACAGGATCGACCGGAATGGGTTGCACGACAGGCATACCGGCGAGTGCGGTATCCGGGTCCTTCAATCCGTTGCCGGTGACCGTGCAGACCACGGTGAGTCCGGAGTCGAGCCAGCCTTCCTTCCGGGCGGCCAGCAATCCTGCGACACTCGCCGCCGACGCAGGTTCGACGAACACACCTTCGGTGGAGGCGATCAGCCGGTACGCCTCGAGGATTTCCTCGTCCGTCGCGGCGCGGAAGGCCCCGTGCGACTCCTCCTTCGCGGCGACCGCGCCGTTCCAGGACGCGGGCGAACCGATGCGGATGGCCGTCGCGATGGTCTCCGGGTCCTTGACGGGTGCACCGTGGACGAGCGGGGCGGCACCTGCCGCCTGAACGCCCAGCATGCGAGGCTTCACGCTCGTGAGCCCGTCTGCGTAGTACTCGGAATAACCCCGCCAGTAGGCGGTGATGTTGCCGGCGTTGCCGACGGGAAGCGCGTGGACGTCCGGAGCCTTGCCCAACGCATCACAAATTTCGAAAGCCGCGGTCTTCTGGCCTTCGATCCGGACCGGGTTCACCGAGTTCACCAGGCCGATGGTCGGGAACTCCGCCGTGGTCTTGCGCGCCAGCTCGAGGCAGTCGTCGAAGTTACCCTCGACCTGGATGATCCGGGCGCCGTGCATGACCGCCTGCGCCAGCTTGCCCATGGCGATCTTCCCCTGCGGCACCAGCACCGCGCAGCTCATCTTCGCCTTGGCGGCGTAGGCGGCCGCCGAGGCGGACGTATTGCCCGTCGACGCGCACAGCACAGCCTGCTGACCGCGCGCCAGGGCGTCGGTCACGGCCATCGTCATCCCGCGGTCCTTGAAGGAGCCGGTGGGGTTGAGACCCTCGACCTTGAGGTAGACGTCGCAGCCCGTGATCTCGGACAGATGCCCGGCGGGAAGCAGCGGCGTGCCGCCCTCGCGGAGGGTCACCGTCTTCCAGTTCGGTCCGATCGCGAGGCGGTCACGGTAGGCCTCGATCAGCCCCGGCCACGGAGTGTGCACGGGGTTGCGGGTGCCGGTCATTGTTCGGTGCCTTCCAGTCGCAGCACGCTGGTCACAGCGGTGACGAATTCGAGTTTGCTCAATGCCTCAACGGTTTCCGACAACGCGGAGTCCGTCGCGACATGGGTAACGACCACCAGCCGGGCGCCGTCGCCCGCGCCTTCCTGCCGCACCGTCGAAATGCTCACGCCGTGCTCGGCGAATTCGGCGGCAACGGCCGACAGCACACCGGCCTTGTCCGTCACCTGCATGTTGACGTAGTAGCGCGTCGGGATGTCGCCGATGGGCGCGATCTTGAGCTTGGCGTACTTCGACTCGCGCGGACCGCGGCCACCGTGCACCTTGTTGCGCGCGGCCATCACCAGATCACCCATCACAGCAGATGCGGTGGGGGCACCGCCGGCGCCCTGACCGTAGAACATCAGCCTTCCGGCGTTCTCGCCCTCGACGACCACGGCGTTGAATGCTCCGTTGACCGACGCGAGGGGGTGACTCAGCGGCACCAGCGCCGGGTAGACCCGTGCGGAGATGCGCTCCTTGCCGTCGGGTGTGGGGATGCGCTCGCAGATGGAGAGCAGTTTGATGGTGCAGTCGAGGGCCCGCGCCGACGTCAGGTCGGCAGCGGTGATGTTGGAGATACCCTCGCGGTACACATCGCCCGCGGTGACCCGCGTATGGAAGGCGATGGACGCGAGGATGGCGGCCTTCGCCGCGGCGTCGTAACCCTCTACGTCGGCGGTGGGATCGGCTTCGGCGTAGCCGAGTCTTCCCGCCTCCGCGAGCGTTTCCGCATAGTCGGCCCCGGTTTCGTCCATGGCCGACAGGATGAAGTTGGTGGTGCCGTTCACGATTCCGGCGACCTTGTTCACCCGGTCACCGGCAAGGGACTGGGTGAGCGGGCGGATCACGGGGATTGCACCGGCGACGGCCGCCTCGAAGTACAGGTCGACGCGGTGCAGCTCCGCGGCCTCGGCGAGTTCACCGGTGTGCTCAGCGAGGAGGGCCTTGTTGGCGGTGACGACGGACTTGCCGGAGTTCAGTGCCGACAGGATCAGCTTGCGCGGAAGGTCCATGCCGCCGATCACCTCGACGACGATGTCGACGTCGTCGCGCGCCACGAGCGAGTCCGCGTCCGTGGTCTGCAACTCCTCCGGTATGCCCCGGTCCTTGCCGGGGCGGCGGACTGCCACTCCCCGCAGTTCCAGGGGCGCACCGACGCGGGCCTCGAGGTCTTCGCTGTGCTCTTGCAGGATGCGAACCACCTCGCTCCCGACGTTGCCGAGGCCGAGGACGGCCACACCGATAGCGCGATGCGCCGATTCGGTCACACCGACAGCACGTTGCGCCGATTCGGTCACACCGACAGCAGGTTGCGCCGATTCGACGGTCACTCTTGTACCTCCAAGCTGAGCAGGTCTTCCACGGTTTCCCTCCGGAGGATCACGCGCGACTGTCCGTCGCGCACCGCCACCACGGCAGGACGGGTGAGCAGGTTGTACCTACTCGACATCGAGTAGCAGTATGCACCGGTGGCAGCGACGGCAAGCAAATCGCCGGCATCGATGTCCTCGGGCATCCAGGTGTCACGGATGACGACATCGCCGGATTCGCAGTGTTTACCCACGACTCGCGACACCACGGGTTCGGCTCCGCTGACTCGGGAGACGAGCTTCGCTTCATACTCCGCTTGATACAGCGCCGTGCGGATGTTGTCGCTCATTCCGCCGTCGACACTGACGTAGCGGCGAGTGAGCGCGCTCCCGACGGTGACGTCTTTGATGGTGCCGACCTCGTAGAGCGTGACCGTCCCCGGCCCGGCGATCGCTCGTCCCGGCTCGACCGCAAGGGTCGGCTCGGGCAGGCCGGCGAGAGCGGACTCGTTGCGCACGATGTCGCCGAGTTTGGCCGCCAACTCGTCCACGGGTGGAGGATCGTCGCTGGGCACGTACGAGATGCCCATACCGCCACCGAGGTCGATGATCGAGATCTGGGCGGTCTTGTCCACACCGAACTCGGCGACGACGTCACGGAGCAGCCCGATCACCCGGTGTGCTGCCACCTCGAATCCGTCCACGTCGAAGATCTGCGAACCGATATGGCTGTGCAGCCCGACGAGACGCAGATTGTCTGCGGCGAATACTCGCCGGACCGCGTCGATCGCCTTGCCGCCTGCCAGTGAGAAACCGAACTTCTGGTCCTCGTGGGCGGTCGAGATGAATTCGTGGGTGTGCGCTTCCACTCCGACCGTCACGCGGATCAGGACATCCTGTACGACACCGGCTTCGGCGGCGACTGCGTCGAGGCGGTCGATCTCCATGGACGAGTCCAGAACGATGTGGCCCACTCCGGCCTTCACTGCCGCCTGAAGTTCGGCGACCGACTTGTTGTTGCCGTGCATGGCGATTCGCTCCGCCGGGAACCCTGCATGCAACGCAATCGCCAATTCACCGCCCGAGGCGACGTCGAGCGACAGCCCCTCGTCTGCCACCCAACGGGCGATCTCGCCACAGAGAAACGCCTTGGACGCGTAGTGGACTTTGGCGGAGGGCCCGAATGCGCGCGCCATGTCACGGCACCGGGACCGGAAATCGTCCTCGTCGACGACGAACAGTGGCGTCCCGTACGTCTCGGCAAGTTCGGTGACCGGAATCCCGGCCAATCGGACAACGCCGTCCGGACCGCGTTCCGCGTTGCGGGGCCACACCTCGGGAGCGAGCGCCGCGAATGCGGTTGCGTCCGTGGGACGCTCGGGCAGTCCGGGTGCGTGTAGCTGTTCGGCGTGCTTGGGACCGGCGGGATGCGCGTTCACATCTGCTCCGGGGCGCTCACGCCGAGGAGTGCGAGACCGTTTGCCAGCACCTGACGCGAGGCGTCGCACAGAGCGAGCCGCGCGACATGCAGTGGCCCGACCTCCTCGTCACCCTGAGGCAGAACCCGGCACGCGCCGTAGAAGCGGTGATAAGCACCGGCCAGCTCTTCGAGGTACCGCGCAATGCGGTGTGGCTCACGGAGATTCGCCGCACTGGTGACGACGCGCGGATACTCGCCGAGCGTGCGGATGAGATCGCCCTCCTGCTCGGAGACCAGCAACGCGAAGTCCGGATCGGCAACCGTGACACCCAGCTCGGCGGCGTTGCGCGCAATCGCCGACAACCGGGCGTGCGCGTACTGCACGTAGTAGACCGGGTTCTCGTTGCCAGTGCTGGTCCACAGCTCGAGGTCGATGTCGATGCTCGAATCCACCGACGAGCGGATCAACGCGTATCGCGAGGCGTCGACACCGATGGCCTCGACCAGGTCGTCGAGCGTGATCACCGTCCCGGCCCGCTTGCTCATCTTCACAGCGACCCCGTCGCGGACCAGATTGACCATCTGCCCGATCAACACCTCGACGGTGTCCGGGTCGTCGCCGAACGCGGCGGCAGCGGCCTTGAGCCGGCCGATGTAGCCGTGATGATCCGCGCCGAGCATGTAGATACACAGATCGAAGCCGCGCGCACGCTTGTTCTGGAAGTAGGCGATGTCCCCTGCAATGTAGGCCGCGTTGCCGTCACTCTTGATGACGACACGATCCTTGTCGTCACCGAAGTCGGTGCTCTTGAGCCACCAGGCACCGTCCTCCTGGAAGAGACTGCCGGAGGATTTCAAGGTCTCGACGGCCTTCTCGACCGCACCTGACTCGAACAGCGAGTTTTCGTGGAAGTAGACGTCGAAGTCCACTCCGAACTCGTGCAGGGTGCGTTTGATGTGCGCGAACATCAGGTCGACTCCGAGCGATCGGAACACTTCCTGCTGCTCACCCGCCGGAAGCTCCAGTGCGTCCGGACGCTGTGTGAGCACCTGAGCCGCGATGTCGGCGATGTATGCACCCGCGTAACCGTCGTCGGGAGCAGGTTCCCCCTTGGCGGCGGCGATGAGCGAGCGGGAGAAGCGGTCGATCTGGGCGCCGTGGTCGTTGAAGTAGTACTCGCGTGTGACGGCGGCACCCTGGGTGGACAGGATGCGGCCGAGCGCGTCACCGACGGCGGCCCAGCGCGTACCGCCGAGGTGGATGGGCCCGGTCGGGTTTGCGGACACGAACTCCAGGTTGATCTTCTTGCCGTCGAGGGTGTGCCCGGATCCGTACGCGGTGCCCGCTTCGAGGATCTTGGCGACGATGGCGCCCTGGGCGTCGGCGGCCAGGCGGATGTTGAGGAAACCGGGGCCGGCGATATCGGCACTGTCGATACCCTCGGCAGCGGTCAGCGCCTCGGCGAGCCAGGTCGCGAGTTCGCGGGGGTTGGTACCGACCTTCTTGGCCACCTGCATCGCCACGTTGGTGGCGTAATCACCGTGCTCGGGGTTGCGCGGGCGCTCGACCGTGAGAGTTTCGGGAAGCACGGACACGTCGAGTCCACGTTCGGCGAGCACCTTCGCGGCGGTTCCGCGGAGCAGTTCGGCAAGGTCAGCTGGAGTCACAGGTATCTATCCTATGGCCAAGACGTCCCGGGCGGTGACCCGCCTGGCCCGGAGTCCCACAGACGGCCGGATAGGCCCCGACCGGCGTGGCGGATGCCACTCTCCCAGCTTGCGCTCAGGGTGGGAAAGTAGAGTGGGGTCGCCCTGAGTCCCGGTCTCAGCCTCGGGCGAACCGGGGTAGAGCGCCCGTAACCCACACACCGAAAGATCACAATCGATGCCAAGCGGTTCGGATAGTCGCGGTCCCGGTAAGAACTCCGGTGCCAAGTCGGCCAAGGCCATCAAGGCCGCCAAGAAGAAGAGTGGCGGCGCGAAAGCCAAGGGCGGCGTCTCCACGCCCCGGCACATTCCGTGGCTGACGATCGGTGCGTCGGCGGCGGTCCTCGCGCTGGTCGCGATCCTCGCGGTCAACCTGGTGCCCAAGTATCAGGCGAAGGAGGAGGCCCAGCGGTACGCGCCCAGTGCCGAGAATCCCGACCCTTCGGTCAACATCGACGGCGTGCTGAAGATCGACTACCCGGCCGGCATCCACATCCAGCCGACGCAGCGCGTCGCCTACGATCAGTCGCCGCCGTTCGGCGGCCCGCACGACGCCATCTGGGCGACGTGCACCGGCACCGTGTACGCCAATGCGATCCGCACCGAGAACGCAGTGCACTCTCTCGAGCACGGCGCCGTGTGGGTCGCCTACAACCCCGACACGCTGTCTGCGGAACAGGTCGACACACTGCAGGACAAGGTGGACGGCCAGAGCTACACCCTGATGTCGCCGTACCCGGGGCTCGACAGTCCCATCTCTCTGCAGTCGTGGGGCCACCAGCTGAAGCTCGACAGCGCCGACGACGAGCGGATCGATCAGTTCATCACGGCCCTGCGCATCAACAAGAACACCTACCCGGAGGTCGGTGCCAGCTGCTCGACCATCCCCGGCTCCGGTTTCGACCCGGACAACCCGCCCCCCTTCGATCCGAGCGCACCCGGCGCCGATGCAGTGCCGATGGACGGTGGCGGCATCGCGCCGGACCAGTCCGAGACCGGCGGAGCGGGAGCCCAGTTGCCGAGCGATTTGCAGCTGCCCTCCGACCTGCAGCAGGCGCCCGCCGAGGGCGGTAATGGCTGAATCGGCCGACGCACCCGGATCCGGAGTCGGATCCGGGGCCGAGCCGGCCCACTCCAGGCCGAGTCAGCGCGCCGCGCTCTTGGTGATCGGAGTGATCGGCGCCGTCGCACTCGGTTTCGCCCTCGGATTCCTGGCGCGACTTCCACTGCAGGACAACAACTCTGCGGTCCCCGAGGCGGGATCCGTCGATGTGGGATTCGCCCAGGACATGAGCGTGCACCACAGTCAAGCGGTCGAGATGTCGGCGATCGCCCTCCGGAACACGAGTGATCCCACCGTCCGGACTCTCGCCTACGACATCCTGACCACCCAGCAGAACCAGCTCGGCCAGATGCAGGGGTGGCTCTCGATCTGGGATCAGCCGTCCCTCCCGTCCGGCGGCTACATGGGCTGGATGGCGTCGGAGCACGACGGCGGACACGATCATTCCTCCGGCGAGAACGCACATACGGGGTCTATGCCGACGATGCCGGGAATGGCGTCGTCCGAGGACATGGCCAGGCTGCGACAGGCCACCGGGACCGCCGTCGACGTCGAATACCTCCAGTTGATGTTGCGACATCACCAGGGTGGACTGCCCATGATGGAATACGCCGCCCAACGGGCCTCCGAGCCCGCCGTCCGCGGGCTCGCACAGACCATGGTCGAGACCCAGCAGGGCGAGTCGAGGTTGATCACCGACATGCTCACCGAACGCGGCGTCGCTCCGCTCCCGATGAACTGACGGCCTCGCCCCTCAGGACCAGGTCCAGTCGCGTACCTCCGGCAGGTCCTCGAAGTGCTCGACCACGTACTCGCGGTGCCGCTCGAGCTGCGTGAGGCAGAAATCGGCGAGCTCGGTGGCCCCGGCGGGTTCGGTTTCTACACGGCGCAGCGCCTCGAGCGCGAGGTGGTAGCGGCTCATCCTGTTCAGCACCACCATGTCGAACGGGGTGGTCGTGGTCCCCTGCTCGCTGAAGCCGCGAACATGAAAGCGTTCGGGTTGCGGCCGACCGTGCAATAACTCGTGGACCGCCCGTGAATAGCCGTGGAACGCGAACACCACGTCGGTATCGGCGGTGAAGAGGTCGGTGAACGTGCGGTCGTCGAAACCGTGCGGGTGCTCTGTGGGCGTCAGCAACGCCATCAGATCGACCACGTTGACCACACGGGTGACGAGGTCGGGTGTGTGCTCACGCAACAACTGGGCTGCCGCGAGAATTTCTTGCGTAGGAACATCACCCGCCGCGGCAAGCACGATGTCCACGGTATCGGCGGCTGCCTCGGTACCCGCCCACGCCCAGACCGACGCCCCGGCCGCGCAGTGCGCGTTCGCTTCCTCGAGCGTCAAGTATTGGAGGTGCGGTTGCTTGTCCACCACGATGACGTTGACGTGGTCGGTGCTGCGGAGACAGTGGTCGGCAATCGAGAGCAGCGTGTTCGAGTCGGGGGGAAGCCACACCCGAACGACATCCGGGGCGAGGGGAATGACGGCGTCGATCATCCCGGGCCCCTGGTGGCTGAAACCGTTGTGGTCGTTGCGCCAGCAGGTGCTGGTCAACAGCACGTTGAGCGAGGCCACCGGCGATCGCCACGGCAGGTCCACCGCGTGTTGCAGCCACTTCGCGTGCTGGACCAGCATCGACACACTGACCATGGCGAAGGCCTCGTAGCTGGCAAAGAGCCCGTGCCGCCCGGACAGCAGGTACCCCTCGAGCCACCCCTCGCACAGGTGCTCGCTGAGCACCTCCATCACCCGTCCGCCCGCAGACAGGTGGTCGTCGTAGTCGGTGACGGGTAGCTGCCAGCACCGATCGGTGCTCTCGAACACGGCGCCCAACCGATTGCTGGCCGTCTCGTCCGGGCAGAACAGCCGAAAGTATCCGCCGCCCTCCGGTGTGGTGGTCGCGGCGTAGACGTCCCGTAACAGTTCGCCGAGGACGCGGGTGGTCTCGTGCAGCGTGGCCCCGGGTCTTTCGACGGTCAATGCGTACTTGTGCAGTGGTGGTATCGGAAGATCGACGCGTAGACGCCCGCCGTTGGCATAGGGAGAAGACCCCATTCGTTTGTCGCCACGCGGCGCCAGCCGAGCGAGTTCGGGCACCAAGGCACCCCGGGGATCGAACAGGGTCTCCGGGGAGTACGACCGCATCCATTCCTCGAGCTGACGCCGATGCTCCTCGTTGGTACGGACGCCCGACAGCGGAACTTGGTGGGAACGGTGTGTTCCCTCGACGAGGACACCATCGACACGGTGGGGGCCGGTCCAGCCCTTCGGCGTGCGGAGCACGATCGCCGGCCATTTCACAGGATGCCGGCGACCCGCCCGCGCCTCCTGGCGGATCTCGGTTATCCGGTCGTGCGCGTCGACCAGCGCCCGGTCGAGTGTGCGGAAAACCACGGCCGGGTCGTCGCCCTCGACCACGGTCGGCGCCCATCCCTGGCCACCCAGGAAGCGTTCGATGTCCGTGTCGGAACTGCGACCGTAGACGGTGGGGCCGGCAATTTTAGCCCCGTTGACGTGCAGGATCGGTAACACGGCACCGTCCCGTTCCGGGTTGAGGAAGGCGGGGAGCTTCCACGAAGCGGACAGCGGACCTGTCTCCGCCTCACCATCTCCGATCACACACGCCACCAACAGGTTCGGGTGGTCGAATGCCGCACCCGCCGCGTGCGCCAGTGCATATCCCAGCTCACCGCCTTCGTGGATACTGCCCGGTGTCTGCACGCTGACATGACTCGGGATACCTCCCGGTGTCGAGAACTGCCGGCACAAGTGCCGGAGTCCGGCAGCATCACCGGAGACCGCGGGATACACCTCCGAGTACGTCCCCTCCAGATACGTGGCAGCGACGAGGGCGGGCCCGCCGTGACCAGGCCCCGTCACATACAGGCAGTCCGCGTCCGTACGCCGGATCAACCTGTTGAGAAGGGCGTAGATCATCGACAAACCGGGACTGGTCCCCCAGTGCCCGAGGAGCCGGGGCTTGATGTGCTCCGGAAGCAGCGGCTCACGCAGAAGCACATTGTCCTGCAAATAGATCTGCGCGACGGTGAGATAGTTGGCCGCCGACCACCAGCGGAGATCCAACTCGAGTTCGCGCTCCGGATACTCCTCGTTCGAGTCTTCCGAATGGACATGCTGCCGATCGGTCATCCTCGACCCTCCCCTGATGTGCGCAGGCGTCCTTTCCGACACTAGGCGGATTCGGTCGACCGTGCGGGGGTTGTGGGCCGAACTCGGGGACCGATTTGGTTCTTCCCCCCATCGATGCGCTACGATTGGCGCGCCCAATCGGCACACCGGTTTTCCGGTGCGCCCCCGTAGCTCAGGGGATAGAGCGTTCGCCTCCGGAGCGAAAGGTCGCAGGTTCGAATCCTGCCGGGGGCACCACGAGAACACTGCGCCGCATCTCGCGGCGCACATTTCTTCCTGGTGCTACCAGTCCTCCCCCGGGTGATCTCCCCGGGCATTCTGCGAGAGCTGCAGCGTCGGCCCCGGCCGCGTACATCGATTCGAACGCTGAGCTCCCTCGCACCTTCGCTGTGGGTTTCGCGGCTTCACCTTTCCGCCATCCTTTTCTCCATTTGCGTCAACCGAGGGACACTCCGTGCACCAGCCCCACCCACATCCGCTCACCCTCGGCGTGATCGCGCGCTCGAGCAAGGCCGACGAACGCCGACTTCCGATTCACCCCCTGCACTTCGACCGCATCGACGCCGACCTGCTGGGCCGTATCCACCTCGAGCACGGTTACGGCGAGCCGTTCGGTGTGTCCGACGAGCAACTGGCCCGCTCGGTCGCGGGAATGCGCACACGGAGCGAGCTGATCGCGCAATCCGACGTCGTACTGCTCCCAAAGCCGCTCGCGAAGGATCTCGAGGATCTGCGCGACGGCCAGGTCCTCTGGGGGTGGCCGCACTGCGTGCAGGACACCGAGCTCACCCAGGTGGCCATCGATCGTCGCCTCACCCTCGTCGCCTTCGAAGCCATGAATCACTGGAGTGCCGAAGGGTCGTTCCAGCTGCATGTCTTCCACAAGAACAACGAGCTCGCCGGCTACTCCTCCGTATTGCACGCCCAGTCGATCGCCGGGTCGACGGGTGATTACGGCCGTCGACTCCGCGCGGTCGTGCTCGGTTTCGGGGCCACCGCCCGCGGGGCCGTCACCGCGCTGAATGCTCTGGGAATCCACGACGTTCATGTCGTCACGCAGCGTGGCGTGACCGCCGTCAGCTCGCCCATCCACTCGGCGGAGATCGTCCAGTTCGATCACGACGACGCCGACCCACGTCGAAGCCACGTCACGACGGACGACGGCCGGCTGCCGCTGGCGGGTTTCCTGGCCCGTCACGACATCATCGTCAACTGTGTTCTGCAGGACACCGAGGCGCCGCTGACCTTCCTCGTCGACGAGGACATCGACACCCTCCTGCCCGGTTGCCTCGTCGTCGACGTGTCCTGCGACGAAGGCATGGGCTTTGCCTGGGCGCGTCCGACCTCCTTCGCGGACCCGACGTTCATGATCGGCGAGAACGTCCGCTACTACGGTGTCGACCACAGCCCGTCACATCTGTGGAACTCCGCCACCTGGGAGATCAGCGAGGCGCTGCTCCCCCATCTGCGCACCGTTCTCGGCGGACCCGCGGCCTGGGACACCAGCGAGACGATCCGGCGGGCGATCGAAATCCGCGACGGAGTGGTGCAGAACCCCAAGGTCCTGTCGTTCCAGGACCGTGCGGCCGACTACCCGCACGCGGTCCTTACCTGAGCGCCGCGGACGAACGGGACGCTCGTTCGATCTGATGCAACGAGCGTCCCGTTCGCGCGGAAGGGTGCAGGGGGTCGGCACAGGTCAGGCAGGCGCGCGGCGACGCATCTCGCGACGAAGGATCTTCCCGCTCGCCGTCTTGGGCAGTTCGTCGACGATTTCCACCCGCCGCGGGGCCTTGTAGGTGGCCAGCCGCTCCCGGCAGTACTCGACGAGGTCGGCCGCCTCCACCGTCGTACCCGGCCGCAGGCTGACGAAGGCGGCGACGGTTTCACCGCGATAGCTGTCCGGTTCACCCACGACGGCGGCTTCGCGCACCGCCGGATGCTGGTAGAGAACGTCCTCGACCTCCCGCGGCCACACTTTGAACCCGGACGCGTTGATCATGTCCTTCTTGCGGTCCACCACGTACACCCAGCCCTCGGCGTCCATGAAGCCGACATCGCCGGTGAGGAGACGGCCACCCGGCAGTGACTGCGCCGTGGCGTCCGGCTTGTTCCAGTAGGCGGGTACCACCATCGGTCCGTCGACGGCAATCTCGCCCACCTCGAGTGGCTCCAGGTCTTTTCCGTCCTCGCCGATGATCCGGACCACTGCGGAGGGCAGGGGCAGGCCGATCGCCAGCGTTCCCGATGCCGGATCGACCGGCGCTTCCAGGTTGGGCGGGACGACGACGCAGGGTGCGCTCGTTTCGGTGAGCCCGTAACCGTTGCGAATGTATTTGCCGGTGAGCTCGCGGAAGCGCTCGACGATGGCGGGAGGCAGTGGGGCGCCGCCGGACATGACGGCCTCGAGGGAGGCGAAGCGTTCCCCGGAGAAGTCGGGGTGCGCCATCAACGCCATGTACGCGGTGGACGGACCCACCATGAAGATCGGCCGCTCACGTTCGAGGGCGTCGAGGACGACCCCCGGTTCGAAGCGGTACACCAGGATCAGCGGCGACGCCAGGTCGATCGCGGTGAGGAGCTGGCACACCATTCCCGTGATGTGGAAGAGCGGTGCCAGGGCGAAGATCGGCGCGCCGGCCGGTTTATCCTCGTACAGTCGCAGAATTGCGCTGTTCACCGTCAGGTTGCGGTGGGTGTTGGTGGCACCCTTGGGTACGCCGCTGGTTCCGGACGTGTAGGACACCAGGGCAATGTCTTCGGGTGTCAGTCCGGGATCAGGCACCGTCGCTCCGGCCCGCACCCGCGCCACCTCGAGGAGGTCGTGCACGCTCTCGCTGCGGGCACGGGTTACCGTCCGGAACAAGCGCTCGTCGTCGGAATTCTGGATGTCGAGTTCGCTCGAGGTGAGCGCGATCCGCACCCCCGCTTCCGACGCGCGTGAACCCACCCGGTCTGCCCACGCGCTCTCGCTGCACACGATCGCAGTGACCCCCGCGTCGGTGAGAATGTGTGCGAGCTCGTCCCGGTACATCGGGTTGAGAGGAACGACGACACCGCCGGCCTTCCACGTTCCGATCAACGCGAGAACGAACTGCGGAATGTTCTGCAGGTAGATCGCGAGCCGGTCGCCCCGCTGAAACCCGTTCTCGAGCAGGTACGCGGCGATACCGTCGGTGAGTTGGTCGACTTCCCGGTAGCCGAGCGTGCCGCCGAGGTAACGCACCGCCGGGGCGTCTCCGGCGGTGACGACCGCCGACTCGAACATGTCGAGCGCGGTACGGGCGGGGATATCTCCCACGCGTCGAACGCTCTCCTCGTACCGGTCCATCCAGGGCCTGTCGTCGTACCAGCTCATCGCCGCCGTACCGCCTCTCGATCTCGTCCGAATTCGTGATTGTGTATGCCCGCCGGCGTCAACGTGTGCCCGACAGTCCCCCGTCGACGGGGATGACGGTGCCCGTCAGGTATGCGCCCGCCCGCGAGGACAGGAATATCGCGGTGCCCGCGATGTCCTCGGCACAGCCGACCCGGCCGAGTGGAACGGCGCTCTCGACGAGTTCCCGGCGCGCCGTATCGCCGAGGAGGTGGGCAATCATCTTCGTCGGAAATGGTCCGGGCGCAATCGCATTGACGGTGATGTTCTCGACGGCCAGGGTGGCCGCGAGCTTCCGCGTGAGCATGTGCACGGCAGCTTTACTCGCTCCGTACGAAAAGTTGTCGCTGCTCGACACGACCAGGCCGTCGATCGAACCGATGTTGACGATCCGGGCGGGTTGATCCCCGGTGGCCGCGGCCCGCAGTCTGGGCAGTAGTTTCTGCGTCAGCGAGAACACACTCTTGACGTTGATGTCGAAGATCTTGTCGAACGCGGCCTCGGGAAACTCGTCGACCGGTGCGCCCCACGTCGCGCCGGCATTGTTGACCAGAACGTCGAGTCGCGGGGCTACCTCCTCGACGTGGGCGGCGAGGCTGTCGATGCCGTCCGGAGTGGACAGATCGGCGGGATGGGCGTGGCAGGACCCCGGCCCGAGCGCGGACAGCTCGGACGCCGTCTCGGCGCAGTCGTCGGCTTTACGGGACGACACGAGGACCTGCGCTCCCGCCCGGACGAATCCTTCGGCGATCATCCGGCCGATACCGCGCGAACCTCCGGTGACGACTACAGTCTTTCCGGCGACATCGAACAGCGAATGAGCATCCACGAGCATTCCTTTCACGGTTGGAAGACGAGCCGACCGACGGTGCTGCCCTCACCGAGCCGGCCGAGTCCGTCGGCGACGTCGGCGAGCGAGAGCCGCTCACTGATGAGGGGCCGGATCGCGCCGGACGCGGCGAGCCGGGTCAGCTCCTCGTGGCAATCGGCGATGGCCTGCTGGTTGTACTGCTTGTACAGGCCCCAGTGCAGTCCGATGATCGAGTAATTCTTGATCAGCGCATGGTTGAGTCCCGGAGTCGGGATGGTGCCGCCCGCGAAGCCGATGATCAGGATGCGTCCCTCGAAAGCGATGCACTTGGTGGACTTGGCGTAGGCATCTCCACCGACCGGGTCGTAGACGACGTCGGCTCCGCGTCCACCGGTGAACTCCTTGACGAGTGGGACGAAATCCTCGGTGCGGCGATCGATCACCAGGTCGGCCCCGAGCCGGCGACAATACTCCGCCTTGTCGGCCCCTCCGACCACACCGATGACCTTCGCCCCGGCCGCCTTCCCCAATTGCACTGCGGCACTACCCACTCCGCCGGCCGCGGCGTGCACGAGCAGAGTCTCCCCCGCCTCGAGATGCGTCCGACGATGGAGGGCGAACCAGCTCGTCTGGTATCCGATACTCAGCGCCGCCGCTTCGGCGTCGTCGAGGGCGGCCGGTGCGGTGAAGGTGTTCGCCTCGTCGAGAACCGCGAGCTGAGCGAACCCGCCGCCGGGCAGGTTCGGATTACCGATCACCCGGTCGCCCTGCGTGAACCGCGTGACACCGTCTCCGACGGCAACCACCTCGCCGCACAGTTCGACACCCGGGGTGAAGGGCAGCGGCGGCGTGATCTGGTACTCCCCTCGGCACAGGAGCACATCGGGGAAGTTCGCCGGTGCGGCGAGCACCCTGACCAGCACCTGGCCGGGACCTGCCACCGGGTCCGGGACCTCCTCGAGTTGCAGCGCGGTACGCGGCTCGCCGAGTTCGTGGACACGCCATGCCTTCATCGTCTTCTTCCTGACTGTCGGTGGGGTGAAACGGTTTACGCGGGCAGATCGATCAATTCGGCGAGACGCGCTCGGTGACGGTAGGCCGTGCCGAAGGCGAGCTGATCGCTTTTCGCCCTCTTCAGATAGAGGTGCGCGGGGTATTCCCAGGTCATGCCGAGTCCACCGTGTAGTTGGACGCATTCTTCGGCGGCATGAACGGCGACACCACTGCAATACGCCTGCGCGAGCGCCGCCGCGATCTCGGCGTCCGCGTCGCCGCGAGCAGCGGTGTCAGCCGCGTAACGAGCAGCCGCAGCGGCGGAGGTGATCTCCAGCCACAGGTCGGCAAGACGATGCTTCAGCGCCTGGTACGAGCCGACGGCACGCCCGAACTGCTTGCGCTCCTTGACGTAGGCGAGCGTGGTGTCGAAGCACCACTGTGCCACTCCGAGTTGTTCGGAGGCGAGGAGCGCAGCACCGCAGAGGAGAGCGCCACTGATGGCCTCTACTGCCGCACCGTCGTCGACCCGAGTCGACGACGCAGCGGTGAAGTCGACATCGGCCAGGGGACGCGTCATGTCCAGCGCGAGAATCGGGGTCACGGTGACGCCGGCGCTGTCCGTGCGCACAGTGTGAAGCTCGAGCCCGTCGGGCCCCTGCACCGGAACGACCAGAAGTTCGGCTTCCGCGGCGCCCGCAACACTGGTGACGCGGCCGGTCAACCCGTCGGCGCCCAGTCGGACGGTCGCGCTGAAGCGGTCGGGCGGCGTGGCCAGGCCGATCGTGAGGGCACCGGTGGTGGAGCCTTCGGCGAGATCCCGGACGATGGTCGTGTCTCCCGCCTTCACCAGCGCGACCGTCGCGAGTACAGCGCTCGAGAGATACGGGACGGGCGCCACGGCACGTCCGATCTCTTCCATGACCACGGCGGCTTCCCTTGCGCCCGCCCCTGCCCCGCCGATCGATTCGGGGACGAGGAGACCGGACAGTCCGAGTTCGACGGCGAGCGACTTCCAGACGGCGGAGAAGTCACCGGGCGACGAGTCGTAGGCGCTCATGACGAGCTCGTGCGGGCAACGGTCGGCGAGCAGCCGCCGGACACTGTCGCGGAGGGCGTCTTCGGTGTCGGTGTACAGCAGATCTGCGGTGCTCATCGGGGCAGGTCCTTCCAAGCGATGTCCTTGTCGACGCGATGCTCGGGGGGCAGCCCGAGAACACGTTCCGCGATAACGTTCCGCAGGATTTCCGACGTGCCGCCCTCGATCGAATTACCTTTCGCGCGCAGGTAGCGGTATCCGGGTTCACGTCCGGTGAAGTCCACCTTGTCGGGCCTGCGCATGGTCCAGTCGTCGTAGCGCAAACCCGCTTCGCCGTGCAGCTCGATGTCGAAACCGGAGATGGTCTGTGCGAGCTGGGCGAAGGCGAGCTTCAGTCCGGACCCCTCGGGGCCGGGTTGCCCGGCCGCGAGTTGCTGCCGTAGCCGTTCACCGGTCAACCGGGCGACTTCGGCTTCGACCCACAACCGGAGAAGTTCGTCGTGCATTGCCGGGTCCCGCAGTTCGGGACGTTCACGCCATGCCGCGGCCACGGGGCCGATCATGCCGCTTTCGCGCGCTGCGGCCGACCCGCCGATCGCAACGCGTTCGTTGTTGAGGGTCGCGGTTGCCACCCGCCAGCCTTGCCCCTCGTCCCCGAGCCGATCGGCGTCAGGAATTCGCACGTCGGTGAGGAACACCTCGTTGAACTCGGCCTCGCCGGTGATCTGGCGCAGGGGGCGAACGTCGACGCCGGGATCGCTCATGTCACAGAGAAAGTAGGTAAGACCCGCATGTTTAGGCACGGCAGGATCGGTGCGGGCCACGAGGATAGCCCGCTGCGCATTCTGCGCGCCCGACGTCCACACCTTCTGGCCGTTGACGATCCAGTTGTCGCCGTCACGGACCGCACGCGTCGCCACGGCAGCGAGGTCGGAACCCGCCCCCGGCTCACTGAACAACTGGCACCAGATGTGCTCGCTGGTAAAAATCGGACGCAGATATTTTCGCTGCTGTTCGTCGGTCCCGAAGGCCGCGATGGTGGGCGCGGCCATCCCCAGGCCGATGCCGTTGCGGCCCTTTGCCGGTGCCGGCGCGCCCGCCGCTTCCAGCTGCGCGTCGACCTGGGCCTGGAAGCTCTGCGGCAGACCGAGCCCGCCACGTCCGGGCGCGAAGTGAACCCACGCGAGGCCGGCGTCGAACCGCGCGCCGAGGAACTGCGTCGGATTCGAGGTGTCGTTCTGCTCGAGCAGCGCCGTGACCCGTTCGGTCAGTTCTCGCGCGATCGTCTGTTCGTCAGTAGTCATAGCTGGCGACCTTCTGTGCAACCTTCACGAGGCTTCCTCTCCTTCGCCGTACATTGTGACTCGCGTCTCTCTTTTGTATAGTTGAATCCGTCGTCAAGTTCAAGTGGCGGTGCAGCGAAACCGCAGTGCAGTTCGCCTCAGACATGACCGACACCCACCATCCGCGATCGAGGGAGACCGATGACCGACACGACTCAACTGCCCGTCCGCCCGGCGAGCTACGACGAGCTCACCGCTTTGATCGGGAAAGAATTGGGCCCCACCGAGTGGCATGAGGTCACACAGGAACGGGTCAACGCGTTCGCCGACGCCACCGGTGACCATCAATGGATTCACGTCGACCCCGAACGCGCCGCATCGAGTCCGCTCGGCGGAACTATCGCGCACGGTCTCTACAGCCTGTCCCTCGGACCTGCCCTCTCCGCGACCCTGCTGCGATTCGACGGTTTCGCGCACAGCCTCAACTACGGATACAACAAAGTCCGGTTTCCCGCCCCCGTTCCCGTCGGTTCGCGGATCCGGATGCGGGCGACCGTGACGGCCGCCGAACAGGTCGGCGGCGGCATCCAGGTGACGATGACTCAGGTGGTCGAACGGGAAGGCTCCGACAAGCCGGTGGTCGTGTCGGAGTCGGTAGCCCGGGTCGTCGAAGCCGGTTAGGCCTCGGTCTGTACGTGCCGCCGATCCTACGGCGGCACGTACTCGCGCGTGATCCCTTGATCGAAGCTCGACTCGGAGGCTGACGTACATGGCAAACGTGATCGACCCCGTGTGCTTCCACGCGGACACCACCCCCGACAACATTGCTCTGCGGGGTGCAGACAGCACCCTGACCTATCGACAGCTGCAGATCGCGAGCACGACCTACGCGGGCGCGCTTCGCGAATGGGGTATCTCGCGCGGCGACCGCGTGCTCCTCGCCGCCCCGTCCGTGCCCGAGTTCGTGGTGGCATACCTGGCGATTCAGGCGGCCGGGGCCGTGGTGGTCCCGGTGAACACGATGTCCACTCGGCCGGAAACCGAGTACGTCCTGAGCGACGCCGGTGTGTCGCTGGCGATCCTCTGGTACGAACTGGGGCCCGCGATGAGCCAGGCGGCGGCAGCGCTCGACGTCCCGGTCTGGACGTTGTCCCCGGAAATAATTGCCTCGGACGGGCTCCAGAAGCCCATCGTCGACCGGGACGGCGAGGACACCGCCGCCATTCTCTATACGTCCGGAACGACCGGACGGCCCAAGGGTGCGGAACTGACCGTCGGAAACCTGCTGTCGGGCGGGCAGATCGGCGCCGAATGCAGTCGCGGCTCGAGCCAGGACCGCACAGGGACGGGGCTCCCGCTCTTCCACGTCTTCGGACAGGCCTCGGTCATGATGGCGACATTCACCGGTGGCGGCTCCTTGTCGTTGCTGGCGCGGTTCGACCCGTCCGCGATGCTGGCGATGCTGCGCCGCGACCGCCTGACCATCATGGCCGGTGTCCCGACGATGTGGAATGCGATGCTCCACGCGGCCGGCGACGCCGACCCGGAGGATTTCGCTCAGCTTCGGATCGCTATCTCCGGCGGCGCCTCGCTGCCCGGAGAGGTGGCCCGCGCATTCGAAACGCGCTTCGGGTGCACCATCCTCGAGGGGTACGGGCTCACCGAGACGACCGCATTCGGCACGTTCAACGACATCGATCGCGGTGGCAAGACCGGCTACACGGGACGCGCCGTTCCCCGTATGGAGGTCGAGGTCCGGGACCACGACGGGAACCAGTGCACACCCGGCACCGTCGGTGAAGTCTTCGTGAAAGGTCCCACGGTGATGAAGGGGTACTGGCGCAGGCCCGTCGACACCGCAGACGTGTTGTCACCGGACGGCTGGTTCCGCACGGGCGACCTCGGCTGTGTCGACTCGGACGGAGACCTCCGCATCGTCGACCGGGTCAAGGACCTCATCATTCGCGGCGGCTACAACGTGTATCCCAGTGAGATCGAGGAGGTGCTGTACACGCACCCCGACGTCGTCGAGGCCGCGGTCGTGGGTGTTCCCGACGACCACTACGGAGAAGAGGTGGCCGCGGTAGTCGCCCTCCTGCCTGGATCGGAACTGGACGGCGCCGAGCTCACGCGGTGGACTCGGGAGCGGCTGTCCGCGTACAAAATTCCCCGCATCATCTCGATCGTCGACGCCCTTCCCAAGGGCTCGACCGGAAAAATCCTCAAGCGGTCGATCGACAAGGCCGCGCTGAGAACTGACCCATTGACCGTTGAGGTACCTCGAAAGGTGACACCGTGACATCCGTCAACAGACAGGTTCGACTGGCGAAACGCCCGATCGGCCGGCCCGACGACTCCACCTGGGAGATCGTCTCCGAACCGATTCCCACACCATCGGACGGTGAGTTCACCGTGCAGGTCGACTATGCCTCGCTCGATCCCGCCATGCGTGGCTGGCTCGACGACGTGAAGTCGTACGTGCCGCCCGTTCAGATCGGTGAGGTGATGCGCGCGCATGCCGTGGGCCGCGTCGTGGCGTCGAAGATTCCGGCGTTCCCGGAAGGGGCAATCGTTTCCGGACAGTTCGGAATTCAGGAGTTCGCGGTGTCCGACGGCCGGGGCGCTCTTGTCGTGGACGAGACACTCGCACCCGCGCCCACCTGGCTGGGTGCACTCGGATTCCCTGGCATGACCGCCTATTTCGGCCTCACCGATGTCGGCAAGCTCGAGAAGGGTGACGTCGTGCTCATCTCGGGAGCGGCGGGAGCGGTGGGAAGCATCGCCGGCCAGATCGCCAAACTGAACGGCGCAACGGTGATCGGCATTGCCGGTGGCCGCGAGAAGTGCGCGTGGCTCACCGATGAGCTCGGTTTCGATGCCGCGATCGACTACAAGGCGGGGCCGGTGGGCCGCGCGCTGCGGGCGGCCGCACCCGACGGCATCGACATCTACTTCGACAATGTCGGCGGTGACATTCTCGACGCCGCACTGGGGCGTCTGCGCAAGAATGCGCGGGTCGCGTTGTGCGGTGCGATCTCCGGATATAACGCCACCGATCCACAGCCCGGCCCGTCTCGGTACCTGTCGCTACTGGTGAACCGGGCGTCGATGACCGGATTCATCGTCTTCGATTATCTCGATCGGTTCCAGGAGGGCATGGAGGCGATGTCGGAGTGGATTCGCAACGGTGACATCGTGACCCGGGAGCAGGTGGAAACCGGCGGTGTCGAAGCTTTCGGCCGCACGCTGACCATGCTGTTCGACGGCGCGAACACGGGCAAGCTGGTACTGAAGATCAGCGACAACTGAACACCCCTGCCACGAAAGGAATGCCCACCGCCGTTCGGCGGTGGGCATTCTTTCGGCCTTGATGCCGTACTAGTAGAACTGAGCTCCGGGTACAGCGTTCGGGTCGTTACGGACTTCCGCCGGGTTGGTCTCGTGGAGCCGCCACGCGCAGAGGAATGTGACCAGCCCCATCAAGGCGACGAATACGGCGACGAGCGTGGTGGTGCCGGTTTTGGCAATCAGCGCGGTCATGATGAAGGGAGTGCCACCGCTGACCGTGATCGCAGCCAGTTGGTAGGCCAGGGAGGCTGCCGAATAGCGCACGTTGGGTGCGAACAGCTCGCCCATGTAGGCCGCGATCGGACCGTAGGTCATGGACTGGAACACACTTCCGACGGTGACTGCAATGAAGAACAGCATCAGGTTTTTCGTGTTGATCAGCCAGAAGTACGGGAAGGCCCAGAGCACGATCATTCCGGCGCCGAACAGGATCATCGGCCGACGACCGATCTTGTCGGACACGTGCCCCGACCACAACACCACACCGACGGTGAGGCCTGCACTGAGCAGCGAGATCGCCAGCAGATCGTTGCGCTTCATGCCTAGTTCGGCAGTGCCGTAACTGAGGACGCCGGCGATCGAGATGTAGAACAACGAGTTGGTGGCCGCGAGAAGACCGCACCCCAGCAAGATTTTGCGCCAGTGGTCCTTGATCGCCTGGGTGAGCGGTGCCCGGACTACCGTTTCCTTACCCTTCTGTGCCTCTTCCTGCAGCTCGCGGAATTCCGGTGTGTCCTCGACCTTCGTCTGGATGTAGAGCACGACGGGGAACAGCAATGCACTGGCGAAGAAGGGGATACGCCAACCCCAACTGAGGAACGCCTCGTTCGAGATGGCGGCGGTGGCGCCCAGGAACACGAGGTTGCCGAGCAGCACACCGAACGAGACACCCATCTGGCCGAAGGTGCCGGAGAACCCTCTGCGTTTGGGACTCGCCGATTCGGTCAGCAGAAGGACGATCCCACCCCACTGACCGCCGCACGCGATGCCCTGGATGAAGCGCAGCACCACCAGCAGAATCGGTGCAGCCACTCCGATCGTCGACGCACCCGGGAGGCATCCGATGAGGAAGGTGGCGAGGCCCATGAAGAGCAGGCAGGTCACCACCGCGGGTTTGCGCCCGTATTTGTCACCGTAGTGGCCCGCGACCAGTCCGCCGAGAGGCCGGGCGACGAATCCCGCCCAGAAAGTGCTGAACGACAGCAGAGTGCCCATCAGCGCCGATGAGTCGGGAAAAAAGACTTGCGGAAAGACAAGAGCCGCAGCGGTTCCGTAGAGGAAGAAGTCGTACCACTCGATGGAACTGCCGACGAGACCTGCCGCCAGCAGCTTCCGGTGTGCCCGCTTCCGCTGGACGGCCGTGTCGCCGGTTGCGTCCTTACTCGGCTGCACCGCGGATGTAGTCATCCAATCACTCCTCGAGATAGGTCTGTGGGGTGTGGCTAGAGATGAAGTTTTAGAACATGACGCCAACTTCAAGTCAGTGAGCGCTTGCTTAGTGTGTTTCACTTGTCGTGTGATGTCAATCACTCGAGGCGATACTTTCGACATTTATGTGCGGTGGGCGCTCCCGGCCCGCCGCACCGGTGAGGACGACGCATGACAGATCTACGGGACGAAACCCCAGCTCCCGGTCAACCCATTCGCGATCTGTCGTCCTCCGAGGAACGCCTACTCACCGCAGCTACGATGCTGTTCTCGGACAGGGGCTTCGAGGCCACCACCACCCGGGACATCTCCGCAATGGCAGGACTGAGTCCCGCCGCGATGTACGTACACTTTCCCTCCAAGGAAGAACTGCTGTTCCGGCTCGTGTGCCGCGCCCATGAACGGGCACTGGCTCAGGTGCTCGATGCGGTTGCACCGTTCACCGACCCGATCGACCGGGTTCGCGCCTTGGTTCGGGACTTCAGCATGTTGCACGCCACGAACTTTCGAAAAGCCCGCATCGCGCAGTACGAGAGCCGGCACCTCCGCGCGGAACACCGTGAGGCCGTGGCTCAGACACGCCTACAAATCCGTGTCGCAGCAATGCGCGAGGTGCGCAGGGGAATCGACGAGGGCGTCTTCCTGATCCCGGATCCCCGAGTCGCGGTGCTCGCCATCATGTCGCTCGCCATCGACATCTGCCGTTGGTACGACCCCGACGGCGAATTCACCCCCGAAGAGCTGGGCGACATCAACGCCGACCTCGTCCTGCGAATTCTGCGCGCGCCCGGCTACTGACCTCGGACAGAATCCGGCACGCGCAGAGCATTCGTCCACATTCGCGCCAGGCCTGTCGCCAACTGATCGAACGAGAGAGATTTCCTTTCGCTCACCGGTCCGACGAAATAGCTGTACGCCGTCCTGCCGACCATGGCAGAGAGCGCCTTGGACGTGAGCATCGGATCCAGCACCGCATCTGCGAGGCCGCGATCCTGCAGGTCCGCGATCGCTCGGGCGTTGCGTCGGAAGAAGATGTCGTCGCGACGGCGTTCGAGTTCCCGGAATTCGGGGTCGACATGCGCCACCTGCTCCAGCACCGCAAGCAGTCGCGCGTTTCTGCGGCACGCGTGCAGATACGCGCGGATGCTCGCCTCGACGATCGCGTGTACATCGCCTTCGTCGGCCACTCGTCCCATGCCGGGGTGGAGCAGGTCATTTTGGGTCACCTCGACGACGGCGGCGAAAACCTGTTCCTTGTTGGTGAAATAGGTGTAGAAGGAGCCGGTCGAGAGCCCAGCCTCCTTGGTGATGTCGACGAGTCGGGCATCGAGATAGCCCTCCCGCTCGAACACAACGCGCGCGGCGGCAACCAGCCGATTCCGAGTACGGACTCCTCGTGCGGTTACGGGCGGCTCCCGGAGGAGGGTGGCGTTCGCCATCGAGGGCGGACCGTCGTCTCCTCGTTCGGGAAGAACTCCCCCACCATCCGACTTCTCCATACTAGAGTATTACTTGAATCCGGCCTCAGTTTCAAGTGAATCGGCTCAATACGTAGATGCATTCTCGAAATATCGCCGCGGGACCTCCACCAGCATCTCGGAAATCATGTCCTCGGTGACACCACGCTCGCGGACGTACGGCAGCACGTCGTTCTCGATGTGCAGGTAGTGCCACTGCGGGAGCGCCGCCATCAGATTCGGATCGATCCAGTCGATGTAACAGGATGCGTCCTGGGACAACACCATCTGCCCGGCGAACCCGCGGCGGCACATCTCCACGAGCGTGTCCGCGCGCGCCTCGAAAGTCGTGTCCAGATTGATGCCGAACCGGTCCATTCCCAGGATGAACCCCTGCTCCGCCAGGCTCGTCAAATGCTCGACGTCCGTTGTGTCACCACTGTGCCCGAGGACGATCCGGTCGGGCCGCACCCCCTCCTCGTCGCACATGACCCGCTTGACGTGCACACCGGCGGCGCTGCCCGGATGGGTGTGTACGGTGATCGGCACCCCCGTACGCCGATGGGCTTTCGCGACCGCCCGCATCACGCGCTCGACGCCGGGCGTCAATCCGGGTTCATCGATAGCGCACTTGAGCAACCCTGCCCGGACCCCGGTGTCGGCGATTCCCACCTCGATGTCCTTGACGAACATATCGACCATCGGATCGGGAACCTCGGCGCCCACCATGGCGTCGAGTGCGGGACCTCGATAACGGAAGAAGAACGGTACGTCGTCGTAGGTGTACAACCCGGTTGCGGCAACGATGTTCAGGTCCGGGAGCTGTTCGGCCACCCGACGGATGCGCGGTATGTACCGACCGAGGCCGACGACAGTGGGGTCGACGATGGTCCGGACTCCCTGCTCGGTCAGCGCACGAAGCTTCGCCACCGCGTCCGCAACGCGCTCGTCCTCACTTCCCCACTCATCCGGATAGTTCTGCTGCACATCGGCAGTCAGCACGAACACGTGCTCGTGCATGTATGTACGACCGAGGTCCGCGCTGTCGACAGGCCCACGGACGGTGTTGATCTGGGTCATCGGCGCTCTCCTCCTGGTCGGGCGGTGTTCGGCTGGCTACCGGGCGAATCGACCCCCGGTACGGCCTCCCACCGCTCGCATGTGACGGCCGTCATAGTTTTGTCCGGTCACAGTAGAGCGCATGTGAATCTGACGTCAACTTGCGGCCTGCGCGGGAGTCAGCCTCCGGCCGTTGCCGCCTGGATCGGGGCCATGTCGAAGTAGTCCCGCCACGCGGTGATCTTGCCGTCGGCGATCTCGAAGACGCCGACCACCGGCAGCTCCACCCGGGTGTCGTTGATGTCGAACACGTCGACCCGCTCGTTCATGATCACGCCGCTCCCGCCGGCGTCGTCAGCGCTGCCGACACTGCCGACCTGGCGCTGCACCCGGAACTCGATGCCGCCGAAAGCGGCGACAAAGCCTGCCACGAATTCGCGGATCGCCTCACGCCCACAGACCGGCTCCATCGGAATATTGTGGTAAACCGCGTCTTCCGAGAAGTACTCCGCGATCGCTGCGGGGTCCGGATCAGACCATTCGGCGCAGAATTGCGTGACCAGTTCATCGGGGCTCATCGGCATTCCCTTCGGTTACGTGCGGTTCGATGATGGCCATGACCGACTGGATCGCTCCCGCCGGAATGTGGAAATGCTCGGTGATCCGGACCGTCGTGACCTCGGTCGGCGCGGCGCCGAGGTCGAGCAGGAATCGCGCCACCACATTCTCCCCCCACTCGTGGAACGAGAGATCGCGAACTGCCTGGATGGCCTGGTATTGCGGACCGTTCTCGAGTTCGTCCCGGATGAACGCCCCCGAGTCGCCGGTGTGCTGACCGTTCTCCACACGCCAGGCCGTCTCGGAGAGGCGGACCTTGGTCGCGTCGTGGCTCACGAGCGCGTCAATGTAGGCACGGGCCATCGCGACGCGTCCGCTGTCGGCGGAGTCGGTGGCGTGGTCCGCGATCGCAGCGAGGAGGACCTGCGCCAGCTCAGGCCGGCAGATCACCAGATCGGGGAGATAGGGATGAGACTGGTTGTACTGCAGTGGAGTCCCGTCAATGCGTGAGCAATGCAGGCCCGCGGCGGCGGCGACACCGACCGGGGCCGCCGAGTCCCATTCCCACTGTCCGCCCGCATGCACGTACGCGTCCACGTCACCCCGCAGCACGGCCATCGCCTTGGCCCCAGCCGATCCCATGGCCCGGACCTCGGCGCCGACCTGGGTCGCCACGGCGTCGATGAAGGCCGGCGGTCTACTGGCACTCACCACGATGCGGGGCCGCGCCGGCAATTCCTCGGCGTGGACTGCGCGGCTCGGGTCGTCACTCGCGTACACCGCCCCCAGGGCCGGCTGTGCGACCGCGGCGGCGGTGACACCCCGGCCACGCTCCCACAGCGCGACATGCACCGCCCAGTCGGAGTGCCCGGGTAGGCCGTATTCCTTCGAGCCGTCGAGGGGATCGATGATCCAGACCCGATCGCTGTCGAGGCGAGACCGGTCGTCGGCCGACTCCTCGGAAAGGACGGAATCCCCAGGACGCTCGGCGGCCAGCTTTCCGGCGATGAAGGCGTCGGCGGCGACGTCACCACGCCGGCCCAGCTCACGCCCGTCCGCGGATCCGAGTCCGGCAGCACGGATATCCAGCAACAGGGCACCGGCACCGGAGGCGATATCGGCCGCGAGCCGCGCGTCAGAGGTCACGCCTCAACAATTCCATAATCTTCGCTGCTTGTTCGGTCGGCGTGCCGTCCTCCGGCCGGAGTACGAGTTCCGCACGCTCGGGTGCCTCGTACGGGTCGTCGACTCCGGTGAATCCCGTGATCTCCCCGGCCCGCGCTTTCGCATACATGCCCTTGGGATCACGGGCCTCGCATCGTTCGACCGGCGTGTCGACGAACACTTCGACGAAGTCGAGCCCGGCGGCCCGGTGCTCTTCGCGCACGCGCTCGCGATCCGCTCGGTAGGGGCTGATGAGGCAGGCGATCGCGACGACGCCCGCATCGGCAAGCAACTGCGCCACCGCACCTACCCGTCGGACATTCTCCGAGCGGTCCGCGGCACCGAACCCCAGATCGGAGTTCAGCCCGTGTCGCAGGTTGTCGCCGTCGAGCCGGTACGCGGGCACGCCGGAGGCGACCAGCCGCCGCTCGAGTTCGACCGCGACGGTGGACTTCCCCGAAGCGGAGAGCCCGGTGAGCCAGACGGTGCGACCACGGGTGGACCGCTCCTCGCGCGACACTGCCGCCGCATGCCACACCACCTTCGCCGGGGAGAGGGTCGGCCCGGTGATCATTCCGGCACCGACGGTGTTGTTCGTGCTCTCGTCGACGAGAACGAAACTGCCCGTCACGTGGTTGCGGCGGTACGGGTCGAACATCAGCGGTTGGGAGGTCTTCAGCTGCACTCGGCCGATCTCGTTGAGTGAGAGCGAGCGGGCCGTGTCGTCGCGGTGCAGGGTGTTGACGTCGAGCCGATAGTCGAGGCGGGCCACCGTGGCCCTGACGGCGCGGGTGGTGTGGAGCAGGGTGTACCGCGCGTCCGGATTCAGGGAAGCCTGGTCACTGAACCAGCACACCATGGCGTCGAGTTCGCTGCCGACGAGGGGGCGATTGTTGGGGCGGCACAACATGTCTCCGCGGCCGACGTCCAACTGATCGACCAGCTGTACGCACACCGCGGACGGTGCGAAAGCCTCGTCGAGGGTCGTTCCGCCAGGCCCCCAGATGGCGCTGATTCTCGAGGTGAATCCCGACGGGAGCGCCACCACCTCGTCCCCCGGCTTGAATACTCCGCTGGCGATCGTGCCTGCATAACCTCGGAAGTCGTGCCAGGTGGAATCGGTCTGCCGTTGCGGCCGCACAACATACTGCACCGGGAAGCGCGCGTCGATGAGATTGCGGTCGGAGGCGACGTGCACCTGCTCGAGATGGTGCAGTAGTGACGCACCCTCGTACCAGGACATGTTGGCCGTCCGCTGCGCGATGTTGTCGCCACGCAATGCGGAGACGGGGATGAAGGTGAGGTCGTGCACCTCGAGTTTGATCGCGAACTGACGGAACTCTTCCTTGATCTCCTCGAACCGCTGCTCCGACCACCCCACCAGATCCATCTTGTTCACGCACAACACCAGGTGCGGAATCCCGAGAAGGCTCGCGATGAAAGCATGCCTACGGGTTTGCTCGAGCACCCCTTTTCTGGCGTCGACGAGAATCAATGCCAGGTCGGCGGTCGAGGCACCGGTCACCATGTTCCGGGTGTACTGCTCGTGTCCCGGCGTGTCCGCAATGATGAATTTACGGTGCGGGGTAGCAAAGTAGCGGTGCGCGACATCGATGGTGATGCCCTGCTCCCGTTCCGCGCGAAGGCCGTCGGTGAGCAGAGCGAGGTCGGCGTGCTCGTCGCCTCGTTCGCGGCTGGTGCGCTCCACCGACTCGAGTTGGTCCTCGAAAATCGCCTTGGAGTCATAGAGCAGACGGCCGATGAGAGTGGACTTGCCGTCGTCGACACTTCCCGCGGTCGCGACCCGAAGTAGCTGCGGCATCAGAAGTATCCTTCCTTCTTGCGATCCTCCATGCCGGCCTCGGAGATCCGGTCGTCCGCCCGGGTCGCCCCGCGCTCGGTGACTCGGCTGGCCGCCACCTCCGTCACGACGGCCTCGGCCGTGGTGGCCGAGGATTCGACGCATCCCGTACAGGTGGCGTCGCCGACGGTCCGGAACCGCACGAGCGCCTCGTACGGTTCGTCGCCGGGCAGCAGTGTCAGGAAACGAGTACGCGCAAGGAGCATTCCGTCGCGGGGCACCACCTCGCGGCGGTGTGCGTAGTAGAGCGGGGGAAGGTCGATGCCTTCCTCGCTGATGTACTGCCAGATGTCGAGTTCGGTCCAGTTGGACAGCGGGAAGACCCTGATGTGCTCACCCTTGCGGTGCCGCCCGTTGTAGAGGCTCCACAGTTCCGGGCGCTGCGCCCGAGGCTCCCACTGCCCGAACTCGTCACGGAAGCTGAAGATCCGCTCCTTCGCGCGCGCCTTTTCCTCGTCCCTGCGGGCACCACCGAAGACGGCGTCGAAGCCGTTGTCCGTGATCGCGCGCAGCAGCGCCGCAGTTTGGAGCCGATTCCGGCTGGCCCGCGCTCCCGTCTCTTCGCTGACACGTCCGGCATCGATGTCGTCCTGCACACGTGCGACTACCAACCGCAGTCCGAGACGCTCGACCGTGCGATCACGGAACTCGATCACCTCGTCGAAATTGTGCCCGGTGTCCACGTGCATGACGGCGAAAGGAACAGGTGCGGGCCAGAATGCCTTCGCGGCGACGTGGAGCATCACCACGGAATCCTTGCCACCGGAGAAGAGCAGAACCGGACGCTCGAACGTCGCGGCCACTTCACGAAAGATGTGCACTGCCTCGGCCTCGAGCGCGCCGAGGTGCGACAGTTCGTAGACGGGTGGTGCCATGGATGAGGTCATGGGGCGACTCCTCGTCGCGAGTGCCGAACCGAGCGCGGTTCATATTTGGACCAGGCCGGTCGAAAAGGTCCCCTCGACAATAGAACGTGTTTCAGAAGTAGGTCAATGCCCAGCTGTCGGAGGCCGACGTCCCCCCACCTCCTGAGTGATCGCGTCCGCGGCCGCCGCGAGGGCCTTGCCTCGACGAGCGATGTCGTCCGATGCGAGCTCCGCGCCCACATACAACGTGAGCACCATGGCTTGATGTCCCTCCGCGTCGTATGTCGGCGCGGCAATCAGGCTGACCGGATGCGCCGCGCCGGAATCGGCATGTTCGGCATCGAGGTGCACGCGCTCACCCAGACTGGACACCATCTCGCCGAGAACGTCGCGTAGTTCCGTAGGCAGATCGTGGGCGGCCACGCCGGCCATCAAGGTGTGCAAACGCTGACCCACCGGAGTGAGCGTTTCGACGAGATATCCCGTCTTTGAGCATTCCTCGACCACCTTGCGCAGCCGCTCCCGATCGAGGCGAACCGGCAGGGTCGGTTCTCGCCGCAGCCACGACTGCAGCGCGTCTTCACCGTCCCAGAGCACATACATCAGGCCGACAGGTGGTGCGAATGGGTACATCTCCCCCACCTTGGCAGCCGCTCGCACGCCGGGAGGACTCGTCAGTTCCAGAACGGCGATCCGGTCGCCCACCACCGCCGACGCCGTACACGTCGTCCGATACTCGGCACTGAGAGCCGCGAGATGCCTGCGCGCGACCGGACCGGCCGCGAATCCCTGCTGCGCCGCACGCCCGGCCGCGATCAGTGCGGGGCCGAGGCCGTAGGACTTCGCAATCGGGTCGCGGACCAGATAGCCGCCGCGAACCAGCTCGGTGAGGATGCCGAGACACGTCGGCTTACTGATGTCGAGGGTCCGCGCGAGCTCGGAGAGGCCGAACCGGTGTTCCTTGCGGGACACCAGGAAGTCGAGCACCTGCACCACCCGTTCCGTCGGCGGGGACCGTCGCCCCTGGGCTCTGTCGACGCCGTCGTCCATGGCAACCATTGACCACTCCTTAGAACACGTTCTATTGTCGGTCCATCACGTTCTACCACGCAGGTACATATATGTACCACCCCATCGTGAGGAGCACGGTGTGCTGACCGACCCATTCGCCGACGCCCTGGCCGAGGCCGAGAAACTGATCGAGACCGCCCCCCACATCCGGACCGAGCAGGATCTGCTCGAGGGCTACCAGTACCTCGCCGGCGGAATCCTCGCGACAACCCATGCCGCCTGGGCCACCGAACGATCCCACCCGACGTTCATCTCCGGCACGGGGCCTTACATGAAGATGGGCCTCGACAACCCCGACACCCTGTACTTCGGCGCACGGATCAGTGACGACGTCGAATACGTCGTCACCGGCACGCGAGGCACCACAGCAGACCTCAGTTTCCAGATTCTCAGCGGAAACTACACCGCCGCAGATGTGCCCGGCAGTGTGACCGCTTTCGACGATCGTGAGATCGATATCGCCGCCGACGGCAGCTTCGAGCTCCGGTTCGGTCCGGGAGCCGGGCCGGATGCGAGCCGGCGCAACTATTTTCCGCTCGCGCCCGGATCCTCCCAACTGGTGGTCCGCGAGGTCTACAGCGATTGGAGCCAGCGACGTGGAACGATCCGCATCGCGCGCGCCGACACGAGCGGTACCGCGCCGGATCCCCTCACCCGGGAGTCGGTGGAGAAGCGCTATGCGCGAGCAGGCAAGGCACTCGTGTCACGGGTCAAGACGTGGCTGCAGTTCCCCGAGTGGTTCTATCTCAACCTTCCGGTCAACACGATGACCGAACCCCGGCTCACACCGGGCGGATTGGCCACCCAGTACTCCTCCGTCGGTCACTACGACATCTCCGAGGATCAGGCCATCATCATCACCGTTCCGCGGTCCGACGCTCCGTACCAGGGATTTCAGCTCGGCAGTCTGTGGTACATCTCCCTCGACTACATCAACCACCAAACGTCGCTGAACGTCTCGCAGTCGCAGGTGGACCCCGATGGGATGATTCGTCTCGTCGTCAGCGAAGCCGATCCGGGAGTCACCAACTGGATCGAGACGACAGGTCATCTTCGCGGCTACCTCCAATTCCGTTGGCAGCGAGTGTCCCGGGAACTGACCGAGGCCGACGGGCCCCGTATCGAGATCGTCGGGATCGAGGAGATCCCCGGAAAGCTCCCGTATTACCGGTCCAACACCATCACACGCGAGGGCTATGCCGCGCGGATCGCCGCGCGGCAAGCGGCTGTCGCGGATCGGATGCTGGGATGAGCGCCGCCGTGAGCGACAGCAACCTGCTGCGCGACAAAGTAGTCGTTATTTCCGGTGTCGGACCCGCTTTGGGTCGCACGCTCGCGGTGCGGTGTGCGGAAGCAGGCGCCGACATGGTGCTCGCCGCTCGCACCGCCTCCCGGCTCGAGGAGGTGGCCAAGGAGATCATCACGCTCGGCCGCCGCGCGGTGACGGTTCCGACGGACATCACCGACCCCGCCTCGGCGGAGAATCTCGTCGCCGCGGCAGTCGATGCGTATGGCAAGGTCGACGTACTCGTGAACAACGCGTTCTCGGTCCCGTCGATGAAACCTCTGGCCCGCACCGACTTCGATTCGATTCGCAGCAGTTTCGAACTGACCGTTCTCGGCGCGCTCCGCCTGACTCAACTCTTCACCCCGGCTCTGGCCGAATCTTCGGGCGCGGTGGTGAACATCAACTCGATGGTTCTCCGCCACTCGCAGGAGCGTTACGGCAGTTACAAGATGGCGAAATCCGCCCTGCTGGCTATGTCGCAATCTCTCGCGACGGAACTCGGGCCGCAGGGCATCCGGGTGAACTCCGTTGCACCGGGCTATATCTGGGGGGCCACATTGAAGCAGTACTTCGCACACCAGGCCGAGAAGTACGGGACAACGATGGAGCAGATTTACGAGCACACCGCCGCGGGCACCGATCTGAAGAGGTTGCCCGAGACCGACGAAGTGGCCGACGCAGTCATCTTTCTCGCATCACCGATGGCACGGGCCGTCACCGGTCAGTGCCTCGACGTCAACTGCGGCGAATTCCATCACTAGCGAGAGAGAACCGGACCATCATGAGTGAGCGCACCACCGTCGGCACGGTCGAGGACCTGCACGAGTCGGCGACCCGCATGACCGGGTTGACCGACTTCGGCTCCGACGACTACACCGAAGCACTCGGCGTACTGCTGGACTCCTACGCCACCGACGAGCAACTGACACCGCTGGGCAGCAAGGTCGCGCGGGTCTTCCTGCGCGGCGCGCTGGTGGCCCGGTTGCTCAGCGAGGCCGCGTGGAAGCAGAACCCCGAGTACGCCGACGTTTCGATCGACCGCCCCATTTTCGTCACCGGGCTGCCCCGAACCGGGACCACGGCTCTGCACCGGCTCTTGACTGCCGATCCGTCGCACCAGGGACTCGAGATGTGGTTGACGGAGATGCCACAACCACGGCCGCCGCGGGAGACGTGGACATCGAATCCGGTGTTCCGGAAGATCGAGGAGGGCTTCAGCCGTCACCACATCGAACGGCCCGAGTTCATGGGTGTGCACTACATGTCCGCGAGCGAGGTCGAGGAATGCTGGCAGCTACTCCGGCAGACCTTCAAATCGATTTCCTACGAGTGCCTTGCGTATCTGCCGTCGTACTCGCAGTGGCTTGCCGGTCAGACGTGGACCAACGCCTATCAGCGGCACAAGAAGAACCTGCAATTGATCGGTCTCCCCGACCGCGACCGCCGCTGGGTGCTCAAAAATCCCAGCCATCTGTTCGCCCTCGACGAGTTACTCGCGGTGTATCCGGATGCTGTGATAATCCAGACGCACCGGCCCCCACGCACCATCGTCCCCTCGGTGTGCAGCCTGGCGGAGCAGGCAACCGACGGATGGTCGGAGAAGTTCCGCGGCAACGTGATCGGCGAGAGCCAGCTCGACTTGTGGGCGCGAGGGCTCGAGCAGTTCACCGAAGTCCGCGCTCGGCACGACAGCGCCCAGTTCCTCGACGTCGACTATCACGACTTCGTGGCGGACCCACTGGGGACCGTAGAGGGTGTCTACACCCATTTCGGCCTCGAGCTGACCTCGTCGGCGCAGTCGGCCATGGAGGCCATGCATGCCGAGAGCCGCGCCGGCGACCGACGGCCGTCCCACAAGTACACCCTCGAGGACTTCGGACTCTCGGCTGAACAGGTGGATGAGAGGTTCGCCGACTACCGGTTCAGCGCTACCAGGTGACGGGGTAGTCGAGGATCGACGACGCCGCCCGCGCCGCGACGAGGGGTCGCGGCGACAAGGGCAGCATGAACGTCGGCGCCGCCGTCGGCGCGGGGGCCCGGTCCGGCGTCGGCACGGGCTCGGGCTCCGGCTCCGCCTCCGGCTCCGGCGCGGGATCCGGACACATGGCCTCGTCGACCTCGGGATTCGTGGCCGACTCGAGGTCGAGTACATCGAGCAGTGACATCAACGACGCGGCGATCTGATCACCCACCTGCGTGAACGCGGCCTCGCTCAGCCCGACCGGGTCGCTGATGTTCGGGTTCTCGATGGGCCCGTAGTCCCGTCGCGCTACGGCAAGTTCGGCGACGGTCCGGGCACCGGTGTCCCTCGCGATCCGGTCCGCTTCGCGCAGCGTGAACGTGCAGTGACTCGTCCCGAGGACCAGCTCCATCGAGCGATCCCGGAGCTGCTCGGTCATGGCCAGCACGAGGTCGGCTCTCTTGATCATCTCGGGGCGTAGTCGTCGTGCGGTGAAACCGTCGGCGCTGGCGCCCAGACCTTCCACTACTCTCGCCGCGATCGGTTCGATGGGGAATCCGACCAGCGCCCGCACACCGGCGCTTTCCGCAGTGAGATGCGAAATACCGCGGTCCACGGCATAGGCGCGCGTCAACCGCTCTGCGATCGGCGAACGGCAGACGTTGCCGCTACAAACGAACAGAACGTGCATGAGGGCACCCTAACCATCAAATCCACTCGGAGACAGACCGATGTCCACTGGCCGAGCGGTCTGTTTACGTCGTTCACGTTCCGGTCGTGCGTAGTTCATCTACTCGTCGCCGCCCCGACACCTTTCTGGGTAAATGCCCAGCTCGACCTTGGTCCGAGGGGCCCGAAGCGACGCGCGCGATCTGCGTCACATCGTGCCCACCGACGTTCCGACGTCAGTAGATGCCGTGTCTGCCCACAGCAGACAATCGCCGATCGAGTACTCATACGGCGGTAGTACTGAGGTCATGACCACAGCCACACTTGCCGACCTCAACTACCGCGATCTACTGGCAGACCGGCTTTTCCGTCAGCGAACCATCCGCCTCACGGGCGAAGTGGACGACGCAATGGCGGAGCGTGCCTGCTCGGAGCTGGTTCTGCTCGCGGCCGCCGACCCCGAGCGCGACATCGTCATCTACATCAATTCGCCGGGCGGTTCCGTCTTCGCGGGACTGGCCATCTACGACACCATGAAACTGATCCCCAACGACGTGGTCACGGTGGCCATGGGTTTTGCGGCCAGCATGGGGCAAGTGCTTCTCTGCTCCGGAACCCGAGGCAAGCGAATCGCTCTCGCGCACAGCCGGATCATGATGCACCAGCCCTCGGCAGGCATCGGCGGAACAGCCGTCGACATCGCCATTCAGGCCGAAAGTCTCGAACGGATGAAACGTCAATCGCAGCAGATTCTCGCCGACGAGACCGGTAGGCCTGTCGAGGAAATCGCAGCCGACAGCGACCGCGATCGCTGGTTCACCGCAGACGAAGCCCGTGAGTACGGGATCGTCGACCGGGTGGTATCGACCTTCGCTGAAATCGCGCCCCACACCACCGCTCCCAGGATAGGACTCTGACGCCGTGTCCCAGTACACCATTCCAAATGTCATCGAGCGGACGCCGGCGGGTGAGAGGTCGTTCGACATCTTCAGCCGGCTGTTGAACGAACGGATCGTCTTTGTCGGCACGGAGATCGACGACGGTGTCGCCAATGTGGTGATGGCTCAACTACTTCACCTGCAAGCAGACAGCTCCGACCGGGAAATCGGGCTCTACATCAACTCACCCGGCGGTTCCACCACGGCGATGCTCGCGATCTACGACACGATGCAGTTCCTGCGGCCGACGATCGCGACGTACTGCATGGGCCAGGCCGCTTCGGCCGCCGCCGTGTTACTGGCCGCGGGAACGAAGGGACACCGTCACGTTCTCGCACATTCCCGAGTTCTGTTGCATCAACCGTCCACGCAGGGCAGTGGCACGATCTCCGATCTCGCCTTGCAAGCCGCCGAAATACTGCGGGTCCGTTCGCAGACCGAAGAAATTCTCAGCAAGCACAGCGGGCAGAGCATCGCCCGTCTTCGTCAGGACACCGACCGGGATCGAATCTTCAGCGCCCGGGAGGCCATCGACTACGGGTTGGCCGACACACTGATCACCACGGGACAGGAGAACTAGGCCGCGAGCATCGTGGGAGTGCCTCGTCCGGCGTTCCTGTTCGTGGCACCGATCCGGCGCCCCGACCGGAACAGCAGGTGTTCCACCGGCAGACCGAGCGCACCACACACTGCGCGCAGCATTTCCGAGGACGGTTCCTTCTTGCCGCGTTCGATTTCGGAGAGGTACTGCTTGGACATGCCGACCTCTGCGGCGACATCCTCGAGACTGCGGTCCTGGTCCCGGCGCGCGTCCCGAAGCACCCGCCCGTAGAGCTCGCGCACCAACGGCTCCTCCCGCGGGTGCTCGGGAGCACCCGTCACCAACGTGAGTCTGCGCTGCGGTTCCATACCTCTGGAGTTTTCCAGACGATGTTCCCGGACGAGGCGGCGTTCACCGACAGCGGACAGCCGGTCGGTGTGACGACACCCGGCGAGTGCCAGGTATCGCGACGGATCGCTAGCGATCGTGCAAGTGGTTGCCGAGTAGTTCGTCGAGGCGCTCGGCGGCCTCGTCGGGGATCCAGTGGCTTACGCCGTGCAGCACCTCGAACGTGAACGGGCCGTCGACGAACCTCGCGGTCAGTTCGGGTCCTACCGGGCCGATTGCCGTGTCGCCGTCGCTCCAGACGAAGAGAGTGGGTACGCGGACCTTGCCGGTCACCGAACCCGGCGAGGCCAAGAACATTGCGCGATACCAGTTCAGGGCCCCCCGAGCTCGACTCCGGTCGCGCATCGATTCGAGGTCGCGCTTCGCCCGGTCCGGGGCCTGCCCGCTGGAGAGCAGGGCACGGTAGCCGTAACCGTCCGAGGCGATCATCCGCTCCGGGATCCACGGCAGCTGGAACGCGAACATGTACCAGGACAGCAGGATCTGTCGACTGGTGAGCATCGCCCGCAGGAACGCCGCCGGGTGCGGCACCGACAACGCCGTGAGCGTGCGGATCCGGTCGGGCCGTTCCGCCGCGATACCCCACGCCACCGCAGCGCCCCAGTCGTGCCCGACGACATGCACCGGGCCGAGGCCTGCCTGGTCGATGAGCGCGACGACGTCCGCTACCAATTCCGAGCTGCGGTACGCCCAACGGGCTCGAGGCCTGGCCGCGGCCGAATAGCCGCGCTGGTCCGGCGCAAGGGTGCGGAAACCGCGCCTGTGCAGTAGTGGCGCCACCTTGTCCCATGATCTCGAATCCTGTGGGAAACCGTGGAGCAGCACCACGGGGGCTCCGTCGATCGGACCCTCGTCGCGAACGTCGAACGTCAGCCCGTTCCTGATGAACGTGGTGACGCGTCCGTTGCCTGTCATCGATCACTCTCCACACGGTCACGGGCGTGCGCACCGGACAACCCGGCGCGCAGGAACTTCCCCGTCTTGTGTACGCCGAAGCCACCGGTGAACTGTCCGTCCCGGTAGACGAGCTTGCCGTTGATCACGGTAGCGACAGCGGCGCCGTCGCTACGGTTGACCATTCTTCGCAGGCCGCCGTACTCGGGAACCTCGGCCTCGAACAGTCCGTCGACCGTGTCGTCGAGTCCGGCGGGGTCGATCACGACCAGATCGGCGCGGTCGCCCTCCCGCAGGTGACCGGCATCGATGCCGTACCAGTCGGCCAGCTCGCCGGTGAGGCGGTGGACGGCCCGCTCGACCGTCAGGAACGGCGTGCGGTCGGTCTGCGCGTCCTTGACACGCTTCAGCAACCGGATGGGGTAGTTGTAGAAAGCCATGTTGCGCAGGTGCGCGCCGGCGTCCCCGAAGCCCATCTGCACACCGGAACTGGCGGCCAGCTTCTTCGCGAACTTCGGCCGGTGATTGGCGATGGTGGTGCGCCACCGGAGGTCCGTGCCGTACTTCACGACGAGGTCGAGGTAGGCGTCGACGGGATGGACACCGCGCAGCTCACCGACCGCGCCGAAGGTGCTGCCGATCAACGTCTCGTCGGGACATCCGACGATGACGGCGTCGTAGAAGTTGCGGTGCCAGATGCGCGGGCTGAACTTGTCGTCGTACTCCTTCCGGAACTGGCGCCGGTACGACTCGTCCTGCAACAGCGCGTTGCGCTCCACCTGGTCTTTGAGGTGCAGCGCGGCCGCGCCCGCGCCGAACTCCTCGAACACCACCAGATCGATGCCGTCCGCGTACACGGTGAACGGCACGGGCAGGTGCTGCCACTTGAAGTCGGTCTTGGCGAATCTGTTGAGCAGCGGCGCAGCGCCGAGCATGAAGTACACGATCGGCGGGTACGCCTTGGAATCCGCCGCGGAGAGTAGCGACGTCTTGAGAGGCCTGCGGCGGCCGAGACCCGAACTCTCGGCGAAGAATCCGAGAATGTTGGGATGCAGGTTGATCGTAGGTGCGCTCTGCAGGATCTTGCCGCGCTCGCGCAGGATCCGATTGAGGAAGCGGAATTCGCGCCACCGCGCATAAGTGGAAGGCAAAGAACGCGAACGATATTCGTCGCCATCGATCTTGTCGAGCGCATTCGTCATCGATGACAGACCGAGGAAACCCGCATCGAGGGCCTCGGTGACCATCGCACCCATCCGCTCGAGTTCTCCGGCGCTGGGCTTCACCCGCCTGTCGGTGCCGCGGCCGAGCCCCAGCACGCGGGTGCGAATGTCGGAGTGCCCGATGAAACCGGCAACATTGGGACCGAGCGGAAGCGATTCGAGCGCGTCGACGTACTCGGCCGGATTCTGCCAACTCTTGTTGTCGTCGAGGATGCGCAGCACCGAGTCGTGGGGTACGGCCTCGACCCGGCTGAACAGGTCGGCGCATTCACGGGGTGTCGAATACACCGTCGACAACGAGCAGTTCCCGAGGACAACGGTGGTGACGCCGTGCCGGACGGATTCGGGCAGACCGGGGCTGACCAGGACCTCGGCGTCGTAGTGCGTGTGCACGTCGACGAAGCCGGGCACCACCCACTTCCCCGCCGCATCGATCACTTCGGTGTCGGGCCCGACGGGGAGGGGCTCCGCGGAGGCCCTGACGACGACTCCGTCGCGAATGCCCAGGTTTCGGCGGCGAGGCGCAGACCCGGTTCCGTCGAACCACAGCCCTCCGTCGACCACTATGTCGAAGTCCGACATGTTGCGCTCCTCACACTCAGTTGGTGTTACACGACGTTACGTACACCGTTGAGTGAAAGTCAATGGGGTATGCCGTCCCGTCCCTTAGAGTGCAGAGATGCCCGCCGCTCCCCGCTCCCCCGCAGATCGGCGCGCGCAGATCCTCGACGTCGCCATGCGACTCCTCGACTCGGTGCCGTTCGAGCAGCTGTCGATGGACCAGGTGGCGGCCGAGGCAGGCGTCTCGTCGCCACTGTTGTTCCACTACTTCAAGAACAAGCACGGGTTTCGCAACGCAGTGCTCGAAGCCTCGGCCACCGAGTTGCAGCGGAGGATGACGCCCGACACGTCGCTCCCCCTCTCGGCGCAACTGCGTGCGGGTGTCGAGACGTTCGCCGAGGCGGTGATCGCGCACCCCGCAATTTATCTGGCCGTCATGCGCATGGCGGGCAGCGGGGACGACGGCATGCGAAAGATCTACCGGGGAATGCGGCGCACGTTCACCCAGGAGATCGGACGTGCGCTCGCGCAAGTCGGAGTATCGACGACCCCGGCACTCGAGGCGGCGATCCAGGGATGGCAGGCATTTATGGAAGAGATCGTTTTGTCGTGGGTCGATCACCCGACGATGTCGCGCTCAGAAATGATCGACCTCTGCGAGCGCGGCCTCTACTGTCTGCTTCCGGCCGCAGGCGTCGACCACGGCATTCGCCTCGAAGAGGGGTGATCGGCACGCGCTACTACCCGCGCCTACGTATCGAGACCGGCAGGCGGATCGTGCGCCTGCCGGTCTTCCGCGAGCGAGTGACGGGACTCGAACCCGTGTGAACGGCTTTGCAGGCCGGTGCCTCACCATCTCAGCCACACCCGCGGGGTAAAGCTGATACTGCCCGGAGGACATCGACGCCGAAAGGTTTCGATTCACTGTGATTTTGATCCCGCTTCCGGGCCGACACGCCGATGCGGGAACAAACCAGGTGTCCTCGTTGCTGTCCCCCCTTATGACGGCTATCGATGAGACCTCCGCCTCACCTACCCGACTTCCGACAGAAGCAACCCCCGACACCGGCACCGCCGCAGCCGATCGGCCGAGCCTGCGGATCGTGCTGGTGCTCGGCGCTCTCATCGCGCTCGGACCGTTCACCATCGACATGTACCTGCCCGCCCTCCCCGACATCGGCACCGACCTCGGTGCGTCGTCGTCGGCCGTGCAGTTGACCATCACCGGGACGCTGCTGGGCCTCGCGCTCGGCCAGTTGATCGTCGGTCCGCTCGCGGACAGCCTCGGGCGCCGACGACCGTTGATCGCCGGAATCGGCCTGCATGTCCTCGCCTCAGTGCTCGCTGTCTTCGCGCCGACCGTCGCCGTGCTCGGTGCGCTCCGGGTGTTCCAGGGCATCGGCGCCGCCGCTGCCGCCGTCGTCGCCGTTGCCGTGGTACGTGACCTGTACAGCGGGAACATGGTCGCGATCGTCATGTCACGGCTGATGCTCGTCCTGGGTGTCGCACCCGTGCTCGCCCCCAGCATCGGCGGCGCGCTCCTCATCGCTTTGGACTGGCGCGGAATTTTCGTCGTCCTGGCGCTCATCGGAACGCTCACGGCACTGATCGGTGCACTCGCACTGAAGGAGACGCTCCCACCGGAGCGACGACGCACGAGCAACCTCTCCTCGGTGCTGTCGACGTACAAGAGCCTTCTCGGTGACCGCAAGTTCATGGTGCTCACGTTGGTCTCCAGCGTCGGGATGGCCTCGTTGTTCGCCTACGTCTCCGGCGCGTCCTTCGTGTTCCAGAATCAGTACGGCCTCGACGAGCAGCAGTTCGCGCTGCTGTTCAGCTCAGGTTCGATCGCTCTGATCGGCGCTTCCCAGCTCAACGTCCGCGCCCTCGCCCGGTGGTCGCCCCAGCAGATCACGATCGCCTCATTGGCCTTCGCGACCGTAGCGGGCGCCGCCTTGCTTGTGACCGCCTACCTCGAACTCGGCGGTCTGGTCGGCTTCGTCATTCCACTGTGGTTCCTGCTCGCCGGTGTCGGGTTCGTCCTGCCCAACGCCCCGGCACTGGCACTCGGCAGGCATGGCGAGGCAGCCGGCACGGCCGCTGCCATGCTCGGCGCCCTGCAGTTCGGCGTCGGCGCGCTCATCGCTCCACTCGTCGGAGTCCTCGGCAATACGGGAGTCGCCCTCGGTGCGACGATGACGATGTGCGTCGCCCTCGGACTCGTGGCACTGCTGGCCACCGCGCGGGCGGACGCGCGCTGACGGCACGGTCCGCGCGCTTTCGCAGCCCGTCACCCGACATGGGATGATCGACGCATGCCACCACCGTCACCACTTCATCTCGACCCCATCGAAGAGGCCCACCGGCAGTGGACGAAGCACGGCTGGGGTGATGTTGCCGACGGGATGGCTGCGGTGACCTCGGTGATGCGGGCACAGCAGATCATGATGGCCCGGGTGGAAGAGGTACTCAAGCCGTCGGGGCTCACGTTCGCCCGGTACGAATTGCTGACACTGCTGACGTTCACGCGCACCGGCGCGCTCCCGATGGCGAAGGCCAGCGCGCGCCTTCAGGTTCACCCGACCAGCGTGACGAACGCCGTCGACCGGCTCGAGACGGCGAATCTCGTGCGACGCGTGCCCCACCCCAGCGATCGCCGTGCGACCCTGATCGAAATTACCGACGCGGGAAGGAAACTCGCCGTCGAGTCCACCGAGCGACTCAACGCCCAGGTGTTCTCGAGTCCCGGCGTGTCCGGCGACAAGCTGGAACAATTGGTCACGATCCTCGCCGAACTGCGCCGCGCGGCAGGCGATTTCGACACCGGAGACGCCCCCACCAAATGGTGAGACGACTGCTGCCCCGCACCGTGTTTTTGGTGCGGGGCAACAGTTCTCGTGACGGCTACTAGCGGTGTTTGAAGACTGGTGGGCGTTTTTCGACGAACGCGGTCATGCCTTCTTTTTGGTCTTCGGTGGCGAAGGTGGAGTGGAAGACTCGTCGTTCGAAGCGGATTCCTTCGGTGAGGGTGGTTTCGAAGGACCGGTTGACGGCTTCTTTCGCCATCATCGCCACCGGGAGCGACATGTCGGCGATGGTGGTCGCGGTCTGCAGGGCCTCGTCGAGCAGGTCCGCGGCGGGCACGATCCTCGAGACCAGTCCGGCGCGTTCGGCTTCCTCGGCGTCCATGTTCCGGCCGGTCAGGCACAGTTCCATGGCCTTGGCCTTACCGACCGCCCGGGTCAGCCGCTGCGAGCCGCCGATCCCGGGGATGACCCCGAGTTTGATCTCGGGTTGCCCGAACTTCGCGGTGTCCGCGGCGATCAGGATGTCGCAGAGCATCGCCAACTCGCATCCACCGCCGAGCGCGTATCCGGCGACCGCGGCGATGGTGGGGGTGCGGGCCGCGGCCACCGTGTCCCAGGCGGAGAAGAAGTCGTCGAGGTAGACGTCCATGTACGACTTGGGTTGCATCTCCTTGATGTCGGCGCCGGCGGCGAACGCCCGATCGGATCCGGTGATCAGGATGGCCCCGATCTCGGCATCGCCGTCCAACTCCTCCACCGCGGAGACGACCTCGCGCATCAGCTGTGAGTTCAGGGCGTTGAGGGCCTTCGGGCGGTGCAGGGTGATGATCCCGACCCGGCCCTGACGGTCGAGCAGAATGGTCTCGAAGTCGGTCACTGGTTCCCCCCGGCCTGCGCGGTCTGTGCGGTGGAGCGGTCGCGGATGTCGTTGACGATGGCCGAGAAGTCCTCGCCGCCGTGCCCGGCGGCGTGGAACCGGCGATACAGCTCGGCGGCCCGCAAACCCAGGTCGGCCTGAACATGGTTGGTGGTCAGCGCGGTCGCGGCCAGACCGAGGTCCTTGTCCATCAACGCGGCCGCGAACCCGGGCTGGTAGTCGTTGTTCGCCGGGCTGGTCGGTACCGGTCCGGGCACCGGACAGTTGGTGGTCAACGCCCAGCACTGACCGGACGCGTTCGAGGCGACGTCGAACAACGCCTGGTGACTCAAACCCAGCTTTTCGCCGAGGACGAAGGCCTCGCTGACCGCGATCATCGACACCCCCAGAATCATGTTGTTGCAGATCTTCGCGGCCTGCCCGTTGCCGGGATTGCCGCAGTGCACCACCTTCTTGCCCATCACCTCGAGCAGCGGCCTCGCGGCCTCGAAGTCCTCATCGCTGCCGCCGACCATGAACGCGAGGGTGCCCGCGGCCGCGCCCACGACCCCACCGGAGACGGGGGCGTCGACCGAACGGTGCCCGGCGGTGACCGCCTCCTCGTGCGCGGCGCGGGCGTCCGCGACGTCGATGGTGGAGGAATCGATGAACAGGGTGCCCGGCTTCGCGGCCGGCAAAATCTCCGCATACAGGCCGAGGACGAGCTTGCCGTTCGGCAGCATCGTGATCACGACCTCCGCCTCGCGGACGGCGTCGACGGCCGACTCGGCGACGGTGACCCCGTCTTTGGTGGCCTGTTCGAGGGCGGCCGGGGCGAGGTCGAAACCGACCACCGTGTGCCCGGCCTTGACGAGGTTGGCCGCCATCGGACCACCCATGTGGCCGAGTCCGAGAAATCCGATAGTGCTCATGATGCAGTCCCTCCTGGACGCGTATCGCTAATCGAAGCAGCCGGAACGGCTGTGGCTGTGGCTGTGGCTGTGGGGGTGGGTGGGGTGAGGCCGAGTTCGAGGTCCCCGAGCGGGGCGAAGAACGCCTCGACCTGCTCGTCGGTCACCTCGTCGATCGTGGCGGGGGACCACTGCGGGTTGCGGTCCTTCTCCACCACCTGCGCCCTGATGCCCTCGACCAGATCAGGGGAGGACAGGCACGCCACCGACACCCGGAACTCCTCGTTCAACACTTCCTCGAGGCTGCCCGCCGCCCGGGCCCGGCGCAACGATTGCAGGGTGACCGCGCACGCGGTCGGCGACTTCGACAGGATCTGCTCGGCCGCCTTTTCCGCCTCCGGCACCCCACTGCCGCGCAGGCGGGCGATGATGCCGGGAACACTGCCCGCGGAGTAGGCGGCGTCGATCCACCCCTGCTGCGCCAGCAGTTCCGAGGGCGGGGCGGGTTCGGTGAACGCGGCCAGCGCCTCCTCCACCGTGGTGTCGGACAGCTTCTGCACGAACTGCTCGATCTTCGCCGAGGGGATGTAGTGGTCGGCGAATCCGCACGCGATCGCGTCCCCGGCGCTCAGGCGGGCGGTGGTCAACGCGATGTGGGTGCCCAACTCGCCGGGGGTGCGGGCCAACAGGTAGGTGCCGCCGACGTCGGGGACGAACCCGATCCCGGTCTCGGGCATCCCGATCATCGACCGCTCGGTGACGACCCGGACGCTGCCGTGCGCGGAGACCCCGACGCCGCCGCCCATCACGATGCCGTCCATGATCGCCACATACGGTTTCCGGTAGCGGGCGATGGCCGCGTTCAGGATGTACTCGTCCCGCCAGAACTCCCGCGACCCGGTGCCGCCCTCTTGGGCGTCGTGGTAGATCGACACGATGTCCCCGCCCGCGCACAGGCCTCGTTCACCGGCCCCGGTGAGGACCACCGCCCGCACCTCGTCGTCGTCGGACCATGCGGCCAGCGCCGCCGCGATCTGCCCAACCATGCCGTGGTTGAGGGCGTTGATCGCCTTGGGCCGGTTCAGCACCAGCCGGCCCACACCGCCGCTCGTGCTGATCAGGACCTCGGGGGTCGTGGTGGTTGTCTCGCTCATGCCGCTCCTTGTTTTCCGTGTCCGGCGCCCGCGACGATGCTGCGGGCGATCACGACCCGCATGATCTCGTTGCTGCCCTCGAGGATCTGGTGCACCCGCAGATCCCGGACGATCTTCTCGATGCCGTACTCGGCCAGATAGCCGTACCCGCCGTGCAGTTGCAACGCCTTGTTGGCGACCTCGAAACCGGTGTCAGTGGCGAACCGCTTCGCCATCGCGCACAGCTCCACCACCTCCGGGGCCCCCTCGTCGAGGGCGGCCGCGGCCCGCCACAACAGGGTGCGGGCCGCCTCGAGTTCGGTGCGCATATCGGCGAGCTGGAACTGCAACGCCTGCGACTCGAGCAGCGGCGCACCGAACGCCTTCCGGTCCGCCAGATACGCGACCGCCTTCTCCAGCGCGGCCTGCCCACCACCGACCGAGCACGCCGCGATGTTGAGCCGGCCCCCGTTCAACCCGGCCATCGCGATCCGGAACCCACCCCCCTCCGTGCCGAGGAGGTTCGCCGCCGGCACCCGCACATCCTCGAAGATCACCTGCCGGGTCGGTTGGGCGTTCCAGCCCATCTTCACCTCGTTCGGCCCGAACGAGAGCCCCGCCGACTCCTTCGGCACGATGAACGCGGAAATCCCCTTCGGCCCACCCTCCCCGGTGCGGGCCATCACCACATACACATCCGACGTCCCCGCACCGGAAATGAACTGCTTGACCCCATTGAGCACGTAGGAATCGCCGTCGCGGACCGCCCGGGTGCTCAACGCCGCCGCATCCGACCCGGCACCCGGCTCGGTCAGGCAGTAACTACCCAACTGATCCATCGCACACAACCCCGGCACGAACGCACGCCGCTGCTCCTCGGTGCCGAACCTGTCGATCATCCACGTCACCATGTTGTGGATCGAAATATAGGCGGCGATCGACGGGCACCCCCTCGCGAGCTGCTCGAAGATCCGGGCCGCGTCTACCCGGGTCAGCTCCGAGCCACCCACATCCTCCCGGATGTAGATCCCGCCCATCCCCAACGACGCCGCCTTACGCAGCACATCGACCGGGAAATGCTTGGACTGATCCCACTCCACGGCATACGGCGCCAGCTGCTCGGCCGCGAAGTCACGGGCCGTCTCACTGATCGCCCGCTCGTCATCGGTCAAGGTGAACATCGGGTTCCGTTTCAGTTCATGGTGGGGATGACGAAATGGTTGTCAGGAGCGGACCCTGCTTCCTTCTTGCCGGAAGGCCAGCGCTGCGTCACGGTCTTGGTCTTGGTGTAGAAGCGGAACGAGTCGGGACCGTGCTGGTTGAGGTCGCCGAAGCCGGAGCGCTTCCAGCCGCCGAACGTGTGGTAGGCGATCGGCACGGGGATCGGGACGTTGACGCCGACCATGCCGACGTTCACGCGGTTCGTGAAGTCGCGGGCGGTGTCGCCGTCGCGGGTGAAGATCGCGACGCCGTTGCCGTACTCGTGCTCGGTGGGCAGACGCAGCGCCTCTTCGTAGTCGGCGGCACGGGCCACCAGCAGGACGGGTCCGAAAATTTCTTCCTTGTATACCCGCATGTCCGTGGTCACCTTGTCGAACAGGGTGGCCCCGGCGAAGAAGCCGTTCTCGTGGCCCTCGAGAGTGAACCCGCGGCCGTCGACCACGGCCTCCGCACCTTCGTCGATGCCGATCTGGATGTAGCTGTCGACGCGTTCGAGGGCGTCCTTGCTAACCAGAGGTCCGAAGTCGGCGTTCTCGTCGTCGCTGCGACCGATCTTCAGGCCGGCGACACGCTCCTTCAGCTTCGCGACGAGAGCGTCGGCCGTCTCCTCGCCGACCGGAACGGCAACCGAGATGGCCATGCAGCGCTCGCCGGCCGAACCGTAACCTGCGCCGATGAGCGCGTCGGCCACCTCGTCGAGGTCGGCGTCGGGCATGACGATGGCATGGTTCTTGGCGCCACCGAAGCATTGCGCGCGCTTGCCGTGGGCAGCAGCGGTCTCGTAGATGTACTGCGCGATCGGGGTGGACCCGACGAAACCGACTGCCTTGACGCGGTCGTCGGTGAGGAGGACGTCGACCACTTCCTTGTCACCGTTGACCACGTTGAAGACACCGGCCGGCAGACCGGCCTCGAGGAACAGTTCGGCGAGGCGCAGCGGCACCGAGGGGTCGCGCTCGGAGGGCTTGAGGATGAAGGCATTACCGCACGCGAGGGCCGGTCCGGCCTTCCACAGCGGAATCATGGCCGGGAAGTTGAACGGGGTGATCCCGGCGACGACACCGAGTGGCTGGCGCATGGAGTACACATCGATGCCGGTGCCCGCGGACTCGGTGTACTCACCCTTGAGCAGATGTGGGGCGCCGACAGCGAACTCGATGACCTCGAGTCCGCGTTGGATATCACCCTTCGCGTCGGGAACGGTCTTGCCGTGCTCGGACGAGAGCAGGCGTGCCAGCGAGTCCATCTCGCCCTGCACCAACTGCAGGAACTTCATGAGGATGCGTGCGCGCTTCTGCGGATTGAAAGCGGCCCATTCGCGCTGCGCTTCCACCGCGTTGGCGATGATCGCCTCGGTCTCGGCCTTGTCCGCCAGCGGCACCCGCGACTGCACCGCACCGGTGTTGGGATCGTAGACGTCGCCAAACCTGTTGGAGGCACCCGGTACACGCTTGCCGCCGACGAAGTGGGATAGCTCTTGAACCATTGTGCGAACCCGTTTCTTGCTCGATGAATCAGGGAGTTCCGAATATGTAGCCCATCCTATAGTTGGATGTCCTTGCATGTCTAGAGGCGCCGGACGTCGTGAGCCAACCGTCGGTCACGCCGACGACTCACGGCTCGTCGGCAGACGGGAAGCGAACAACGAACCGGCGTTGCCACGGTGTCTCCACGGCACGGGGAGAATAGTGCCGGCGGACGTAGTCGACCGCCGCCGAGTTGGGCACTCCGTCGAGTACGGCGAGGCAGGCAAGCGCTGTGCCGGTGCGCCCGACGCCTCCCCCACAGGCGATCTCGACGCGATCCGACTCTGCGCGCGCCCACACTTCGCGTAGCGCAGCCGTCGCCTCGCTGCGATCGGACGGCAACCAGAAATCGGGCCAGCGAAGCCAGCGATGGTCCCACTCGACGGACGGCGGGCGGCGGCCCAGCAGATACAGCGCAAAGGTGGGATGGGGAGCGGGCGGAAGCGGGCGCCTCAGCCCCCGTCCGCGCACGCGTCGACCCGACGGAAGTTCCAGCACGCCGGCCGCGCCGGGCTGCCACGGATCGGTCACCGCACGACCATAACCCGCATCGTTCGCCCGTGTGCCCGTCGACGAGACCGGCGCGCCTGGTTTACCAATCAAGGAACGGTGGTAACTCTTTGGTGGAGTCAGGCCGCCCGGTTTTCCGCGGACGCGACCCGACGAGGTGCGAACGAGGGGTGCCGGCATGACCGCAACGGTTGACGACCTTGCCCAGTCCACCGCTCGACTGCGGTCCGATCTGAACGCGTTCGAACAGCGGATCAAGGACCTGACCGAAGCATTCGACCTGCTCGACCGGAGCATGCTCACCAGCAGCGACGAATCCATGGTGCTCGAGGTGATCGACAATCTCAGCGACGCCCGTCTGGATTTGACCACCGCGGACCGGCACCTCGAGGCCGCTGTGCGGCACGTCGAGCGGCTGTCCTTGGCTTGACCGCAGCGGCAGCCGCCGACTGCTACCCGTGAGGTTTGCCGACTCCACCGAGTGGGGATGCTCGCTCTGTGAGCGCATCCGCGCTGCATCCGGCCGAATTTTTCGGGGAGGGTCGTCATGAACACAGTCACGTCCGGGCTCGTCGCGGGAGCGGCCGGGGTGACCGCACTCAACACGGTGACGTACCTCGACATGGTGGTCCGCGGCCGTCCCGCAAGTACGGTCCCCGAAGAGACGATCGATTCGGTCGCCGCGAGTCTCGGAGTTCGAATACCGGGGCGCGGAAGTGCCATTCAGTCCCGCCGGACGGGGCTGGGCGCACTCGGCGGAATTGCTGTGGGCCTGGGCATTGCAGTGGGCGCCGGCCTGGTCCGCCGCACCGGAATTCGCTTGTCGCCGACAGCAGGTGCCGTAGCCATCGGTGCGGGTGCGATGGCTGCCACGGACATCCCGATCGCCGTCCGCGGCATCAGTGATCCGCGGAATTGGTCGGTCCAGGATTGGCTCAGCGACATCGTCCCGCATCTGGCATACGGCGCGGCCGTGCATGCAGTTCTCCGACAGCAGGACGCGAAGTTATCGCTTCTGTGAGACCAACGCGTCGAGATAGCGCCGCGTCATCACCTTCTGCACTGCCCGGTTCGCGGGGCCGCCGAGTCGGGTGAACCACCGGCCGGGCCGCGAGAAAGCGGAGATACTCGCGACGACGGTGTCGTCCGGTCGGTGTTCGATGACGAATCGCTCTTCCCCCGTTTCCGGGTGTCCCTCGAGCGACCCGTAGGCGAAACCCTTGACACGGGGCTCGTCGACGACGTAGATCACCCGGCAACAGAAGGTGAGTCCGACCGGACCGATCCCCCACCGAAGCTCGACGGCGGCGTCGGGAGTCGCCGTAGGAGTATTGAGGCCGACCTTCACGCCGGCGCCGCGGTGCATCCCCCAGGTGAACAGCTGTGCGACGGCGGAGTCGAACACTGCGGAACCACGACCGATCACCTTCTGCTCGTCGAGATGGTGGTATCCACTCGGAAACGGAAGGTCGCGACTGGCGCCCACCTCGGTATAGGTGAACTCGCGCGTGTCACAGCGTTTGCGGCTGACGGCAGGCTCCTCCCGATCCCCGGTCGGGTCCGATGCCGACCGCACGAAGCCAGCCTAGTCCTGGTGCGGCCGGGGACGTATCGAAAGGATGTGCACCGGAGAAGTTGTCGAGTGGCCGAACCGCAATCGGATTAGGATTGCAGTGGACGTCATCCACTCGGAGGAGCACGCCATGAGCATCGTCGACAAGGCCAAGAACGCCGTCCAGCACGCTGCGGGAAGGTCCCGGGAATCGATCGGCCGGGCCACCGGAGACAACGAGCTGAAGAACATTGGCAAAGCGGACCAAAGGAAGGCCAGTGTGAAGAAGGCCGCCGAGCGAGTCAAGGACGTGTTCAAACACTGAGCCGGAGCAAGCTTTCCGGAGCGCCTCCCATCCGAACGCACCGTCAGGCACGACGGTGCGCTCCCGGTTGCGCGATATGTTGAACGGCCGCAAGACCTTCAGGAGTGCCGGGCCAATGCCGGGCAAGCGCGTGTGCGCCGGCTCGACGGGTCACCGAGCGTAGAACGAGAGCCACCACCAGTGCGTCATCGGCATATCCGATGACGGGAATGAAGTCGATCGGTGCGTCAGCTCGTGCAGGGTCACCTACCGATTCTCCCGCGTACGGCGGGGAGCACCACATCATCCAACGCCAGGATTAACGGAGATGCTGATAGAGCGTGTTCAGGTCCGCGATGGCGGCGTCCACCTCGCGCTCGTCGGCGCACACGGATCGGATCGCCTTGCGCAGCAGCAACGGGTCGAGGTCGTCGACCGCCGCCCGGAAGTCGGTGTCGGGCAGGGCGGGCAGTTGGGCGCTGTCACCGAACCAATCGGCGACATCTTCCTCGGCGTTGCCACCGCCGACTCCCTCGATCAGCATGTCGAGGTCGACCCCGCGCAGGGTCAGTATCTCGAGGGGGTTCTCGTCGATCCGCTCCGTGGTCAGATATGCGACCGCTGCGGCGTGCTTACACGGCCAGCCGTCGTCCGGACAGGTGCAGTCGTAGTGGAGCGCCGAAGAGCCGGAGGGTAACAGGAGGGGGCCGAGAATTTCCGGCACCGCCCCACCCGCGAGCATCGCAAGGCTGCCCGGCTGTTTCCGCACCAGCGTGACCAATTCGGCGATCTCGTCCTCGTCGAGCCGGTCGATCGAGACGGTCGCGACGAACGGCTGGAGCTGGCTGCCCTGGACTTCACCGGTCACCATCCCATGGCTGATTTCGAGGGAGACGACCTGTCCGCTGCGCGCGTAGCTGCGGCCACGGCTCATCCGCCCCTTGTCGCCGACGAACTCGATGATGTCGACCAGTTCCCGCCCCCACCAGGTGTGACCGAATGCTCCCCGCCGCGAGCGTGCTGCCAGGCCGCCCTGCACCGGTCGTCGTGAGCCGTACCGAGCGAAATGCGGTGCCGGTCGCCGATCCGTCATTCGCCGACCGCCTCGTCGCCGAGTCGCAGCAGCTCGCCGAGCTGTTCGGTGCTCATCTCCGTCACCCAATTCTCACCGGTTCCGACCGCGAGATCAGCCAACTCCTGTTTGGTCGCGATCATTGCGTCGATCCGTTCCTCGAGCGTGCCCACGCACACCAGTTTCCGCACCTGCACGTCTCGGCGCTGTCCGATGCGGAACGCCCGGTCGGTGGCCTGGTTCTCGACCGCCGGATTCCACCATCGGTCGAGGTGCACGACGTGATTGGCCGCCGTGAGGTTGAGCCCGGTACCCCCCGCCTTGAGTGAGAGCAGCATGATCGGCGGTCCGCCGTCGCCCTGGAATGCCGCCACCATGTCGTCGCGCTTCTGTTTGGTGACACCGCCGTGCAAAAACGGCACGGCGGTACCGAAACGTTCCGACAGGTACGGTGCCACGAGATCACCGAACTCGCGGAACTGGGTGAACAGCAACGCTTTCTCGCCGTCGGCCAGTACGGAGTCCAGGATGTCCTCGACGAGACCGAGCTTTCCCGACCGGTGCTGACCGCGGCGCGTCACCGCGGACCCGTCCCGCAGAAAGTGCGCAGGATGGTTGCATACCTGCTTGAGTTTGGTCAGCGCGGCAAGCACGGCACCCTTGCGCTTCATCCCCTTCTTGTCCTTGATCTGCGCCATCATGTCGTCGACCACCGCCCGATACAGCGCCGCCTGTTCCGCGGTGAGATTGGCGCGCACCGTCATCTCGAACTTGTCGGGGAGGTCGGCGATGACCGCCGGATCGGTTTTGACCCGCCGGAGCACGAACGGTGACGTGACAGCCCGCAGCCGGGCCACGGCGGTCTCGTCCTGCTCCCGCTCGATCGGAACGACGAAGCGTTTGCGGAACATCGCCTCGGAGCCGAGAATGCCGGAATTCGCGAAATCGAGAATGGAACGCAATTCGTCGAGCCGATTCTCGACGGGTGTGCCGGTCAACGCCACCCGGTGCGCAGCGGGGATACTACGGGCAGCCCTGGCTTGGGACGTTTTCGAGTTCTTTATGTGCTGCGCCTCATCGAGCACCACCCGGCGCCACTGCTGTTCCTTCAACTGCGCGAGGTCGCGTGCCAACAACGCGTACGTGGTGATCACCAGGTCACTCGCACCGACCGCAGCCGTCAGCTCCTCACCGGTCAGCCGTTGCGGGCCGTGGTGGACATGCACACGCAAGGTCGGAACGAAGCGGGCCGCCTCTCGTTGCCAGTTGCCGACCACGGACATCGGGCACACCAGAAGTGTCGGCGAAGGCGCGTTCTCGTGCGCCAGCAACGCCAGCAGTTGCAGGGTCTTACCCAGGCCCATGTCATCGGCGAGAACGGCCCCCAGTCCGAGCCTGCTCATGAACGCCAGCCAGTCGAGCCCCCGCTGCTGATACGGCCGCAAGGTGGCGTCCAGCCGGTCGGGGACCGGAACCTGCTCCGGCTGCACGTCACCTTCGAGTAACGCGGCAGCCCACCCGCTCGCCGTCACCTCGTCCACCGGAAGGCGCGAGAGATCATCGGCGATGAGGTCTTTGATCAAGTCGACGATGGCACGGTCGCCATTTCCCTGCCGTTCCGTCACGTAGCGTGCCGCGCGAGCGAGCACTTCGGAATCGGCCCGCACCCATTCACCGCGCAGCCGCACCAGATCGCTCTTGGAATTGACCAATCGAGTCATTTCGGCGGCCGTCAGGACGGTGTCCCCGAGCGCCAGCTCCCAGTCGTACTGCACCAACTGGTCCTTGCCCACCGACCGGTTCTCCGCGCTCGCCGGGGTCCCCGGCGAACTGACCCGCAACCGCATGGACGGCGACGCCACACTCCAGGCCCGCGGCAGCAACAGGCTGATGCCCTTCTCCTTCAACGCGACCGCCCCGTGCCCGACCAGGTCGATCACGACCGCGGTAGGGAGGAACAGATCGAGGCTGTCGGGATCGCTCGGCACGTCCTGCAGTCGCGGATACGCCGCCACGGCCTCCGTCAATTTGCGGACACCGATCTGGAGGCGGCTCGCGTCCGTGTGATGCAGGGGAATCGGAACCGGGGCTTCGCCTTCCGGACGCAGGCACACCTCCAGCCGCCACAGGGCGGTGTCCGGATCCCAGTCCCCCTCGACGTCGGCGTCGTCCGGTTCGAGCAGGCGCAACACCAGTTCGGGCTCGTCCACTGTGAGACTGTCACGCCAGCGGTCGAGCGAACCCGACAGTTGCGGCGTTCCCTCGTCGTAGGAATCGCCGTGCACGAGCGCGGCGAGGAACGGATGCGGCGGATGGCTGCGCCGACCGTCGAGCGGGCGGTGGCCGAGAACGTGACGGGTGATCGGGTCGGTGAGTTCGGTGACGAGGTCGTCCAGCACGGAGCGGGCGCCGCTCCCGTGGCGCTGCACCTGCGGCATCGCCACAGTGAGTTCGGTCAGCCAGGCACGCTGCCGTTCACCGCCGAGCAGTCGCCAACGCGGCCACCACGTGCCCTCCGCACGATGCGCCTCGGGGACCACCCGACCGGCACGCGCCCATCGCTCGATTCCGCGCACCATATGGGCGAGGTACCGCAAATCGCCGGCGATCCGCGAATCCCACGGCGACACCGCCAGCAGGAACTCCGCGGCATCGGGCGGAGCCATCGCCACCGCCGGCCACTCGACCAGCTCCGGACCCGAGGGCGCCGGCATCGGCACCTTGAGATGGTGCCGGAACTTGCGCTGCAAGACGCGGCCGACAGCATCGGCGGCGGACTCCTCCGCCACGAGATCCCGGTCCTCGACCCACAGCATGAGTCCCGAACCCGGTGTCCAGAGACCGTGCAGCATGGACCCATCCAATCAGGCGGAGCCGACAGCATTCGAAGTCCCTGCATTTTCCGTGTAACCGTGGCCGGTGCCGGACCGATGAACGTGGTGGCGGCTGTCCGCGCCGAAGCGCACAACGGATCGCTGCCGGAACCACTGCAGTGATCGGAGGAAGACATGGACTTTGCACAGATTCTCGAAGGCTTGCTCGCCCTGCTCGAGGCCCTCGGACCCTTGATGGGCGGCGAGGGTGGCGGCGGAGGCGGCACAGGATCGTTGGGCGGCTTGTTCGGCAGCTCCTGACCCGTCCACAACAGGCCCGCCGGGATGCCCGGCGGGCCTCGTCGTGCCCGATCCGCGAACGCGCCGACCGTGATAAGAGTTGAGGCGTGAGCACCGCATACGGCTTCTACCGTTGCGCTAAGTCTCCCATATCGTCCAATACCGAGGGAGCGTACGTCATGACCAGCATTAATACTGTGGCCGCTACGATGGCCGGAAATCCCGTATTCACCAGTGAGACATACATTTCCGATGCAATGTCTGAACGCGCACTACTGGCCGCAGAGCTGGTGATGACCTTGCCCGATCGTGAGACCTGGCAGGCGCGCTACTTCGAGACGGCAAAGACACAGGGCTACCCTGTGGCCGACGCATGGCTGATAGTCGCAACCGCCCACCTGATGGAATAACGCCCCGACATATTGAAGTGCAGACAGACAAAAGAACCGCCCAGCTCGCAGGAAGACGAGAGGGGCGGTTCTTTGTGGCGGTGATGGGCCGCGTGCTGGTGATCCCAAAGATGACAGTCAAACGAGAACTGAACCAACGACTCCGAGTCTACTCGTTAGCCGCGCTAAGGGCCTGGACTTATTGAATCGCCGAGAGTGCGCGCATGACAAAGCCCCCCAGCTCTGGAAGTAGCCGAGAGGCTTTGCCTGGCGCGGCCCGCAATGACCGCAGATTCCTCTGTGAGAGACGCTCCCGATTCTATCGCCGAAACGCGGCCATTGGCACTCAGTGCAGGAATTGTCGGCAACGCTGTCAGAGAAAGTTAGCTATGATAAGAAACGTAGCTGGTTGGTCTGCCCAAGAGGACTTAAGCCAGGTAACGAAAGCCACGTGAGCAGAAGGCATATCGAGGACAACGCGGAACTGGTCGGATCTTGGGGACCACTGCTTCCGGTGCCGTCCACAGTGAACGCACCTGTGGAGAACCGACATGAAGCTCATCAGCGCCGCCGACGCGGCCGAAATCCTTGCAGTACATCCCATTACGATCGGACGTTGGGTCAAGAGCGGCAAGCTCACCGGCTACCGCATCTCTGAACGCACGCTCCGTATCGACCTTGCCGAGATTCAAGCTCTCCTGGTCCCCGTCCGGGTCGAGGGATGACCGCTGATGTCCAGGGCGTGGATCGCGAGAAAATACGCACCTGGTTGAAACTCCAGTACGGCACCGACAAGGGCACGGCGTGGATCAGTGTCGGCCCCGGCAGGAATGCGCCTACGACCTTCTCAGACAACCCTTTCCAATGGCCCGAGCAGGCCGAGGAAGCTGTCGACTTCATCGTCGCCCAGAACGAAGCGGGCTTCAATGTCTGGTATGCGGCGCACCTGAGCTACAGCCATGAGAAGAAAAAGGCAGACGGCACAGGTGGACGTGCGATGAACATGTCCGTGAAACGCCGTCGCCTGCATGTGGATATCGACCGGGCACTGACAGCCGAGGACACGACGAAACTGCGCGACCTGGACGCCTGGGTGGTCTATTCGGGCTCTCCCGGCCACGTGCACGCGTACATCGAGTTGAATCATTCCGTCGACGTGGGCACCTATCACCGGCTGGAGGATCAGCTTGTCGCCCACTTCGATTCGGATCGCGCAGTCTGCCGCGACAATGGCCTGCTTCGGATTCCCGGCACCGTTAACCAGATGTCAGCCAAGAAGACTCACCCGACAGCGCCGGTTACCTGGGACGAGAGCGTCGGCAAGACGCGTTGGAACCCAAAGGATCTGGTCGAGGCCCTGCCCGCCGTCGAGGTCAAACCGGAGGTCGAGGTCTCTACCGATCCAATCGTTCCCGTTGCGCCGCAGCGTATGCCGGAGGTTGTAAGAAACGCGCTGAACGCTTCGAGTGCTGACCGCAGTAGCAAGACAGCGACGATCGTGAACGCGTGCAAGGCAAGTGACCTCTCCCTCGAAGAGACACTGCATTGTCTGCAACTCGACGCGGGCCAGGTCGAGCGGTATCGACAGAAAGGTTCGGCGTTCAAGTACAAGGAGGTTCGCAAGCTCTACGGCACCGCCGACGAGTACAACCCGCAGCTGAAAGACAAGGCAGCCGACGACATACTCGGGATCAGCGGCAAGGTTATGGGAGAAAACCAGGCAGGCGCATTTGAAGATCCACAGACGCCGACGACAGCCCTCCCGTCATCGTGGGCCGAAGTCAGTATGGATCGGATCTGGGACGCGGACTATCGGATGCAGGAAACCACGATGTTGTTCCGGGACGACGATATCGGTTTGCTGTACCCCGGCAAGTCTCACGACTTTCACGGGCCGTCCGGCAGCGGCAAGTCGTGGATAGCGAAAATCGCGTGCGCCGAACAAGTCCGAGCCGGAAACCGCGTGCTGTATCTCGACTACGAGTCGGACAACGAATCTGTTGGCATCAACTTCCGGCAGCTTGGTTTGACGCGGGAACAGATGCAGCTCATTTCGTACCGGAACCCCCACGAGGTGGCGACAGCCGAAATGCTGTCCACGCTCACCGACTACAGCATCGTTGTGGTGGATGGTTGCACGGCCTGCCTGGCGTCGTACGGATACAGCGGCAACGACAACGACGAAGTGGCGAAGTGGTTTCACCATCTCATCGACCCTCTCAAGCGAACAGGCGCGGCTGTCATCGTCATCGACCACGAAGCGAAAGCCAACGGCGGAACCTTCGCACTGGGAGCCATGACCAAGAGAGCACTGATGGACGTGAGCTACCGAGTGATCATGACTCAGCAGATGGTGCCTGGACGAGCCGGAGAACTCACCGTGCGACTCACCGAGAAGGAACGCGGGTCATGGGTTCGCAAGCACTGCCCGGACCCTGACTCCGACGCCGTGGCGGCACTGTTTCAGATCGTCTCCGACGACAACGGAAATCTGGCAGTGAAGATCGAAGCACCGACGTTGCAGCAAAAGGTGGACGCGGTTCAGTCGATGGTGGACACCTTCACCACTTTGGGGATGCCCGCCGACGACACTTTCGGGCGCGAACACGTCAAGAAGTTCCTTGCCGACCACGGAGTGAAGGGCGTCCGAGCAGCCACCCTTACCGACGCGATTCGGGACTACAAGGCGAGAAGCAAACTACGCCCGGAATAGGTGAAAACACCCTCTGACCTGCATGGGAACAGGTTGGCAGCCCTGAACCTGTTCCCCAAGCGTCGGGAACACCCCGGAACAGGGTGCCGTGGATCTAGTGCAAAACCACAGGTCAGGGCGTGTTCCTACCTGTTCCCAAGCGTCGGGAACACCCCGGAACAGCCTGCACCCCTTGCATGTTCCCCACCCCCAATCCCTTGGGTGGGAACAGGGAACAGGTCGAAATCGAAGTGAGAGAACAACAAACCCGAAGGAACCGAAAATGCTGAACCTGACACCACCCAAGCACCCCTGTGGAGACTGCAACGCCGACCTCCGCGTCGAGACCATGAACGAGGTCATTCATTGGACCGTCTTCCATGACGACACCTGCCCTTGGTACCGAGCCCACCTAAACCGCGCGCAGCGCCGCGCCGAACGAAAGGCACAACGATGAAGGTTCGTACAGCCTCCAAGATGGCACCGGCCAAGCGCGGCCCCTGGAGCGGCTGTCCGCACTGCCCGGAGTGTCACCGCCGACTGTGGATCGCTCAGAACAACTCTGGCCGCGATATCACGCCGCCGACCACAGACATGCACTGTCCGCACTGCAACGCCGATCTGTTGAAAGGCCGACCATGAGCACCACCACCAACGATCCGGTCATCATCGCGCTGCACGTCCTGATGATGCTCAGGTGCGGCTCAGGTGCCCGCAGCGCCGTCGAACTTGCCGAACTCACCGGACACTCCTACCCCGAGGTTTTCGTCGCCCTAAACCACACTGTGACTCTGGGACTGGTCGCCCGGATGCCAGGCACCCCGTTCGGCCATGCATCGAAGTATCGGCTTACCGAGGCAGGTATGTGGTGAGGCCACTACTGGAGGACTTCGACGCCGACGACTACATGCCGGAAGAGCGTGCATTCAAGTCGGCGAAGACGTGGGCAAAGCAACGTGAGTACAAGCGCTACATGTATCGCCAGTTCAAAGAGATGCACGAACTGGCAAGTAACGGAACCTACTCACCGACTTGGGATCAATGGCAGGCAGCTACGGAACAGGTAGCGAGAGAACAAGAGCGCAAGCGCAGAGCTGTAGAGGCAGCGAGCAGACAGAAGCGAAACACCAAGGGAGCAACTAGGAAATGACAGCCGCAACCATCCCATGGCTACCGGGACAACTACCGGAATTCGAACCTACACACCTGATTACGATCACGGAGGACAGAACAATGACTACCGACAACTACTCAGCACTACGCGGTATCGAGCTATTCAAGTGGAAGGTCTCGCGGCTGACCGAGATGGCTATCGAGCAACTTCCACCCGATGAACAGCAAGCGATCGCAGACAATCCGGGAGTGAGCTACACCGTGAAAGATCATGTGGTCGAATTCCGCACGGCAGCATTCCCGGATCGTGTGTTGGTGATGGCAGACGCGGATTGGATCTTGGATGACTGCGACCCGAGCGGCCCGGAACTCGAATTCGTGCCCTCTGCCGATGAAATCCCGGACACCATCGCCGAACTCACCGACTGACCGATTCCCTGTGGACCCCGGACAGCCCGCACTGCCAGGGGTCCACAGTCTTGGCACGATCCCAGAATTTCGTTTACACTGGACCCCGCAAGCCGAGAAATCACTTGCCCCAGATAGTTTCGGAGAGACAAGCCGTCCCCACAGTGCGGACACTTGATCGAACGGAAAGCCGGGTCCAAGCAGGTACAGCCTGTTTTGTCGTATCCACTTCGTTCGAAGGAATCACCGAAATGTCCTCACGTAACAAGACTCTCATCACTCGCAGCGTCGAATTTCGCTCTGCCACCGAACCTGGCGACGGGCTTACTCTCGAAGGATATGCAGCCGTCTTCAACCAAGACACCGAAATCAGCTCCTGGGAAGGCACTTTCTCCGAGCGAATCGTCAAGGGAGCGTTCACCAAGACATTGGCCGAACGAACTCCGGTCATGCAATTCGACCATGGTCACGACCCGAGAACGGGCACCGTACCTATCGGCGTCTACACCGAGCTTCGCGAGGACACCCACGGGCTATTCGTTGCTGGCCGCTTGCATGACAACGATCTGGTTTTGCCCATCAGGCAGGCCATCGCATCGGGCGCGCTGACAGGTATGTCGTTCCGGTTCCGCGTGATTCAAGACGCCTGGACCGACACCAAGGGGCGCGTTATCGCCGCCGAGGACGCCTACGACCGGATGTACCGGGGCGAGAAGATAGCCCGGACTATCCGCGAGGTTGCACTCTCCGAGGCCGGACCTGTTGTCTCACCGGCATATGCGGGCACCTCTGTGGGAGTCAGAAACACCACCATCACTTCGAGCCAGGCCGCGAGACGGCTTCGGCTACTGGACCTTTAAGGAAACAAGACAATGACCATCGAGAAGAACGACCCACGATTCCAGAAATACCACGGCATGCCCGAGGCGCAGGTTACCGCAGAGGCTCAGAAGATCCGCGCCGAGGCACACGAACTGGCAGAGCGATCCGAATTGCAGGGCGCAGACGCCGACCGATTCGATGAGCTGGCCGACCACTTGGAATACTTCAAGCAGCGCAACGAATCCCGTAACCGTCTGTTGCAGCTGGCAAACGATCCCGGCACCGTGGAAGCTCCCAGCACTCGCGCACGTAAGGACAGCGACCCGACCAGGGATGCAGCACTGAGCAACATCGAGCGCAGCCACAAGGCCGGACGTTTGACCGACGCCGCTGCAACACTTTCCGAGGCACTGGTGGGCACCGACTCCACTGTGGCCCGACTCGCAGCGACTACGGGCACCGAAGCCTACCGAAGTGCGTTCGCCAAGCTGGTGGGCAACCCCGAGCGCGGGCACCTCCTGTGGACCCCGGAAGAGTCTCAGTCCTACCGGGACGCCGACCAGGTTCGCGGACTCATCGAGGGTGCAGCCGGTACCGGAAAGCACTTGGTGCCCTTCGATCTGGACCCGAGCATCATCCTGACCAACGCGGGCAGTGTCTCTCCGCTCCGCGCAATCAGCCGAGTAGTGCAGACGACTTCCAACGCCTGGAATGGTGTCAGCTCCGCTGGTGTCACATCCGAGTGGTTGGCCGAAGCAGCCGAGGCCGCAGACGCAACACCGACGCTGACACCCGAGCCGATCCCGGTTCACAAGGCAGCCAGTTGGGTTCCCTTCTCTATCGAACTGGAAGAGGATGGTTTGCAGTTGCTCAGTCAGTTGCAGGCATTGCTCGCTGATTCGGCACTGCAGCTCGAAAACACTGCCTTCGCAACGGGATCGGGTTCCGGGCAGCCCACAGGCCTCATCACTGCCCTTGTGGCCGCTGGTGGATCTGTGATCGTTCCGGCAGCTGGTGAAGCGCTCACGTCGGCAGACATCTACACTTTGCAAGGGGCACTCGGTTCGCGCTGGCAGCCCAATGCATCGTTCGCGGGCAACCTGGCGATCCTGAACACCATCCGGCAGTTCGAGACCACCAACGGCGCGCTGAAGTTCCCAGGGGCGCAGGCAGTACCCGCAAACCTGCTGAGCCGCCCACTGCACGAAATTTCGGGTATGGACGGCACGATCAACGCCGCAGTGACCGCAGCCAACTATGCGCTGGTGTACGGCGACTTCTCGAATTTCGTGATCGTGGATCGCATCGGCACGACTGTCGAACTGGTTCCCCACCTCTTCGGGGCCAATCGTAGGCCGACCGGTGAACGCGGACTCTGGATGCATCGCCGTGTTGGTTCTGATGTTGTGAACGCCAACGCATTCCGGCTCTTGAACGTCGCAACCACGGCCTGATGAACTCTCTCCCGATGATGGTTCGTGGTGTCGCATCATCATCGGAGGGCCGACCGGCAGAGCGCGTGCGAGCCTTAGCCGGTCACCTGGTCGCAGGGAGTGTTTTACATGATCGGCACTCCCTGCGATCCACGGAATTCCGAGGAAGTAGAAGACTCGGATAGGTCCGGCGACTACCTTCGCGCTCCATATCAGCAAAAGGGTTGTGCGGCAGCGAGACTGCACCAAAGGCTCTGTCTTCCAGTCGGAGGCAGAGCCTTTCGTGTATCACTGCAGACCGTATTACAGAAACTCAAACTTATTGAAATGCTTGGAGACTGAGCAATGTCGAACTCATGGTGGTTGCACGATCCGAGGTGGGTCGCGATTCGCACATGGTACAAGGCCAACACACCCATCGAGGGCTGGACGTGCCATCTCTGCAACGAACCCATCGACCCATATGCAAGCGGCAGAACACGATTGGGTTTGTCTGTGGACCACATCGTGCCGGTCAGTCGAGGGGGTGCATTGTTCGACCATGCCAATACCGCACCCGCACATATGAAGTGCAACAGTGGCAAGCGAGAGGGCCGACAGCTGGCAGGTACCACAGCAGAGCCCTACCGCGCACCGTTCAGACGACGTAGCCGCCGAGCACCGGGAACAACAACAGCGAAGCCGAAGCCAAGCCTGATACCCATCGAACCTGTTGGACCTGACGACGTGCATGGTAGCCAGATCTGGTAGCACCCTTGGTGTCTCAGTATGTGTCACACCAACACATTCACTTCACTGTGAACTCATACACACCTTGCAATGCCTTGCCAACCATACTGAACCCTGACACCTTCACTGCCACAACACCATACGTCATGCCATACCTACCTTGGTTGCGCCCACTGCACAGTGCCACTGGTGCGTTGCGTGCTGTCGTGCCGAAGACTGTGCACACCATGCACACCACCACTAGCACCAGACCAAGTGCAAGCAGCATCGACACTGCACTGATTGCTATTGCAACCTTCAATGCTTTCCATCCAACCTTGCGAACCGTGACGCCCTGTGGCAGCTCTTGCCGTACCAACGCGCTCCAGTCGCTCACTGCCTGTGTAGTAGCCATTGTTTGACTCACCCCTTCCAGTTGGTGAATTCCATATGGAAAACATATCGCTAATGTGATTCATTCCCTCACTAACAATGACACTAATCAATCGTTTTGGATTGCGCTAATGGCACTAGGTAGGCAGAGGAATGGATGGTAGGGACCAGTGGGTAGGGGGGTGCATGTTTTCCGATATTCGCAGACACCGAGCAAGACCCTGCCTCCGATCGCTTCTCCCTCTAAGTTGAAATCTTCAACGACACTGCATAACCGCAGGTCAGAGGGTTACTATAGTGCTCGAATCGGCGTCCGATAGGGTCTGAAAGAGAATCTGCCATGGGACGACGAGAATCGACCGCGCGCAGGTGCAGTATGAATACGTAAAGATATAGGACTAAAACCAATAGCCGAGATGAGTCGGCTAATCCCATTAAATGGCTATTCCGAAGTCGGCAGAATGCCGCCGTTTCGATGGGTAGTGTATTTCGCTTCAGTTATACGGAGCATTGTTCTACGGCTCTTCGGGTATTTCCGGTAAGCCTTATATCGAAAAGCATATGCAGCAATTTTGGTTTGACTGGGAATTGGCGTCAGAGAATCATCCGAGAGTGTCCATACCAAGCAACCATGCCCCTCGATGCGAGCTGGCAGATCAGGCCCCTCGAATGGGTCGCGATTTGCTTCGTAGTCGATGCCAATGGACCCATCTTCCGAACGAATGCCGACGTTTGCAATAGTGGTTGCTTCGGCCCCGAGATTGAGAACAACCAGATTCAGCGTATCCTTCGACGGTGAGCCAACGCTTACCGACTGCCTCATTTCGACAGAGATTCTTGGCCACCGTATCCATGTCAGCGCGAAGCTCCACACCAGCGAGACGATCGACAACACAAGGGCGGCAACTGACATGGGCGAGAGCCTACCGCCTAATCCGTCTTCCACCAGTCAGAGTCAATCGAAATTGTCTTTTTCGGCACGATTTCCACAGTGTCGGGGTCGAATACTCTACGCGGATTGCGCACCTTCACTCTCAGAATCGTCACCTTCAAGCACTCTCTGACCACCTCACGCCTATCCAGAATGGAGAGGGAATCCCACACTTCTCGCGTGGCTCCATTAGCAAACTTCTGCAATACCGGATTACCTACCTGACGCGCTTTGGCTTCGGCGGCTTCGATCTTCGGCAGTAGGGACTGTTCCATCTGCTCTGCCATGCGTGCCCGTGTGGACGCCGAGATATTGGCATTGGTCAGCTCCAGGATTTCAGCGTCGAGTTGCTGTCTCAGTTCGCGGGCCAGTTCGGCAGCTTCCCTGGCAGCTTTGTCGTCACCATACATAGCGGCAGCGGCACGCACATGATCCGAAAAGAACTCCACTACAGCCGATTCCACATGCCTGTCCAGCTCGTCGGCAGCGCGCTTCACGTGACTGTCTGGGCAACGGTATCGAGGCCGAAGGTCTGACTTCATATTGGAATGCTTGACTCCCTGGCCGCACACTTCACAGGTAGCTATGCCCGAAAGTAGATGCGTTACTTGACTTCCCCAGCTACGGGACCGAGAGGGGTCGGTGAGCATGGCAACCAGCCGAGTGTGTTCGCCTTCGGTTATAAGCGGTTCCCAATCGCCCCGTGTACGTGAGATCTCGACCCGTTCGCCGGTTTGCTTGTCGTGCCGCCGACGTACGTGGATTCCGGCATAGGTCGGACTCAGGACCATCGAACGCAAACCCTTCCCGCCGATCTTGGCCCAACCACTCCCTTGCCTACCGACACCACGACTAGGCGCGGGCACTCCGCGCTCTGCGAACTCTTTTGCCAGGCTTCGCAGTGAATCACCCGCCAGCAGTCGGCGCACCGCCTCTTGGACGATCGGCGCGGCTTCCGGGTCCACAGTCCAACCATCGGGGCCGCGCACATATCCGAAGGGCATCCACCCGTTGTGTGTCCCTGTGGCAGCGGTCCGATCCTTCGCCCGCATGATTCGCTTGCGCGACAGCGCTACCTCTAGTTCGGCATTCTGAGCCGCGATACCGAGCATGTAGTTATCGTTCGGCTCGTTCAAGTCGTACAACCGCCCGCCGACGAACCACTGCACGCCGAGGTCTGCGCAGAAATCCCGTAGCTCTGCGAACTCACCGAGCTTGCGCGTGATCCGAGACGACTCCCAGGACACCAAGACGACACCACGCCGCAGTAGTGCCTGCAGGCGCAGAAAGCCCGGACGAGTGCCCTGGGAGTACCGAGACGCGCCTATGTCGTTGTCGACCACCACATCAATCACCGGCCACCCTTCGACCTCACACGTGCGCCTGCAATCGGCTTCCTGCTCCGATACCGACCGTGCACGGCCTGACTGGTCACTGGACACGCGACAGTAGATGACTGCTCCATCAATCGACGCCATGGCTGGCACCTTCCAATCGTTGCGAATGCCCTGGTCACATGGTAGTTCTATATGGGTGACTTTGGCATACGGCTTCCGCGAGTACGGCGGCCCCGAAACCCAGCAGTTCTTCGACGTTGCCGTCCCGTTCCCGGGCCCCGGACAGCTGCAGGTGGCTGTGCACGCAGCCGGGGTGAATCCCGCCGATTGGAAGGTGCGGGCAGGTACCCGCAAGGACACCGTGCCCGTCACGCTTCCGGCGGTGCTGGGCCGCGAGGTGGCGGGAGCGGTGACCGCGGTCGGTCCTCGGGTCGCCGACTTCGCGGTCGGCGATGCCGTGTTCGGAGCGACGGCCACCGGTTACGGCGGGTACGCCGATCACACGATGCTGAATGCGTCGTCGACGGCACACAAGCCCGGGTCCGTCTCCTTCGCCGACGCCGCCACCCTTCCCGTGGCAGCAGGCACCGCCTACGACGCGATGTCCACGCTGAACCTGCCCGCAGGAAGCAGATTGCTCGTGATCGGTGCCGGCGGCGGCGTCGGGGTCGCTGCGCTGCAATTGGCGGCAGCCCGGGGCATCGCTGTTCTCGGAGTCGCGAGCCGGAGTAAGCGTGACGTGGTCGAATCGCTCGGCGCGGAGTGGGTCGAGTCCGGCGCCGGGTTGGCGACACGGATATCGGAGCCGGTCGATGCCGTATTCGACCTGGTCGGTGGCGACGCGCTGGCCGATGCGGCCCGGCTCGTCCGAGATCCGGCCGCGATCGTCAGCGTCGGCGACCCGCTCGCTGCCCGTGATCTCGGCGGTTCGGGCGTGAAACGCCGACGCACCACCGCAGTCTTCGCCGAGCTGGCTGCCCTGGTGGCCTCCGGTGTCCTGGACCCGCGCGTCACCCACCGCTTCCCTCTCGAGCAGGCGGGTGAGGCACTCGCGCTGGTCGAGTCCGGCCACGTCGCGGGCAAGGTCGTGATCGAGGTGGGTTAGTCGCCCGCCGCCCGGCTCGTCCCGTCAGACAGCTTCGCGAGCGGCGGAGGGCCAGCGTGTGGACCGGCTGGGGGTCGGGCGGCACAGCTGACGGCCGTCGAGCGCACCGACTCGGGCCAAGACCTGGTCGACCGCATCGACGAGCCAGTCGCCGTGCACGGTGACGAGTGGTTCCTCGGCGTCGACCGATCCGCGGCCGACGAAGTGCACCGTCCAGCCACTATCGGCGTCGGCATCCCGCAGGGCGCCGTCGGCCGTGGCGATCGCCAGGAGGTGACAGCCGAGCGTGAGATCGACGCGCACACCTACACCTACCGCCGTCTCGACGAGGCGTGCGGGTCGATCTGTCGCCAGGGTGAGAGCGAGGAGAGCATCGTGGTAACGCCCGATTTTCGGTGAGCCACTCATGTTCGCCACCTTTTCTACTGAGATCGAACCGTACGACGCTGTCCTGATCGTTGCCGCCGCTCATGTCGCGGCGGCGACCACAAAGTCACGAAACAATAACGAATAGTCACGCAACGGTAACGGCGATCTCTGCGCCCTGCTGCGGCGCGCGAGCACCGATGCGAGAATCGCGGCATGTTCGTTCTCGCCCCTGACCAGTCCGTCGACAATCCTGACCGGTCCGTCGACCATGCTGAGGTGGGCGGACTGGCGGTCTCGCCGCACACGGCGGCCGTGCGACGCCTGGACAATGGGGCGCTGGCCGCTCTCGAGGTGCAGCTGCGCGGGCCCGCGGACGGCCCACTCGCGACCCCCGAAGCACTGCGGACCGTGGCTCGGGCCATGAACGAGAAGCGCGAGCTCGACCATCTCACCTGGGACGTCGCCGGTACGGTCGCAGCGGACGGTGTTCCCGTACTGGTGCCGATCGACCTCGACTCCCTCCCCGGCCTGGAGAATCGCGCGGCTGATCCCGAGTGCCTGCGCCGAGAGATCAACGTGGTCACCGCTGCGATATTCACTGCCGATCCGTCCCGCGCACTGCGGGCCGTCGCAGATGCACGCGGCCGCGGAAGGCTCATCGCCGTGGACGAGGTAGGCACCCACCCTGCAGCCATCGCACTGCTGTCGCTGATCGAGCCGGACATCATCCTCCTCGCGCCCGTCATGATCACGCGTCGCCCGGACTCGGACATCGCCCGCACCGCTCATGCGGTGGCTGCACGCGTGGAGAGTTCCGGCGCCGTGGTGGTCGCCACCGGAGTGGGCACCGAGGTTCAGCGCCGGCGTGCGCTCAGCCTGGGAGCGACGTACGGGGTCGGCGAGCATCTCGAGGACATCGAGTCGGCCCCGGCGTCGTGGCCGGCTTCCGCGACTGTCGAGCCTTTCCCGCCCGCGCCGACCTGGAACACTCCCGACCACGACTCGCGCTCACCACACGCCATCGCCTCCTCCGGGCGCACCGCTGTCCGCAGTCTCAAGCGACTCCTGGTGACCATGAGCACCACCCTTGAGACGCATGCCGCCGCCGCGGGGCCCGAAACCCTGGTGCTGGGAACCTTCCAGCGCGCCGAGCATTTCACCGACCGGACCCGCACCCGTTGGCAGAACATGGCGAGCCGGATCGCCTACGCGGGCGTGTACGGCGTCGGCATGGGTCACACGGTGGACGAGGGCATTCATCAGGCTCCCCTCGCGGCGGACGACGAGCTGGTGGAGGAGTGGAACGTCGTGGTTCTGGGCCCCCACTTCGGTTGCGTTCTCTCCGCCGTGGATCTTCACCGCGGAGAGGCAGATGCGGAACGCGAATTCGACTACGTCGTCTCCTACGACCGCTCGACGGTCGTGCGATGTGCGCGCGCCGTCCTCGACCGGTTCACCGCCGATCCGAGCAGCGCCGGGTAGAGCGGCCGGAGGTCGAGCGCCGCGTCGACATTTCCGCCGCCCGGCCATGGCGTCGTGCAGGACGCAGGTGAGATGCTGGAACTTGTCCGCCCGCCACGCCGGAGACTCGGAGTCGGCCCATGAGCATCCTCATTCAGGTTCTCGAGCAGGGATACGCACTCACCACCCCGTGGGAGCAGCGGAAGTATGCTTTCGTCGACGCAACGCACATCGTGACGATCCGCCTCGACGGGCAGTCCGGCGTCTGGCTCGACGGGATGAAACACGGTGAGGCGCATCAACTTGCCATCACGCCGGTCCCCAGCGAAGCCATCTTCTTCCTCCTCCGCACCCTCGACGTCCTGGCGGAGTGCCGAGAGAGTGGTGGGTCGTGGGTGATCGGGCACGACGGTGCCCACCTGTCCTCGATCGCCGCCGTGCAGTTACCCTTCGCCTGACGTGTCGGTGACCCGCGCAATACTGCGGGTCGACGGTTCGGACACTCGTCGAGCGCCGGGGGGACGCAATGAGGGTTCTGTATGTCGTGCTGTGGGCTCTTGCGGTCAGTGGCTGCGGGGTATCGATCCTTGATCTGAGCGGGCCGGGCCCGGCGCCCGGCAGTCCGCCGCGCGAGCACATCGAACAGTTGCTGGCACAGGTCGAGACGGTCGAGTCCCGCCCGCACCCGGGTGGGTACCAACGCGGGTGCTCAGGCAAGGAACAGTGCGTCTTCGGTCCGGCGTGGACAGACGCCCAGAGCGCTCCAGCGGGGCACGACGGGTGCGACACCCGCAACAACGTGCTGGCCACCGACCTGCGATCGGTGTCGTTCCGGGACGGCACCCAGGAGTGTGTCGTGCTGAGCGGGGTCCTCGCCGACCCGTACTCCGGCGAGCTCGTCACCTTCGACCGCAGCGACGCCAAGGCCGTGCAGATCGACCACGTCTACCCGTTGGCCGCGGCCTGGGACATGGGTGCGTCCACATGGCCACTGGAGCGCCGAATCCGGTTCGCCAACGACGTGATGTTCGAATTGCTGGCCGTCAACGGCGACGACAACCAGGACAAGGGCGACCAGACTCCCGGCGACTGGCTTCCGCCGAATCCCGCGTATCACTGCTTCTATGCGGGCAAGTACCTCAGCGTCGCCGTCGAGTACGGCCTTCCTGTCACCGTCGCCGACCGGAAAGCGCTCGCCGACGTGGCGGAAAGGTGCCCGTGAGCTCCTCAGGACACCGTGAACGAGCGTGTGTGCCACCCGGTGGCGCCGCCTGGAATCGGCGGCGTCCGTTCCTCGACCTGCACGTTGCCGCTGAGGTCCGTCGCCCGCACTTGCAGTGTGTGCAGGCCCGGTGTCGCCTGCCATTCCCAGGTCCATTGACGCCAGGTGTCGATGGTGTATTGCTGTGCGAGCGCGGCCTTTTCCCACCGGCCGTTGTCTACCCGCACTTCCACCGTCTCGATTCCTCGGCGCTGCGCCCAGGCGGTTCCGGCGACCAGTACCGGACCCGGCACCAACGGCGCGAAGGGAGCCGGCACGTCGATGCGAGAGGCGGTCTTGATCGGTGCCTTCTCGGCCCACCCCCGCTGCGTCCAGTACGCCTCGGCCGCGTCGAAGCGGGTGAACTCCCAATCCACCACCCATTTGGTGGCGGAGACGTAACCGTAGAGACCGGGCACCACCTGGCGCACGGGGTAGCCGTGCTCGAACGGCAAGGGCTCACCGTTCATCGCCACCGCGAGAATTGCGTCGCGCCCGTCGCGCAATGCTTCGATCGGGGTACCTGCGGTGAAGCCGTCGATACTCGTCGAGAGCAGCATGTCGGCCTCGGCACCGACGCCCACCTCGTCGAGGAGATCCCTGATCGGGTACCCGATCCAGGCGGCGTTGCCGGCGAGGACTCCCCCAACCTCGTTGGACACGCACGTCAACGTGATAATTCGTTCGACCGGGGTCCGTGCAACGAGGTCGTCCCACGTGAGGGTGAGTTCCCGATCCACCATTCCGTGCATGTGCAGCTCCCAGTTGTCCGTCGTCATCCGCGGGACCCGCAGCGCGGTGTCGATGCGGTAGAACTCGTCGTTCGCGGTGACGAACGGGGTGGCGCCGGGTACGCCGATGTCGGTTCCCGGGGCGATCGGAGACGCCTTGTCCGCGACCGAGGGAATCGCGAAATTCCGACGGTTGTCGATGGCCCCGGCGATCTGCTGACCCAGATACCGTCCGACAGCTCCCGCCGCCGCTGCCGCCGCAGCAGCAGTGGCCGCGAGCACCAGAAACTTTCGGCGGGGCAACCGCGAATCCGCACCATCGGCCCCTTCCGGCATCTGCGCCGCCGCCGTCAAGATGCGGAGTACGACGATTCCGGCCGCGACCCCTGCGAGCGTCGGCACCGCGTAGACCCACGAGGCGCTCGGGCGTTGTGTGGCGGCAAATACGCCGACAGCGCCCAGAATTCCGAGGATGGCACTACCGAAGGGGGCGCGCGGTCGCTCGACGATGCCTGCCACTGCGGCAAGCAACACGATCAGCAGTGTCATCCCCACGAAGAGCGCCGGCTTGTCGTTCGTTCCGAACGTCGAAATGGCGAACTCGCGCGCCCAGGCCGGACTGCGGTCGACCGTGGTGGAACCCACCGCATAGAAGGGCGAGCTGTTCTGGTCGATCAACACCGACACGAGTTCACCGACCGCGAGAACGACACCGGCGGCGATCACTCCCGCGAGTGCACGGGAGAACAGATGCCGTCGCCGCTCGGGCGCTCGTGCGGCGTGGGGCCGATCACCGATCGTGGTAGTCATGCAGCCGTGCTCCTTAGTTGTGGTCACGGGGTATTCGGAGCCGGCAACACGCGCGGATGGGAGCCCACCATTAGTATTGCGCTGATGAACACGCTCGACAAAGACACCGTTCTCTGCATCTCGCTTTCCGGTCGACCGAGCAACATCGGCACCAGATTTCACAACTATCTCTACGGTGAGCTTGGTCTGAATTACGTCTACAAGGCGTTCACCACCACCGACCTGCCGGCCGCGGTCGGCGGGATTCGCGCACTCGGTATCCGCGGTGCCGGTATCTCGATGCCGTTCAAGGAGCAGGTGATCGACCACGTAGACGTCATGCACTCGTCGGCGTCGGTCATCGAGTCGGTGAACACCATTGTCAACGAGGACGGCGTGCTGCACGCCTACAACACTGACTATCAGGCAGTGGCAAACTTGCTGCGGGAGAACGCACTTCCACACTCGCTGTCCGTGGCCGTCGCAGGCAGCGGTGGGATGGCCAAGGCGGTGGTGGCAGCAGTACGCGACTTCGGGTTCACCGATGTCACCGTGGTGGCCCGAAACGCGGAGACAGGCGGCGCGCTCGCGAAGCAGTACGGCTTTTCGTGGCAACCCGAATTGGGTCACGCTCGTCCGGGCCTGCTGATCAACGCGACACCGATCGGGATGGCCGGTGGCGCCGAGGAGGACGCTTTGTCGTTCGAACTGGACGCGATCGAGGCGGCAGATGCGGTGTTCGACGTGGTGGCGATGCCCCCGACCACGCCGTTGATCAGAGCGGCGGCCGAACGCCACAAGACCGTGATCACCGGCGCCGAGGTGATCGCCTTGCAGGCGGCCGAGCAGTTCGTCCTCTACACCGGCATCCGCCCCTCTCCGGAAGAGGTCCGGCGGGCGTCGGAGTATTCGCGGTCGTGAAACAGGCGCGGGTCGCGGATCACCCGACCGCCGCGCGAAGCCTTTCCGCCATCTGCGCGTCGAACGCCACGAACACGACGCGCGGCACACCGCTGTCCGATCGGCGCACTGCACTGACGGCCTGACGGACGGCGTCGTCGGCCGGCCACCCGTAGACACCGGCCGAGATCAGCGGGAACGCAACCGATTCCGCGCCGAGGTCGGCCGCCACGCGCAAGCTGCTCAGGTATGCACCCCGCAGCAGGTGTGACCGATCCTCGGAAGGCGAGTACACCGGTCCGACGGTGTGGATGACCCACCGGGACGGCAATCTCCCCGCCGTCGTGGCCACGGCCTCCCCTGCAGGCAGTCCGTCGGGCAGTGTCGTCGCCCGTAACTTCCTGCACTCGGCCAGGATGTCCGGTCCGCCCACACGGTGGATCGCTCCGTCCACGCCGCCGCCGCCGAGAAGGGCGGAGTTGGCCGCATTGACGATCGCGTCTACCGCCACCGTCGTGATGTCGCCCTGTACTACCTCGATGGTCGTCATCGCCCCATTATCTCCGGAAGTGCAGGGCCGTCCGCACGATCAATCCGGCGATCAGCGCCCAGAACGCCGAACCGATTCCGAGGACGCTGACCCCGGACGCCGCGATCAGAAAAGTGACGACAGCCCCTTCACGTTCGCGTATGTCGGCGAGCGCGGACGCGAGCGCACCGCCCAGAGTCGCGAGGAGGGCGAGACCGGCCACCGTCTCCACGACGCCCACCGGAGCCGCCGCAATGAGCGCGGCCACAGCCGCCGAGCAGGCCGCGAGGACCAGATACGCCCAGCCTGCGATGAAGGCCGCACGCCACCGTTTCCGGGGGTCGGGGTGGGCGGTGGGTGCCGCGGAGAGAGCGGCACTGATCGCCGCGAGGTTGATGGCGTGCCCACCGGCGGGTGCCCCCACCAGGGTGCCGATCCCCGTCACCAGCATCGCGGGCCGCCACGGGACCTCGTATCCGAAGGACTTCATGACTGCGGTGCCGGGAATGTTCTGCGACGCCATGGTCACGATGTACAGCGGCACGGCGATCCCGATCAATGCCTGCCAGGACCACGTCGGTGTCGTCAGCACCAGCTCCGGCAGCAAGGCGCTGGCATCGAGTCCGACTTTCCCGACGACGAGGCTGACCGCGATCACCACACCCGCGGCGGCGAATGCTGCCGGGACCGCCCAGCGTGTGGAATACCGCTGCAGAATCAGCCACACCAGCACGACCGGGGCGACGGCGAGCGGTGCGTCCCGTAGCGCGAGCACCGGGGCCAGGCACAGGGGCAGCAGCACCCCGGCCAGCATCGCCTGCGCCAACGCGGAAGGAATTGCGGCGATCATCCGCCCGAGCCGAGGCCACAACCCGGTGAGAAGGATCGCAACACCCACGATGGCGAACGCGCCCACCGCAGCGGGCCAGCCACCGCTCACGGTCCCGGCCCCGGCGAGGAGCGCGGCGCCCGGCGTCGACCAGGCGAGGGTGATCGGCATGCGATAACGCCGCGACAACCACAGCATCCCCAGCGCCTGCGTCACACACAGCGTGAGGAGGCCCGACGCCGCCTCGGCGGAATTCGCGCCGACCGCGGTCAAACCCGTGAGGACCACGGCGAAGGAACTGGTGAATCCCACCAAGGCCGTGACGATTCCCGCACTGACCGGCTGGGCGGCCGAAGAAGGCGAACGCACGTCACTGTCGGGTACGGACATAGGACGCGATTCTGCCCGATGCGCGGCACGCCCGGCGGGCCTGCCCAGGGCACGGGAACCCCGACGTTTAAGGTCGAGGCGATGACACACGACGACGCTCCCGCCTTGCCGACCGCCGACGACTTCCCGGTCCTCTGGCCGGTACCCACCCGCTGGGCAGACAACGACCACTACGGGCACGTCAACAACGTCACCTACTACTCGTACTTCGACACCGCGGTCAATGCCTGGCTGATCGCGGAAACGGGCACGGACATCCGGGAGTTGCCGGCGATCGGCGTCGTTGCCGAGACATCCTGCAAGTACCTCGGTGAACTGACCTTCCCGGACCGCCTCCAGGTGGGACTGTCGATAGAGCGGCTCGGCACTCGCAGCATCGTGTACGCGCTCGCCATCTTCCGGGAACGCGGCGAGGCCCTCGACGAACGCGACAAGGCCCTCGACCTGGCGGCTCTCGGCCGATTCGTGCACGTGTACGTCGACGCGAAGACACGAAAGCCGGTGCCCATCCCACCCGACATTCTCAGTGCGGCAGAGCTATTGGTGGTGCCGGGCACGAAGTGAGCGCCCGGCACCACTGAGCAGCGCCTCGGTTCAGCGCAGGCCCTCGGCCTCCGCCGTGGCCACGGCCCGGGCGATGATGCCGTCGATCAGCTTGACCGTGGGCGCACCTGTCTCGGCCTGGTTTCGTGGATCGTCCGTCACCCGGCGCAGGACGCCTTCGGCGATGATCGCCAGTTTCCACAGTGCCAGCACGTGCCAATAACCCACGTGCGTGACGTCGCGCTCGGTTTCCTGGGTGTACGCCTCCACGAGTTCAGCCCTCGTCGGGAAACCCTCCAGCGTGGAAGCAGGGAAGGGTCCGGCATCCTCGTCACCGGCCTCCGGCCAATAGGCCAGAAGTGCACCGACGTCAGCCAGCGGATCTCCGAGGGTGCAGAGTTCCCAGTCCACCACGGCGAGCACCTCGCCCTCCTCGGGCGACGTGATGACATTGCTCAGATGGAAGTCGCCGTGCACGAGCGACAGTTCCTTCTGCTCGGGCATGTTGCGCTGGAGAATGTCTGCCAGCTGCTCGACCTCCGGGACATCCCGGGTACGGGACTTTTCCCACTGGTCTGCCCAACGCTTCAATTGCCTTGCCGCATAAGGTTTGTGGCTCGCCAGGTCCTCGAGCCCGGTGTCCGCCAGGTCGACGGCGTGAATCTTCGCGAGCGCGCGCGCCATCGCGAGCCCGACACCGCGCCTTTGCTCGGGTGTCAATTTCTTGGCGACCCCGATGCTGTCGATCACCACGCCGGCCACGTAACTCATCAACACGAGTGGGGCGTCGGTCACCTCGGGATCTTCGGTGAGTCCGAGAATTTTCGGCACCGGCACGTCCGAGCCCTGCAGCGAGGACAGGATTCGATGTTCCCGGACCACGTCGTGCGCCGAGGCGAGCAGGTTTCCGAGCGGCGGACGCCGAAGCACCCATCGGCCGCCACCTGCATCACTGACCGCATACGTGAGGTTCGACTGACCGTTTCCGATCCGTTCGAAGCTCAGCGGTGCGATCGCTCCTACACCGAGTCCGGCAATCCACGCGGAGACGGCATCTTCGTTCAACCCCACAGCATTCACGCGCTCGATGCTAACCGCTCGGGAGCCTGGTGCGTTGGGAACCGTGACGCACCGGCGGTAACGGTGAGGTGGATTCGGTCCGAGACCTCCACGCCCGACGGATCCTCGGATCACCACTCCATAACAGTTCAGCTTCGGCGGCGTCCGGACTGGTCATAAGACGCAGTACGACTCCTCCGCGGGCCCGTCGACTGGGCAATGTGCTCTACCGAAATGCGACCACTTGCGCAGTTCGCGTTCCCGTGGATGCTGTGAAGTAGGACACATACACGTCCTGAACGCAGCGCACGTCTCCCGCGAACTCACAAGGTCTCCGGGACTCGACACAGCGAGGTGAGTCCGATGGTCGACAAGATTGCCTATCCGGTCCAGCTCCTACAGCCGGACGGCCGACGGGTCCTACGGCCCGAGTACACGAATCTGGTGCGCGATGTCGGTCCGGACGAATTGCGCGGACTGTACGAAGATCTGGTTGTCACGCGCCGCATCGACGTGGAAGCCACTGCTCTGCAACGACAAGGCGAACTCGGCCTGTGGGCGCCCATGCTCGGCCAGGAGGCAGCGCAGGTCGGTTCGGCCCGAGCCCTCCGCCCCGACGACTACGCCTTCGTCAGCTACCGCGAGCATGCCGTCGCCTATTGCCGCGGCGTCGACCCCGCAGAAATGACCCGGATGTGGCGGGGAACCGCCCATTCGGGCTGGGATCCACACGCGGTGAAGGTCACCAACCCGGCCATCGTCGTCGGATCTCAAGGACTGCACGCCACCGGATACGCAATGGGCGCCCACCTCGACGGTGCCGAGATCGCGACCATCGCCTACTTCGGTGACGGTGCCACCAGCCAGGGAGATATCGCCGAGGCACTGGGCTTCTCGATGAGTTTCAACGCCCCGGTCGTGTTCTTCTGCCAGAACAATCAATGGGCGATCAGCGAACCGGTGCACCTGCAGAGTCCCGTTCCGATCGCCCAGCGTGCCGCCGGCTACGGGATGCCGGCCGTCCGGGTGGACGGCAACGATGTCCTCGCCGTCCTCGCCGTCACCCGCCAGGCCACACAGCGCGCACGCGAGGGGAGCGGCCCCACCTTCATCGAAGCCGTCACCTACCGGATGGGTCCCCACACGACCTCCGACGACCCCACGCGGTACCGATCTTCGGCGGAGACCGCGGAATGGAAGGCCCGCGATCCGATCGACCGCATGCACCGCCTGCTCGACCGGGAAGGCCTGCTCGACGAGGCGTTCCTGACCCGGGTTCGGACCACCGCCGACGAGATCGCCGCGCGACTCCGGTCGGGGGCCGTGGGCGCACCCACGCCGCCGCCGCTCAGCGTGTTCGATCACGTCTATGCCAGCGAACATCCGCTCCTCGAGGAGGAGCGCGCCGAGTACGCCGCGTACCTCGCAGCGATCACCGACACCGAGGAGGCACTGTCATGAGCACCACCAGAATGTCGCTCGGTGCGGCTGTGGGAGCGGGTCTGCGGCGCGCACTCGAACGGGACCGCAAAGTCGTGATCATGGGTGAGGACGTCGGACGCCTCGGTGGCGTCTTCCGGGTCACCGACACCCTGCAGAAGGATTTCGGCGACAACCGCGTGATCGACACCCCGCTCGCCGAATCAGGGATCATCGGTGCGGCCTTCGGTATGGCGCTGCGCGGATACCGGCCCGTGTGCGAGATCCAGTTCGACGGCTTCGTGTACCCGGCCTTCGACCAGATCGTCTCGCAGGTCGCGAAAATTCACTACCGCACGGAGGGAAAGGTCACGGCGCCCCTGACCATCCGGATTCCCTACGGCGGTGGAATCGGGGCCGTCGAACATCACTCGGAGTCCCCCGAGGCCTACTTCGCGCATACCGCCGGACTGCGGGTGGTCACCCCGAGCAACCCCGGTGACGCCTTCCACATGATCCAGCAGTCGATCGCGTCGGACGACCCGGTGGTGTTCTTCGAACCGAAGCGGCGGTATTGGGACACAGCAGAATTCGATGTGGACGCCGCACCCGACCTGTCGTTGCACAGCGCGCGTGTACTGCGCGAGGGCTCGGACGCCACGATAGTCACCTATGGTTCCGTCGTACCGACGGCGTTGTCGGCTGCGGCCATCGCCGAGCAGGAGGGCAACTCCCTCGAAGTGATCGACCTGCGGTCCCTCTCCCCGATCGATTTCCCCACCGTCGAACGGTCGGTCCGCAAAACCGGCCGACTCGTCGTGGCACACGAGGCATCGACGTTCCTCGGCCTCGGCGCCGAGGTGGCCGCCCGGATATCGGAGCGGTGCTTCTACCAGCTCGAGGCCCCGGTTCTGCGCGTCGGCGGTTTCGACATTCCCTACCCCCCGGCGAAGCTGGAACGTCACCACCTTCCCGACGCCGATCGCCTGCTCGACGCCGTGGATCGCAGCCTCGCGGCCTGACCGGCTCCGCCCGAAGGAGAGGCCCGAAGGAGAGGAGTGTCCGTTGGCGCAGGAATTCTGCCTGCCCGACCTCGGCGAGGGGTTGACCGAGGCCGAGTTGGTGTCGTGGTCCGTCGAGGTCGGCCAGAGCGTCGAACTGAATCAAGTCATCGCCGAGGTCGAGACTGCCAAAGCCTTGGTCGAACTACCGTCGCCCTACGCAGGTGTCGTGGAGGAGCTGTTGATTCCCGCCGGGGCCACCGTGCCGGTGGGCACACCGCTCATCAGGATCGCGACCGACTCGGCGTCGGACACGCCACCTACGCGGACTCCAGTGCTGGTCGGGTACGGACCAGAGGCCGCCGCCCAGAGCAGGCGTGCACGCCCACGCGCGGCCGCGACGCCGGAGGGCACCGCACAGCCCGAACGCGTGCGTCCCGACGCCTCGCCGGCCGCCCGGCTGGCAGCACGCGAGCGCGGGATCGACCTCACCGTTGTCCCGGGCACGGGTCCGTCCGGGGCCGTCACCCGGCACGACGTCGAGGAGTACGCCGGTTCCGCCGCACCGCGCGTGGCGGCCGGGCCGAGCGAGCGAGAGACTCGCACCCCTGTGCGGGGCGTGCGGAAGCAGACGGCCGCAGCCATGGTCCGCAGTGCGTTCACCGCGCCCCACGTCACAGAATTCGTCACCGTCGACGTCACGCGTTCGGTCGAACTCCTCGAACATCTCCGTGGCCGGCGGGAATTCGAGGGACTATCGGTGACTCCCCTCAGCATTGCCGCGAAGGCGATGATCGTTGCCCTACGAGAGCACCCCGATCTCAACGCCTCCTGGGACGAAGAGCACCAGGAGATCGTCGTCAAGCACTACGTCGACCTCGGCATCGCCGTGGCCACTCCGCGTGGTCTCGTCGTCCCCCACGTGAGAGAAGCGCAGTCGCTGAGCCTGCTCGAACTCTGCCGGGCGATCACCGAACTGACCGCCATCGCGCGTAGCGGTAAAGCCGATCCCGCTCAGCTCACCGGCGGCACCGTCTCGCTCACCAACGTCGGTGTCTTCGGTGTCGACACAGGCACACCCATCATCAACCCCGGCGAATCCGCGATCGTGTGCCTGGGCAGCGTCTCCCAGCGGCCGTGGGTACACGAGGGCGAGCTCGCCGTCCGCTGGGTCACCACGCTGAGTGTGTCCTTCGATCACCGCGTCGTCGACGGCGATCAGGGGTCGAAGTTCCTGTCGTCCGTCGCCGCGATGCTGCACGACCCGGTCGCGCTGCTCGCACAACTGTGAGGCTGGGTACGTTGGCCCCGTGAGTACTTCTCAACCGCCCGCGGTGAACAAGCGCGCACGGGTACCCGAACCGCTCAGATCCGCCCGGGCGGCGATCTTCGCGATCTTCGGGATCAACGGGTTCCTCCTCGGGATGTGGGTGGTGCACATTCCCGCGATCGAGGACCGTACCGGCATCAGCCACTCCACGCTCGGATCTCTGCTCCTCCTTTTCGCGATCGGCGCCATCTTCGGCATGCAACTCACCGGACCCCTCGCCGACCGGTTCGGAAGCAGGCGGACCGTGATCGCCGCCGGGCTCACACTGTCGGTCGCCACGATCGGCCCCGGACTGGCCACCGAGGCGTGGCAGCTGGGTCTCACACTTCTCGTCTTCGGGTTCGCCAACGGGGCCCTCGACGTGTCGATGAACTCGCAGGCCGTCGAGGTGGAACAGCGCTATCGGCGGCCCATCATGTCCGCCTTCCACGCTCTCTTCTCCGTCGGCGGGGTCGCGGGATCGCTCGTCGGCGCCGCGACACTCGCCGCCGACTGGACACCCGCCGCGGCACTCCTGGTCGCCGGGGGTGTCGGGATCGCGGTCGTCGGCGCGAGTGCGCGGTGGCTCATGCAGGATCGGCCGCGCACCGCGCAGACGGACGGATCCGCCGAGAAGGCACACGGACGACTGTCGGCGCGAGTCCTGGGGCTCGGCGGCATCGCGTTCGTGCTCATGCTCGCCGAAGGCGCCGCCAACGACTGGAGCGCACTGCAAGTCAAGGAGCACCTCGCCACCTCCGACTCGGTCGCCGCCCTCGCCTTCGGTGCCTTCTCGGTGATGATGACCGTAGGACGGTTCACCGCCGACCGCGTCAGTGGTGCAGTGGGGCCCGTCGCCGTCGTCCGCTACGGCGCACTGCTCGCCGGCGGCGGAATGGCGCTCGTGCTGGTGTCCGGCGCACTCCCGCTCACGATCTTCGGTTGGGCGCTGTTCGGCCTGGGACTGTCCGGTGGAGTCCCCCAGATCTTCACCGCCGCCGGAAACCTCGGCTCAGGATCCGCGGGCACCAACATGTCCCGCGTCGTCGGACTCGGATACGTGGGATTCCTCGCAGGCCCGGCCGCCATCGGCTGGATCACTCAGGTGATTCCCCTCACAACGGCGATGGTGGTGCCGCTGGGATGTGTGTTGATCGCCGCAGCGTGTGCCGGTGCGGTCCGGCGAACGCCCCACTCCGTACACCGGGATCACAGCGCACTCTCATAGTTCGTTCAGCGTGGATCGGCATGCTGGAGACCGTGACCGAATCGAACAGCACGCTGCGCCGCAGCGTTCACCGTCTTGCCCTATCGGCGGCAGGTGTGGTGTTGCTGTGCGCGCTGTATCTCGTCAAACCCGCCTCGACAGCGCTCTCGTTCCCGGAGCCGTTACGGTCCATCGCGGACCAGGTGATCAGTGTCGTCGACGTCAACTCCGTACTGGTCGCGACCGTCGTCCTCGCGGTGGTCGCGACGGTGCGGAAACTGTCGTACGGAATCGGCGCGATCCTGTTGCTCTGTCTCGGCGCGAACCTCACCAGCGCCGCCGTCCGGGCGTGGGCGTCGGATGCACCCACCGTTCTGCTGCCCAGCGGCCATGTCGTCGCCGTCGCCGCCCTGTACGGCTCGGCGATCCTCGTGTCGGCGCCCCGATTTCGGCCCGTGGTCGCTGGACTGGGCTTCGCTCTGATCCTCGGCGTCGCAGGGGCCGCAGCCCTCGTCGAACCGATCAGCGTCTACGCGCTCGTCGCGAGCCTTGTGGTGGCGTCGATCTGGTGGGCGCTGGCGTCGATACTGATGTTGTACTCCCCCGTCGCCGCGGAGCGTGAGGCGCTTCGGCCCGACACCGCGGCTATTGTCTTCTCCCGCCACCGCTAGGCGGCTCCGCCGCTCGTGCGCCTTTCTGGTAGCAGCAGCAACCAGAAAGGCGCACGAGCCCGGAGGGCCTACAGGGCTTTGAGTTCCTCGGTGACGTCGGCGACGGATTTCTTCGCGTCGCCGAAGAGCATCGAGGTGGTGTCGGCGAAGAACAACGGGTTGTCGATACCGGCGAACCCGGAGTTCATCGACCGCTTGAGCACGATCACCGACTTCGACTGATCCACATTCAGGATGGGCATCCCGTGGATCGGCGAGGACGGGTCGTTGCGGGCGGCCGGGTTGGTGACATCGTTCGCCCCGATCACCAGGGTGACATCGGTGCGAGCGAACTCGTCGTTGATGTCGTCCATTTCCTTCATCGCGTCGTACTCGACATCGGCCTCGGCGAGCAGCACGTTCATGTGCCCAGGCATCCGGCCGGCGACCGGGTGGATGGCGTACTTCACCTCGACGCCCTTCGACTCGAGCAGCTTGGCCATGTCCTTGACCGCGTGCTGGGCCTGCGCGACGGCCAGCCCGTAGCCGGGAACCACGATCACCTGATTGGCGTAGGCCATCTGAATCGCCGCGTCCGCCGCCGAGGTCGACTTCGCCGTCTTCACCGTGCCGTCGTCGGCGACCGCGGCAGCCCCGCCGCCACCGAACCCGCCGGCCACGATCGCCGGGATGGACCGGTTCATCGCCTTCGCCATCAGGTTCGTCAGGATCGAACCCGACGCGCCGACGATCATGCCGGCCACGATCATCGCCTGATTGTTCAGGGCCAGACCCGCGGCGGCAGCGGACAGACCGGTGAGCGCGTTGAGCAGCGAGATGACCACGGGCATGTCGGCGCCGCCGATCGGCAGCACCACCATCAACCCCAAGATCGCGGCCAACACGAGGACTCCGACGATCCACCACTGGCCGGTGGGCCCGGTCGGGTCGATGGCCTTGATCCCGATGATCACCGCGAGCGCGACCGCGCCGATCAGCAACAAAGCGTTCAGCGGCTGCTGCAACCGGCCGATGCCGATCGGGCGGCCGGGCAGGGTTTCCTGCAGCTTGAGGAACGCGATCACCGATCCCCAGAAGGAGATCGATCCGATGATCGCCGCGAACAGCGAGGCGATCACGATGTGCACGGTCGGCGACTCACCGTGCTGAAATGCGGTGAACCCGTCCGAGTCGAGGAATTCGGCGTAGGCGATCAGGGCGACGGTGCCGCCGCCGACCCCGTTGAACAACGCCACCAGCTGCGGCATCGCCGTCATCTTCGTCCGCAACGCCGGCGGCACACCGAGGATCACACCGATTACCAGACCGGCGACGATGAGCACCCAGTTGGAGGTGTCCCGGATCGCGATCAGGGTGGCGACCACGGCGACACCCATGCCGACCGCGGCGATCTGGTTACCGCGGACCGCGGTCTTCGGCCCGGTCAAACCCATCAGACCGTAGATGAACATCGAGAACGCCACGATGTACAGAACGTTGACGACATATCCCATTACTTGTCCCCACCCTTCTCAGCGACAGCAGCGGCGGGAGAAGCGGGCTTGGACTTGAACATGCCCAGCATCCGGTCGGTCACCACGAAACCACCGACCACGTTGATCGTTCCGAACACCAACGCCACGAACAAAATCACCTGCAGACCCCACGGCGGATTGTCGACCTTGCCCAACACCACCAACGCACCCAACACCACGATGCCGTGGATCGCGTTCGTCCCCGACATCAGCGGGGTATGCAACGTGTTCGGGACCTTCGAGATCACCGCGAACCCCACGAACCCGGACAACACCAGGATCGCGATGTTCGCCAACAATTCGGTATACATCTAGGACACACCCTCCTCACGGGTGACGCAGGACGCGGCAAGGACTTCGTCCGAGAAATCGGGGGCCAACCGGCCTTCGACCAACATCAACTCGAGCAGCGCGGAGATGTTCTTCGAGTACAGCTCCGAGGCGTGCTCGGGCATCGACGCGGGCAGGTTCAGCGGCGAGCAGATCGTCACCCCGTGCTTGACCACGGTCTGACCGGGTTCGGTGAGCTCGCAGTTACCGCCGGTCTCTCCGGCCAGGTCGACCACCACGGAGCCGGGTTTCATGCCCTCCACCGCGGCGGCGGTCACCAACCGGGGGGCCGGACGTCCCGGCACCAGGGCGGTGGTGATGACGACGTCGAAGCCCTTGATCGCGTCCTCGAGCGCCTGCTGCTGCTGCGCGCGCTCAGCTTCGGTGAGTTCGCGGGCGTACCCGCCTTCACCGGCGGCGTCGATTCCCAGATCGAGCCACTGCGCACCGACCGAGCGAACCTGATCGGCCACCTCCGGGCGCACGTCGTAGCCGGTGGCCCGGCCACCGAGCCGCTTCGCCGTCGCCAATGCCTGCAGGCCGGCGACACCGACACCGAGGACCAGCACGGTCGCGGGTTTGACGGTACCGGCTGCGGTGGTGAGCATCGGGAAGAACCGGGTCGACTCCGACGCCGCGAGCAGCACCGCCTTGTATCCGGCCACGTTCGCCTGCGAGGAGAGCGCGTCCATCACCTGGGCGCGGGAAATCCGTGGGATCGCCTCGACCGCGAACGCCTGCACCCCCGCCGACTTCAGCGCGGCGACCTGGTTGTCCTGATTGCGGGGGGCGAGGAACCCGATCAACGTCTGTCCGGCATGCAGCCGGCCCACTTCCTCGTCCGACGGCGGCGCGACCTTCACGATCACCTCCGCCGACCACGGATCGCCGATCTTGGCGCCCGCCCCGACATACAATTCGTCCGGGATCAAAGCGCCCAATCCGGCACCCGACTCGACCACCACATCGACACCCTTACCCGTCAATGCGGCCACGATCTTCGGCACCAGCGCTACCCGACGTTCGCCCTCGTTCGACTCACGAGGAACGCCAACCGTCGGGCGCGGCTGCGCCGCGCTCTGCGATGTATCCATTTATCGACTTCCTGCGGTAGATGGTCTGCATGCCGCGACGAGCGGCAACCAACCGTTGATGAGCGGAATATGTCCCCAGCCTCGACTGATTTCAGCTGATGATAGCCAGAGACCGCGTGACGTAGTGAACAGAGAAGCCGGCCGGAGTCTGTCTGAATCGAGTCCGAACAGCCGTTCTCACCCGCCTTTCCTCTAGTTTGTGAGGCCAGTCACACACGGCCGCGTCGTAGGGTGAGGAGAGAAACCCGCACAGAAGCGGAGGTTCGGTGATGCACAAACGACAGGGACATCCGGAGACGGACGTCGACTCACCAGTGGTGGTGGAACGGGTCTACGACCACCCCACCGACGGCGACGGACTCCGGCTCTTCGTCGACCGGCTCTGGCCGCGCGGCCTCCGTAAGGATGCGTTTCACTTCGACGACTGGGCCCGTGATCTCGCACCCTCGACCGAGCTTCGCCATTGGTACTCACACGACGTCGCCGCATTCGGCGAGTTCCGGGAACGGTACGTGTCCGAGCTGGACTCCCCGCCGGGACGCAAGGCTGTCGCGAGGGTTCGGGAGCTCGCGCACGGACGCCCCATCGTTCTCTTGACCGCCACCAAGGACGTCACCCACAGTCATGCGGAAGTCCTTGCCGACTATCTGCGCGGTCAGCTGTGACGGGCGAGGCGGACCCCGGCGACCTTACGGACGAGGACCTGGGCGGCGACTCCGTGTGCTGGCTCGACCGTGTCTGCCCCGACTGCGGACTGTTCCTGACGGACGGGACGGCACCGCGGTGTCCACGGTGCGGGTGCGAACGGACCGCGTAACTGTCCTCAGTTTGGGACCGTGTCTCGGGGGTACATGACTGCACCTGAGGTGGCGGCACGTCACCGTGGCAGACGGGATGAACCTTGCAGATGCGACGCGCCGCCCGGCCGGTGGACGAGGGAGATGCCGAGCACTTCGACCAGGACGCCGGACACGGGACCCCTCTCGCCCGCGCAATCACGGGTCCGCTCCTCTTCGTCTTCATTCTCGGTGACGTGCTGGGTGCCGGGATCTACGCGTTGGTGGGGGTCATCGCCGGCGAGGTGGGCGGCGCAGTCTGGGTGCCGTTGCTGCTGGCACTGGTGATGGCGTTGCTGACGGCGACCTCGTATGCCGAACTGGTCACCAAGTATCCGCGCGCCGGTGGGGCGGCCGTGTTCGCCCAGCGGGCGTATCGGACACCGCTGATCTCGTTCCTCGTCGGGTTCTCGATGCTCGCCGCCGGAGTCACGAGCGCAGCGGGGCTCGCACTCGCATTCTCCGGCGACTACCTCGCCGCGTTCGTGGATGTGCCGACCGTCCCGGCGGCACTCGTGTTCCTTCTCCTCGTGGGATTGCTCAACGCCCGGGGGATCAAGGAGTCGATGCGCGCCAATGTCGTCATGACGGTGGTGGAGGTCACCGGCCTGGTCCTGGTAGTGGTTCTGGCCGGCATCGTGCTCGGACGTGGTGACGGCACCCTGAGCCGGGTGGTCGAATTCGACGAAAGCCGTTCGCCGGCGCTCGCGGTGCTGGCCGCCGCACTGCTCGCCTACTACTCGTTCGTCGGGTTCGAGACGTCCGCGAACGTCGCCGAAGAGGTGACCAACGTGCGCACGGTGTACCCGCGGGCGTTGTTCGGAGCGTTGCTGACGGCGGGCGCCGTCTATGTCCTCGTCGGACTGGCGGTCTCGGTGGTCCTACCCGCCGGCGAACTCGCCGCATCATCCGGCCCGCTGCTGGCAGTGGTCTCCGCCGCCGACGTCGGCGTTCCACCTCGCCTGTTCAGTCTGATCGCGCTCGTCGCCGTCGCGAACGGCGCACTGCTGACGATGATCATGGCAAGCAGGCTCACGTACGGAATGGCGTCCGAGGGACTGCTTCCGCGTCCGTTCGCACGGGTTCTCCCGCGGCGACGGACTCCCTGGGTGGCGATTGTGGCGACCACTGCCGTCGCCATGGCTCTGTGCGTCACCGGTTCGTTGTCGGCCTTGGCGGAGACGGTGGTTCTGCTGCTGCTCGTCGTCTTCATCAGCACCAACATCGCTGTCCTGGTGTTGCGTCGTGATGCGGTGGAGCACCGCCACTTCCGGGCCCCGACGGTGTTCCCGATCCTCGCCCTCGTCACGTGCGTGGCGTTGCTCACCCAGCAGAGCGCGGCCACCTGGCTGCGTGCGGCGCTACTCCTTGCCGTCGGAGTCGTGTTGTACGCAGTCTCCCGCCGTCGTTCCACGAGAACGGACGCCGAGAGTCCCCGCGCGTAGTAGCGCGGGGACTCTCTGATCAGCCAATTGTCTTCGCCCCCGCGAGATACCGTGCCCGCAGCTTGTGCTTGACGAGTTTGCCCGTGGGCGTGCGCGGCAGGTCGTCCGAGAAATCGATGCTCCGAGGCGCCTTGAAGTGCGTCACCCGGTCCCGCACGTAGTCCAGTAGTTCACGGGCGACCGCCTCCGACGGCTCCACATTGTCGACGAGTTGGACCACAGCCTTGACCTGTTCGCCCATTTCCTCGTCCGGCACACCGATCACCGCGACGTCGAAGACCTTGGGATGCATGGTGAGAATGTTCTCGGACTCCTGCGGGTAGATGTTCACCCCGCCGGAGATGATCATGAAGGCCGCCCGGTCCGTGAGGTACAGAAACCGATCGTCGTCGAGGTATCCGATGTCACCGCTGGTGGTCCACGTCGGATGACTGGGATGCGTTGCGGCTTCGGTCTTGGCCGGGTCGTTGTGGTATTCGAACGGCCGCTCCTCGCGCTCCCAGTACACCGTTCCGATCTCACCGGTGGGCAGCTCCGCACCGGTGTCGTCGCAGATGTGCACGATGCCCATCACCCCGTCGTGCCCGACGGATCCCGGCTTGGCGAGTGCCTGCGCACTGTCGATGAACGTGGCGCCGGCACCTTCGGTGGAGGCGTAGTACTCGTGGATCACCGGGCCCCACCAGTCGATCATCGCACGCTTCACCTCGGGCGGGCAGGGGGCTGCCGCATGAATCGCCACCTTCAGACTCGACACGTCGAATTTCTCGCGAACTTCTTTCGGCAACTTGAGCATTCGCACGAACATGGTGGGGACCCACTGACTGTGCGTCACCTGGTACTTCTCGATCAGGCGCAGCGCCTCCTCTGCGTCGAACCTGTCCATGAGGATGATGGTTCCGCCGACGGACGTGATGGTGCCGCAGAAGCGGAGGGGCGCCGCGTGATACAGCGGCGCGGGGCACAGGTAGACGGTGTCCGCGTCGAATCCGTACATGGGCGCGAACACCGCCGTGTACGGGTCCGTCGTCGAGTCGACTTCACCTTCCGGCAGTGCGGGTTTGATTCCCTTCGGCCTGCCGGTGGTGCCCGACGAGTAGAGCATGTCCCGCCCACGAGGTTGCGTCTCCAGTGGTTCGCCGGACTGCGCCGCCACCGCCGCGTCGTAGCTGTCGAAGCCGTCCAGTTCACCGCCGTAGACGAGCCGGTGCCGGACGCCGGGCAACTGGGCCGGGTCGGCGGGAATTGCCAGTGCCGCATCAGCCGAGGCGATGAGAACGGCGGCTCCGCAGTCGTTCACGACGTAGCCGGCTTCGTCCGCGGTGAGGTGCCAGTTCACCACGGTGATGTAGAGGCCCGATCGCAGGGCCGCCCAGTAGACCTCCAGAACACGGAGGTCGTTGCTCGACACCAGAGCCAGGTGATCCCCGACCTTCAGGCCGAGCCCACGCAGGTGTCGCGCCAACCGGATGGACCGCTCATCCAGCTGCCGGTAGGTGAGCTGCTCCCCCGTCGACGGCCGGACGACGGCCGGCTTGTCCGGGGTGGTGGCGACAAAATTTCCGGGAAACATCCACGCTCCTTTGTTAATGGAGATTCTCATCATCGGTCTACCACAGGCGTCCGCGGACGGGGCCCGTTCACGCTCACCGGCCGCAGACGTTCCCGTGGCCAAAACACCGGGCCACCACCCGGCAAGGCCCTACAGTTGAAGCGAGAGGAGGGCCATCAGACGTGACTGCCCTACAGAAGGAACGGATACTCGACGCGCTGTTCGAAGAATGGGACGTGCTCGACCAGTTGCTGTCCTCGGTGACGGGTGACGACTGGTTCACGCCCACCCCCCTGCCCGGGTGGACCGTGCACGACGTCACCGCCCACCTGATCGGTACCGAATCGATGCTCGCGGGGATACCGGCACCGCACACCACCGTCGATGTCCACGGATTCGCGCATGTGCGCAACGAGATCGGAGCGTTCAACGAACGGTGGGTAGAGGGACTGCGCGGGCGCCCCGGCACCGAGATGCTCGACCGCTTCCGGGACATCACCGAGCTCAGGCGCTCCGAACTGGCGCAGATGACGGATGAGATGTTCGACGCCGAGACCGCCACCCCGGTCGGCCCAGCACCCTATATCCGGTTCATGCGCGTCCGCGTGTTCGATTGCTGGATGCACGAACTCGACATCCGCGACGCGCTGGGTGTTGCCGGGGACGAGGGCGGAGTCCGCGGTGACACCGCGTTCGAGGAGATCATGGGAGCGGTCGGGTTCCTCGTCGGAAAGCGTGGCAAGGCGCCGTCGGGCTCGCGCATCGCCCTCGAGTTGACTGGTCCGCTCGCGAGAGAAATCCACGTCGCCGTCGACGGGCGCGCAGCGGTGGTGGACGAGTTGCCGGGCGACGCCACCACGACGATCACACTCGACTCCCGGCTGTTCACCCGTCTTGCCGGGGGCCGGGTGAAGGCCGCGGATCACCGCGACGCCATCACCCTCGGCGGTGACACCGCCGTCGGCAAGCAGATCGTCGACAATCTCACTTTCACGATCTGACCGCGATGCGCTTGTTCCTGTCGTCCTACCGGTTCGGAGCCGACCCCGCACCGCTGATGTCGCTCGTCGGAAAGCCGGGACGGGTGGGTGTGATCGCGGCAGCAGCCGACGCTTGGCCACCGTCCGCCCGCGCCTCAGCGGTGGTCAGTGATGTGGCGCCGCTGCGGCGCCTGGGGTTCTCACCGGAGGAAGTCGATCTTCGCGACTACATCGGAACGCAGAACGGCGGCACGAGCGGGCTGCGAGATCGGCTGGCGGGATTCGGCATGCTCTGGGTGCGGGGCGGAAACACGTTCGTCCTGCGTGCCCAGATGGCGCGTAGTGGTGCGGACGATGTTCTTCGCGACCTGCTGAGAAACGATTCGCTCGTCTACGCCGGATACAGCGCGGGCGCCTGCGTCATGACACCGACGTTGCGCGGTCTCGACTCCTCCGATGACCCGTCGGAGGTTTTCGGGACCTGCGGCATGCAGCCGATCTGGGAAGGCCTCGGGGTGGTGCCATTCGCGATCGTGCCGCATCACCCGCCTGCGACGCCCTCAGGCGGCGAAGAGACGGTGCCCCTGGAAGACGCGGCCGCTGTCCGGCGTACCGTCGCCGCGTTGCGTGTCGCGGGAATCGAATACTGCACCCTGACGGACGAACAGGTAATCGTGGTGGACGGAGAGTCCACCGAGCTCATGTGACGAAGCACCGCGAGTGCCAGTTGCGGAGACGCCAGGAGAACGTCAGCCGAAGACGGCGACGGGCATCGACGGCGCGAACGGGGCGACGCGGTCGAGTGCTGCCCAGGTGACCTCGCAGCGCTTGGCGGTGACCTCATCGGCGTCGGCGAGCAGGGTGTTGAGGAGAACCTTGGGGTTCAGACTCCACTCGGTGACCATCGCGCGAACTTCGTCGTTCGTGAACAATCCCGAGCCGGCCAGGGCGAAGACCCACTCGTCGAATTCCCCGCGGTGAATCTGTTCGATGGAGTCGTAGTCGATACCACCGTCGATGAACTCGTACGAGAACATCGCGGAAATGTAGCTGCTGGGGTCTCGGTGGAGTGCGTGCATCGTGCGGGTCCTTCCGGGGTCGGTGCGGCAAAACCGGCCCCAAGTTGCGATCTGACTCACATTTCGTGAGATTCTCCGTTTGGGTGTAACGCCTCGCCGGTGTTTGACGATGCAGAACGCTAACCCGGGAAAGCGCTTTTTTGCATTGCCCCCTCGATACGATCCGGTAACAGAGTGACGAATGTGACCTGAGTTACATCGAAAACTCGCAAGTCCGAATTTGCCCCGAGGCGCGACTACCTGCAGGTTTCCCGCACGGGAGGGTTCTATACCCCCCGGTCGTCCAAGGCAAAAAAATTAACACCCCTGTTCTCACATAGTGGGACTCGTACGCGTCGGTAACAAGATGAGCGGTCGAGACCCGCCCCGACCTGTACTGAACGTCCAGGTTGAGGCCATATCTGAAGCGAAGCCTCCGAATCGGTTCAGTTGGACGCTCGACCAAATCGGGTGCAGGCCAGTCCGGGCGGCGCTACCGTCGGGTACGCCGCCACCGCCCGCGAGGAGCACAACATGACGATCGCACCGGACGTTCTCGCGGAACTCGACGCTGCCCTCCCCCATGGATGCCTGCTCACCGATCCGGATCTTCTCGCGTCCTACAGCCACGACTGGGCACGCGACCCGGACGCTGTCCTGCCCGCCGCCGTTGCACGGCCGACGCTCACCGAGGAGGTCCAGGCGGTGCTGCGCTGGGCCGGCAGACATCGGGTCCCGGTGATCCCCCGCGGGGCCGGTTCGGGTCTCAGCGGAGGTGCCACCGCGGTACGGGACAGCGTCGTCGTCAGTACCGAGCGGATGCGCCGGATCGACGTCGACCCCGTCACCCGTATCGCCGTCGCCCAGCCCGGCCTGCTCAACGCCGAGGTCAAGGCGGCGGCCGCGGAACATGGGTTGTGGTATCCGCCCGACCCGTCGTCGTTCGAGATGTGCACCATCGGCGGCAACGTGGCGACCAACGCCGGCGGGCTGTGCTGCGTGAAGTACGGGGTCACCACCGACTACGTGCTCGGCCTCCAAGTGGTGCTTGCGGACGGAACGGCGGTGCGGTTGGGCGGGCCCCGCCTCAAGGATGTCGCCGGACTGTCGCTGACCAAACTTTTCGTCGGCAGTGAGGGCACGCTCGGAGTCGTCACCGAGGTGACCCTCAGACTGATCCCGGCGCAACCGCCGTCGTGCACCTTGGTCGCGACGTTCGCGTCGGTGCAGGCGGCCGCCGACACCGTGCTGGCCATCACGCGCTCGCTGCGCCCGTCGATGCTGGAGTTCATGGACCGCACGACGATCGGCGCCGTCGAGGATGCGCTGAAGATGGGCCTGGACCGGACTGCAGAAGCCATGCTCATCGCCCGCTCGGATGCACCGGGGGCGATTGCCTCGGAGGAGATCTCCCGCATGGCCGACGCCTGCACCGCGAGCGGCGCGTCAGAGGTGTTCACCACCGACGATCCCGAGGAGGGCGAAGCCTTCGCGGCGGCAAGGCGATTCGCCATTCCCGCAGTGGAGCGACTCGGAAGCCTTCTCCTCGAGGACGTCGGAGTCCCACTGCCGAAGCTGCCCGCGCTGGTCGAAGGCATTGCGTCCATCGCACGGACACGAAATGTGCTGATAGCCGTCATTGCTCATGCCGGCGACGGCAATACGCATCCACTCATCGTGTTCGATCCCGCGGATGCCGCGATGGCCGAACGTGCCCGGCTCGCGTTCGGCGAGATCATGGATCTCGCCATTTCCCTCGGGGGAACGATCACCGGTGAACACGGGGTGGGAAGGCTGAAGAAGGCGTGGCTTCCCGACCAAGTGGGTAAGGACGTCATGGATGTGACGGCCCGGGTGAAGCAGGCGCTCGATCCTCTGGGAATCCTCAACCCGGGCGCCATTCTGTAGATTCCCGCGGCCGTCACGGTACCCAAATGGTTATGCAAGGGGCTGGTGTGACAGCTGAGGTGTTGCTAGCGTGACCGGACCTGCTCGAAATGTCGCAGAGAGGTGCGCCCGTGACCAAGCTCCGCCGTGTCGTTTCACTGGCCATGCCCGCCCTATTGGCGTCTAGCTGCACGTTTTTCGCGTGGTCACCCTCCGTCGCGACGGCGGCGCCGTGCCTCGGATCAGGCAGCCTGGGTTCGAGCTCGAACAACGATATCAATCCGATTCCATGGCTGAACGGCAGCGACGGCCGCCTTCCCGAACTACGCGGCCACACGCAGGCCGTCGCACACATCACCGGGCCCCGCAGTCCCAACGACACGATCTTCCGATTCAGCGTCCTCGGAACCGACCTCGGCATCATGTGGGACAACGGAGCCGGCCAGGTTCTCACCGCCTTCGGCGATACGGTCGGCCTCAGCGACAATCCCCTGTGCGGGCTCGTCGGCGACTGGCGCAGCAACATTCTGCTTCGCAGCAGCGACCGCGATCTCGCCAACGGTATGAGTATCGACAACTCGCCCGTGGACCGCCCGAATCATTCCAAGGAAATCATCCAGAGCAAGAAGATTCCGGGCGTCGAGCAAACTGTCATCCCCACCACCGGCATTTCGGTGGGTCCCGTGCAGTACATCAATTACATGTCCGTGCGGAGCTGGGGCGCTCCCGGCGAATGGGACACCAACGCGTCGGGAATCGCGTACTCCGTCGACAACGGCGAGAACTGGGTCACGGATCCGCTGACCCTGCGTCCCAATGTGCCCGGCACCGGTGCCGAGAACTTCCAGATGGGCTCCTACGTCAAACACGACGGTTTCGTCTACGCCTTCGGCACGCCGTCCGGCCGTTCGGGTGACGCACGGTTGTCGCGGGTGCCGGAAGCGGAGATTCGAAACCTCACCGCGTACGAGTACTGGGACGGCAAGGCATGGGTGAAGGCGAATGCCGCCCTTGCCGCCCCCGTGATCCCAGGGCCCGTCAGCGAGCTGTCCGTGCAGTTCAACGAGTACCTCGGCCAGTTCGTCGCGATGTACACGGACGCCGGCAACTCGGTGGTCATGCGGCGGTCCGATCGGCTCGAATCCGGCTGGAGTGCACCGGAAGTGTTGGTGAGCAGCCGCGACGTGCCCGAGCTGTACGGCGCCTACATGCACCCGTGGTCGAAGGGATCGGATCTGTACTTCCTCGCCACCACCTGGTCCGACTACAACGTCATGCTCCTGCGCACCAACCTCGCCGACTGACGGTAATCTGCGAGTGTGCGCAGCACTGCACGCTCGATGCGAACAGAGGAGTGGTTGTGGCGGTCAAGGTAGAGCACGACGTGTCCGAGTCCCGGTTCGAGATCTTCCTCGACGGTCAGCTCGCCGGGTACGCCGATTACGCCGAGAGGAACGGTGTCCGCGACTTCCACCACACCGTCACCTACCCGCAGTTCCGGGGGCAGGGACTGGCCGCTCAACTGGTCAAAGCTGCCCTGGACGACACGAAGGACCGTGGCTTCTCCGTGGTTCCGTCCTGCTCGTACGTCGAGCATTACATCGCCGAGAATCCGAGCTATGCGGAGCTCGTCTGAGTCGGACCGTCTGGCCGTCCGCGGCATGTGTGCCGCTGCCGCCGCCCTCACACTGGTCGGCTGCGCATCAGGAAACGGTGACGATACCGGCATGCCGGACACCCTTCCGCGGACGTCGACGGCCGCCCGGCCGGGAGCCTTCGTGGGCGAGTGCGGCTCACTCACCGACGGCGAGGTCTACGAGCGGGCGGGGATGTCCGGGCTCACGCCCGTGTCCCGCAATGGAATCAAATGCCGCTGGGAGGCCGACGGCGGAGCCCGATATGTGATGTTCACCTGGTACCGCGGCAGCCCGATCGACCGGGAACGGTCGGTGGCGCAGGGAATCGGGCACGAGGTCCACGACCTCGACATCGCCGGGCATCGGGGGTTTTCCTCACAGAACGAGGGATTCTGCGAGGTGGCGGTGGCGACGGGGGCGGATTTCGTGCACTGGCTGGTCCGGTACGGCGTCGGCGTCACACCGTCCGATCCGTGCGCGGCTCCTACCGCTCTCGTCGACCTCACTCTGAAGAAGGCGAAATGAGGGCCGTCCGCACATTCGCCGCCGTTGTCGCGGCAGTGCTCCTGCTGACCGGGTGCGGTAACTCGATCACCGGCACTCCCCTCCCTGAAGGTGTAGGTATGAGCGTCGGTGGCTCCGACCGATTCGACAAGCTGCTGCGCGAGTGTGAGGCGGTCCCGAACGAGAAGATCGCGGAGGTGCTCGGCGGTGACGGAATCGACCAGTACTTCTACGGGGCTGTCTGCATGTGGACGGTGTTGTCGCACGCCGGTTCCCTCGACGTGACGTTCGGCTGGTTCGAGAACAACTCGCTGCAGCGCGAGCGGGATGTCGCCGATCGGCTCGGCTACCAGGTGGACACCATTTCCGTCGCAGGTGCGTCGGCCTTCACCGCCCGGCGGCCAGGTGACAGTGCGACGTGCGGAATCACCGCCGCCTACTCCGGAGTGATCACCTGGTGGGTGCAGAACCGTTCGGGTACGGGCGATCCTTGTGCGGGGGCTCGGACCCTCGCGGAATTGACGCTGCAGCGCAATCAGTGACGAGTACAAAATGGGTCGCGGCGGTCTCGGCGGCGCTGTTAGCGTCGAGTAGACACCTTTTCACTCCGACCAGAGGACTCAGCCGTGACCGCCACCGAGACGGCAGCGCCTCGCCGGCTCGGCCCTCTGGTGCTGCTCAATCTGGCAACCCTGTTCTCCGCCACCGGGAACGGTATCGCGATCGTCGTGTTGCCGTGGTTGGTGCTGGAGCGAACCGGCCGCGCCTCCGACGCCGCGGTGGTCGCCGGCGCGGCCACTCTTCCCCTTCTGTTGTCGAGTCTGTTCGCAGGCACGGTCGTCGACCTGTTCGGTCGGCGCCGCACCTCCATCATCTCCGATTGCCTCTCCGCACTCTCGGCTGCCGCCATCCCGATCGTGGCAAACACGGCGGGCCTGTCGGTCCTGGTCATAGCCGTCCTCGCGGCAGTCGGCGCCGCGTTCGACCCGGCAGGCATCGCGGCGAGGGAATCGATGCTGCCTGCAGCCACGACGTCGGCCGGGTGGTCGCTCGACCGAATGAACAGCCTCTACGAGGCCAATTACAACGTGGCCTACCTGGTCGGACCGGGTATCGGCGGGGTCCTGATCGCCACGGTCGGGGCCGAGAACACGTTGTGGGTGACCGCCCTCGGCTTCGTCTTGTCCATCGTCACCATCACTTTCCTCCGGCTCGACAATGCCGGCCGGCCCGACGCCTCGTCCGCGCCGACCTCACTCTGGCGCGGCACCGTCGAGGGTGTGAAGTTCGTGTGGCGCAACCGCCTTCTGCGCACGATCGCCTTGGTCGACATGGCGGTGGTGGCGCTGTACCTGCCTGTCGAGTCCGTCGTGTTCCCGGTGTACTTCACCGAACTCGACAAACCCGCACAGCTGGGTTCGGTGCTGATGGCACTGAGCGTCGGCGGAGTCGTGGGCGCCCTGGCGTACGGGCCGCTCTCCCCCTTCGTGTCCAGACGGGTGATCATGCTCGTCGCGGTGATCGTCCTGGGCGCAGCCATGGTGGCCATGGCGTTTCTCCCGCCCCTGTGGGCGATCCTCGCGCTGGCCTTGCTGCAGGGACTCGTCTTCGGGCCGGTCGGCCCGATTGCCAACTACGCCATGCAAACTCGTAGCCCCGAGCACATGCGCGGACGGATCACAGGCGTCATGACGTCCACCGCGTACGCTGCCGGTCCGCTGGGCTATCTGCTTGCCGGGCCGATGATCGACGCCTGGGGCATTCAGCCGACATTCTTCGTGCTCGCCGTCCCGGTGCTCGTCCTCGGTATCGCCTGTTGCGCGTTTCCGGTCCTGAAGGAACTGGACGCCCCGGCGACCGTCAGCTGAAGCCCATCACCTCGTTGCCCCAGGCCAGGCGCATCTCGCGGTCCGGGTCCTGTACAAGGGTGTCGGAGCTGTCGATCAGCAGCGTTGCGCGAGTGTTCTCGTCGTAGGGAGCCCAGTGTTTCGACCCGTCCAACGCCGCCGGAACGCCGTGCCGCACGAACGCGAGCCAGCGGCGCTGAACGCGGCCGGACACCTCAAGTGCCGTCTTCCGCCCGCCCAGCCAGAACGTGGGATCGACGTTCAGGGTGCCGAAGTTGCCGAACACGTACGGCAGCTCGGTGGCATGCCCCGCCCCGATGCGCGCAGCCTTGAGGATCGGGGTGGCCGCATCGAACCGGTACATCCACGTCGGTGAGTGACGACTGTGTGCGTCCGCCACCCACAGGGCAGGCATCCGGAACGCGGCATCTCGGGACATCGCCAGCGCACCCCGAGATTTTGCGCGGTCCGGGTAGGCGGCCAGGATGTCGGCGAGCCGGTTGGCGGGGAGGTCGGGATGATCGGCGGCGATGGCCCGGAGCATCTCCTGCACCGAATCGGACGTGACCGGCAGCAACGGCGACTTCATCAGCTTGAAGAGCGAGGACTCGTCCTTGTTGGAACCGATGATGAGCGGGATCCGGTGGGAGTACCCCTTCTGGAATGCTGCAACCGGGTACCGCGGCAGGAAATCGCGGTCGACGACAGGCGCCATGGCGAGTGTGCCCGGAATCTTGGTGGGCACCTCGTTGACCAGCGTGTCGCTGGCTTCGATGATCTGGTCGTACGGAAGGCGGAGCAGAGTGGCGGACTCCTCCGGCGCCAGCCCGAGGATGTCGAGGAATTGCCGGGCCACCGTGGCGGCGCGCTCGCTTCCGTAGACGGAGGTGGCCGGTGGGCTCTGCGCGATCGCACGGTGGAACAGTCCTTCCGCGCTCGGACAGGTCATCAGTGTGGTGATCGATCCGGCGCCGGACGATTCGCCGAACACGGTCACCTCGTCCGGATCCCCGCCGAAGGCCGAAATGTTCTCGCGCACCCATGCCAGTGCCGCGACCTGATCGCGCAGTCCGATGTTGGTCTCGAAGACGTGCTCGGCCGTGGAGAACGACGACAGGTCGAGGAAGCCGAGCGCACCCACCCGGTAGTTGAACGACACCACCACCAGGTCACCGACGGTGGACAGGATCCGCCCGTCGTAGATGCTCTGCGCCGCCGTTCCCAGGCAGTACGCACCCCCGTGGATCCACACCATCACCGGCCGCGGTGTGCCGTCCGGTTCCGGGGCCCACACATTGATCGAGAGGCAGTCCTCGTCCATCTCGAGTCCCGCGTCGATCGGCACGGCGGTGCCGTGCCCCTGCGGCGCCATGGGCCCGAAGACGGCGCAGTCGCGCACACCGTTCCAGGGGGACGGTGGGGCCGGCGCCCGGAACCGCAGCGCTCCGACGGGGGCTGCCGCGAACGGGATGCCCTTCCATGCGTAGACGTCGCCGTCGGCGTGCCCGCACACCGCTCCGTCGCGGGCGCGGACGACCAGCGTGTCGCCGGACTTCTCGACTTCCACGACGGACACCCCCCTCACCGGGAATCTCCGGCCAAGGTACCAACGATGCGCAGAGCCGTCCGAGTGAACGGGGCTTTCCGCTCTCCCGGCGGGCGGTGCTAGGGTCGGCTTGTTCTGACACGGGGTGCTCCGCACGGGCGGGGCTGAGATCACACCCGGGAACCTGCTCAGGTAATGCTGACGAAGGGATGTCATTGTAGTGAACAGCTCTGTCCATGATGCCGCCGTCGTGGGCCGGCACACCAGATTCACGGACCTCTTATGGGACCGGACCACGGTGTTGCGGGACGCGATCGACGAGCTCGAATTTCTCCGCCGACTCGGTGACGGCACGCTTCCGCTGGACGTGTTCCGCACGTACATCGAACAGGACTTTCTGTACCTCACCGGGTACGCGAAAGCGCTGTCACTGGTGGCCGCGCACGCTCCGGACCCCGTCGCGGCCGGATTCTGGGCCAACTCCGCCGCCACGGCAGCCACCGTCGAGGCCAGCTTGCATCAGAATCTGCTGAGCGGCGGAAAGTTGCCCGCGTCGGACGCTCAGCCGCAGCATTCGCAGGCCTGCCTCGGGTACGTCTCCTACCTGACGGCCGTCGCCGCCACCGAGCCGTATCCGGTTGCCGCGGCTGCGGTACTGCCCTGCTTCTGGATCTACGCCGACGTGGGACGACGGCTCGCCGCCAGCGCCCGCGAGGTGCTCTCCGCGGACCCGTCGCATCCGTACGCGCAGTGGGTGACCACCTACGACGCCGAGGAATTCCACGCTGCCGTGGCCACCGCCCGCGAACTGGTGGACGCTGCCGCCGACGCCGCCACCGAAGCGCAGCGTGAGGCCATGATCGAGGCGTTCGTCGTCGCCAGCCGGTACGAACTCCTGTTCTGGGATACCGCCCTGAACGAGCAGAAGTGGCCGAAGTCGTGACGCTCTTCGCGCGCACGAAGCGCGCCGCCGCTGCAGCCGTCGTCCTCGTGTCCGCACTCTCCGTACTGGCCGGGTGCGCCGACAACGGGTCGTCGGACGACACCATCAGATTCGCCCTCGACTGGACGCCGAACACCAATCACACCGGTTTGTTCGTCGCCCTCGAGCAGGGCTATTTCGCCGACGCCGGACTCGACGTGGAGGTTCTGCCGTACAACGACACGTCCCCTGACACGCTCGTCGACGCCGGCAATGCCGAGTTCGGCGTGAGTTTCCAGAGTTCGGCGACCTTCTCCAAGGCTGCGGGTGCCCAGACGAAGTCCGTGCTCGCACCTCTGCAGCACTGGGCCACGGGCATCGCGGTCAGGGCGGACCGCCCCGACATCACCCGTCCTCGGGACTTGGACGGCAAGATCTACGCGGGCTTCGCCGACCCCGACGGCGAAGCGACGCTGAAACAGATCATCCGCAACGACGGCGGCAAGGGTGAGTTCACCACCGTCACCCTCGGCACGTCCGCGTACGAGGCGGTCTACTCCGGCACCGCAGACTTCACCGTGTCCTTCTTCGCGTGGGAAGGCATCGAGGCCGAGCACCAGGGAACGCCGATGCGGTACTTCCACTACACGGACTTCGGATTTCCCGACGCGTATGCACTCGTGATCGAGGGCAACGAAGGATGGATGGCCGAGCACCCCGAGGAGGCACGGAAGTTCGTCCAGGCCCTGCAGCGGGGATACCAGTTCGCGGCCGACCAGCCCGATCAGGCCGCGCAGATGCTGATCGACGCCAATCCCGGTGCGTTCCCGGACGAGTCGCTGGTGCGGGAAAGCCAGCAGATGCTCTCGTCCCAGTACATGAAAGATCCCGCCGGGACCGTCGGAACACAGACCACGGAGAAGTGGGCAGGGTACTCGGGATTCCTGTTCGAACACGGCTTACTGACGGGACCCGACGGAGCGCCGCTGACCGCCGAGCCCGACTGGTCGACATATTTCACCAATGAGTACCTCGACACACCCTGAGACGAGTTCTCGCTCCGCGGGGCCGGGGACGTCCTCGGTCCTGCGGCGGGGACTCCCTGCGCTCGTGGTCGTCGTGGCGCTGGTGGTCGCCTGGCAGATTTATGTCAGTGTCAGCGGAATCCGTCCGCAGGTGCTGCCGTCGCCGCTCCGTGTGGTCGCGCAGGGGTGGCGTGCCCGCGACGTCATCGCCGGACATGCCTCCGCCACCCTTCAGGTCACCATCATCGGCTTCGCGGTGTCTCTGCTGTGTGCCTGGGCGCTCGCGGTTTTGGTCGATTTCTCGCCGTGGCTGCGGCGCGCGTTCGTGCCGCTGTTCGTGGTGTCGCAGACACTGCCCATCATCGCGATCGCACCACTGATGATCATCTGGTTCGGCTTCGGCTTGCTGCCCAAGATTCTCGTCATCGCGCTCGCCACCTTCTTCCCGATGACGATCGGCCTGATCGAAGGGTTCGCGGCGGCCGATCGGGAGGCCGGATCACTGCTGCGCAGTATGGGCGCGTCCCGCTGGCAGGAGTTCCGCTACGTCCGACTGCCCTCGGCAATTCCGCGCTTTTTCACGGCCCTGCGGATCGGCATCACCTACGCCGTCGTGGGAGCGGTGTTCGCCGAATACGTCGGCGCAACCTCGGGTCTCGGCATTTACATGGCCACCCAGAAGAACTCGTTCCGGACCGACCTGGTGTTGGCCGCGGTGCTGGTGACCGCGGTGATCAGCGTCAGCCTCTACCTGCTCACCTTCGCGGTCGAACGTGCCGTCGCGCCGTGGATCGCCGCCGAGAGGGGCCGTAATGACTGACGACGCGCGGGTCGAACTGTGCGGGTTGTCCAAGGCCTTCCCGGTTCGCGGCGGCGTCCGGCCCGTACTCGACACGGTGTCGTTCACCGTCGAACCGGGCGAGTTCGTGTCGGTCATCGGACCGAGCGGGTGCGGGAAGAGCACAGCGTTCGCGATGCTCGCCGGACTCGACCGACCCGACTCCGGCACCGTCACGATCGGCGGCACGCCGGTGCCCGCGGCCGGTGGCGGTTCGGCACAGTGTGCCTACATGCCGCAGAAGGACCTTCTGTTCCCGTGGCGCACGGTTCTCGACAACACCACCCTCGGTCTCGAGGTGCAGGGCATGCCCCGACGTGACGCACGCGAACGCGCCCGCGCCCTCTTCCCCGTGTTCGGCCTCGCCGGGTTCGAGGACGCGCGACCCAGCCAGTTGTCGGGCGGGATGCGGCAACGCGCTGCGATGCTCCGCACCGTCGTTCAGGAGCGCCCCGTTCTCCTCCTCGACGAACCGTTCGGTGCCCTGGATTCCTTGACCCGCACCGAGATGCAGGCTTGGTTGCAGGAGGTGTGGCAGCGCTATCGGTGGACGGTGTTGATGATCACCCACGACATTCGTGAAGCCGTGTACTTGTCGGACCGGGTGGTCGTGCTGTCGGCACGACCGGCCACCGTCCGGCGTGAGGTGACCGTGGATCTGCCCCGCCCCCGGGAGCTGTCGATGATGACGTCCCCGGAGTTCGCGGACGTCGAACACGAACTTCTCGAGGTCTTGCACGAGGAGTCGAAGCGCGCGCTGGTCGAGCAGGAGTCGCGGCGAGGCTGACCACGCCGCGCCCCAGCTCGAGCAACGTCACGTCACAACAGCGCCTTCTCGAGTTCCGCGAGCGCCGTTTCGAGGTGGATGAGGATCCGCTGCAAACTCGGAACCGATCGTCGGCATCCCACCACCCCGAAGTCGAGATTGCCACCGTTGTTGGTGAGGGTGATGTTGAGGGCCTGCCCGTCCAGCACCACCGACGTCGGATAAAGCCCGTCGAGACGGGACCCGTTGAAATACATCGTCTTCGGCGGTCCGGGAACGTTGGAGATGATCACATTGAACGGCGGCGGCGTGAGGCGCACCACGCCCGGAATCGGAGTCAGGGCGATCGGCGACATGTTGACCGCCGACCACGCCAGCGCCTGCATCGGGGTGAGACTGCTGAACAACTCTTTTCCCTGGGACATGGACGCCGAGATGGCCGACAGCCGATCGGCCGGGTCCTCGACGTCTGTCGCCAGATTGCACAACGTGACACCCACGGAGTTGCCTCCGGCGTCCACCTTCTTCTCGTCACGCAAGGAGACGGGAACCATGGCGATGAGCGGCGCGTCCGGCAATCCATCCTGTTCGGTCAGGTAGTGGCGCAATGCTCCGGCGCACATGGCGAGCACGACGTCGTTGACACTCACCCCCGCCGACTTACGCACGGCGTTGACGCGCTCGAGCGACCACGACTGGGCGGCGAAACGCCGCGCGCCCCCGATCGGGACGTTCAGCATGGTCCTGGGCGCCTCGTACGGGAACTTCATATCGTGTTGCCCCAGCGCGGTACGGGCGATGCGCAGGGAAGCCGGGGCGAGACCGGCCACCTCACCGACCGTTCGGCGGAGGCCGCCGAACACCGAACCGAGGTCCAGACCACCGCCGCTGTCCGGTTTCTTCTCCCCGCGCGGCAAGTTCCACGGCGGCGGGGCATCACGCACCGTGGGGTCCGTGGTCAGCGTGCGTTGCAGCAACCGGAGCCCGGATACGCCATCCATCAGCGAATGATGCAATTTGGTGTAGATCGCGAACCGTCCGTCGCTGAGCCCCTCGATCACATACATCTCCCACAAGGGGCGGTGACGGTCGAGGAGCGTGCCGTGCAGCCGGGAGGTGAGCGTGAGCAGCTCCCGAACCCGGCACGGCGCCGGCAGCGCCGAATGCCGAACGTGGTATTCGAGATCCACGTTGTCGCCCTCGTCCGCCCACCACAGGTTGCCGACGCTGCCGACGGGACCCTGCGGCTTCTTCCGGAACGTGGAGTCGACGGTCGTGTGCGACAGCATCGTGTCGAGCATCGTCTTCACGTAGCCGGGCCCGGCATCATCGGGCGGAGTAAACAATTCGAGCGACCCGACATGCATCGGATGCTCCCTCGATTCGCCTAACAGGAATATCGAATCGGTAACCGGCATTATCCCCACCTGGACGTTCACCCCCGCTCGGTCACTATCCCATTACGACTTTCCTGTGGATGGTACGTCGGGCGTAGCGTCCGTGCGCACAACTCCGATATAGATCGTGCGGCGCAAAAACGGTGACTCCAACCACGGGCGTCACCGGACCACCGCGGACCGAAGGAGGCAGGCCATGAGCACTGCAGCTGCGGAGTTCTGCCCCTCGCCGCTACCGCTGACCCGGCGCGACTTCGTGGGGACGAGCGTGCAGTCCGCTGCCCTCGCGCACACCCTCCGGCGCACCGTCCGGCCGTTCCTCGACGGCTGGGCCCGCTACCCCGACCTTCCGTGGCCCACCGGGGTGGTCGACTATCTCGGGTACTCCCTCGGCCCCGTCCGCGGGACCCAGCGGAGGCCGATCCGACTTCCCCACTGCCGCGCCGAATGGATCCGCCCCGCCGGCGAGAACGGCAACCGGGCCATCTTGTACCTGCACGGCGGCGCCTTTCTGTGCTGCGGAATCAATTCGCACCGGCAGATGGTGTCCCGTATCTCGACCGAATCCCAGGCGTCCACCTTGAACGTGGCTTACCGGATGATCCCGCAGAATCCGATCCGCGCGGCGGTGGACGACGGGGTCGACGGCTACCGCTGGCTCCTCGCGCACGGTTACACCGCCGATCGGATCGTCATCGCCGGCGACTCCGCGGGCGGTTTCCTTACATTCATGGTGACGCTCGAAGCATTACGGCAGGGACTTCCCCGCCCCGCCGCGGATGTCGCGCTGTCGCCGCTGACCGACCTGGACCCGGTCAACAAGCTGGCGCACCCCAACGCCGACCTGTGCGCGGTGTTCCCCCGGCGCGCGGTCGGCGCACTGTCGACACTCATCGAACGGCTCGATACCCGCGGCGGGCACCAACCGTCCACCTCCCCCGTGGACGGCGACCTCGCTGCGATGCCGCCCGCGCTGATCCAGACCGGTTCACAGGAAATGGTGTACGTCGACGCGGAGTTGATGTCGCAACGACTCTCCCAGGCGGGTGTCCCGTGCGAACTGCAGATCTGGGAACGCCAGGTGCACGTCTTCCAGGCCGCTGCGGGGCTGCTCCCCGAGGGCAGAAAGGCGATTCGGGAGATCGGCCGCTTCATCCGTGAGTCCACACCCGTGAGCACTTCTGCACACCCCGCTGTTAACAAGTACTCACGGGTGAGTTAGCCGTCACGACGCGAAGAGGATGGCGGACGCAGCGACAGCCACCCCGGCTCGTGCGGACAGCGGCGTGCGGCGGAAGAACCTGTCGAGTAGAGACATCATTACCCCCGGTCGGAGCGATATGGACACCGATCGATCGTGATCGTGGGGGCTGTACCGAACAAGAGTTCTCGTCAACGTGCGCCGAACCCGGCAACTATCGAGCGAACCCTCCGGATGCGCTCGGCGGGCGTACACGTGCGGCGTTCGAGCAGGCCACCCTCTATGGTGGACGCATTTGGACGCCGACGACAGGTAGCGAATGGACGACAGAACCGTAGCGATCGGGGCACTTGCGATTGCCGCTGTATCCGCGGTCTCGGGCATCATGGTGGGCGCTGCGGGCGGGGTGTTCGACAGCAGTAATGCGTATGTGGCGCCGCCCCCGCTGTCCTCGGAGGGCTTGCAGGCCGCCGGTGCTTACAGCGCCGAGCCCGCGACCTACCAGGTTTTCGTGCCACCGACTCCGACATGGCAGATGGCGGACCTCACCACACCGCGAGCGATCCCGGTCACCACCGAGCCCGCCCCGACCACCACGTTGCCGCCCGCGGCGGCGCCCCTGCCGCCGGCCCCGGTTGCGACGATCGTTCCTCGCCCCACCGTCAACGTTGCCCCCGTCATCCAGCCTCCGGTCGCCCGGGCGCCCGTTACTCAGCCCCCGGTCACCCAGCCCCCGGTCACGCGCGCGCCGGTGATCACCACCACCGAGGCGCCCGACGCACGGGCCGCAGCGGGAATTCCCGCCCAACCTGCCCCGACCACCACCACGACGACCCGTCCGGTGATCACCATTCCGCCGGTGACCACCCGTCCGCAGCGCTGAACGTCGCCGTACCGTCGCGAAGATTCGTGATGGTGTGACGCGTCGAGCCGCCTGTAAGGTTGCTTCCCGCCGGATCGGGGGGATCCATTCGGGGACCGAGAGTGGCCGGCATGGGAGGGCTTCACATGAGTGACGAGTACGAGCACCGGGCGAGTGGCGAGAACTTCCAGTCGGAGCAGTGGGACCACCGCGCGATCAGAGGCGCCGTCGAGGCGATGTCGCCGGCGACGTCCGAGGCGGTGGCGGCCGCCTGGGACGAGATCGGCCGCCGATTCCAGGACTCGATCACCGCTTTTCATGACGCCACCCGTAGTGCGCTCGCGAGCGGGTGGCGGGGACCCGCTGCCGGGGCTGCCGCCTCCGCAATCGACTCCTACGTCCTTGGCGCGCACCCGGCGGGTGAAGGCTTCCGCGACGTCGGGGCGGCGCTACGGGAGGCGATTGCCGGGGCCGAAGCGGTCCGGGCGGCTGTCGGCGAACCGGTCGGGTACGCCACCGACTGGACGCGGGTGATGCCGTGGAATTGGAGCGGTGAAGCCGAATCCGTGGCTGCGGAGGACGCGGCGAAAGCGGCGATGGGCTCTGTCTACTCGTCGGCATACCAGACTGCGGGCGCACAGCTCCCCACCCTGGATGCTCGAACGCCCGACGCAGCCGAGATCACTTCGACGCACGCCGCCGCCGCTGGCCAGCCCGTCGGATTCGATCACGGCCCCAACGGAATACACGGGATTCCCAGCGCTCCACAGGTAGCAGAAGGCACTCGCCCGGAGGACTTCCGCAACGAGCACCGACGAAGTGAAAGCCCTCACGACGATGTCACCGACGCACCCCGACAGCACGATGCGCCCGCCGGAACGGGCTCCGGGTCCGTGGCGGGTGCGGCCCTGGCCGGCGCGGTCGGCGGCGGGGTCGCTCAGTACGCGCACCGGGTGGTCGCCGCGCACCAGGCGGCGGCAGCCGCGCCTGCCCAGAAGCCGGCTGCGAAGTCTCAGTCGACGGGCACCGGTGAGCAGGCGCCCGCAGAGGAGCCCGCGTATCTCGAGAACATCGATCCTGGGAGTCCGGTCGTCGGCCCACTGCCCCACGTGTCCCCGGCTGTGATCGGCCGCTGAGCGTGACGCAGTGGACGTTGAGCGTCGGGCAATTCCCGGCGCTGTGGGCTAAGACCGGACAGGATCGTCTCCCGTTTCCCTTCCGTGGTGGGAGCCGACAAGCCGACGCCGCGGAGTATGCAGCCGAGCAGAGCAGAGTCAGGGACGAATTCTCCGGTCCCGAACACGACCACCTCGCGGCCGCGCTCGTGGTACTCGCCGAGCCGGAACTGCGGATCGAGATTTCGGGTTGTCTGGGCGAGGGCAGCGACACCCCGATCCGACTGCTCGGGGCGACGGCCCGGGGGCACGCGATCGCCGCCCAGCAGCATGCCGGCGCCGAAGTGGTGCTCCGCCGCTGCGAGCCCTACGACCTCGGCCGCCAGCTGATTGCCCAGCTTCCGGACGTCGACGCCGGCCACGCCCCCGGCACCGTGGTCACCCGCGCCGAGATGACCGGACCAGCAGAGCGGTCCGTGCGGGCCCGTGCGGTAACGAAGCTGCTCGAGCAGTCATCGACGAGCCAGGGCACCATCGCGGTGATCCGGGGTGGGCGGCACTCCTCGCAACCGGTGGGCGGTCTCGCCTGGCGCGACATCGACGGCGACGGTCGCTACCTGGTGTGGGGTGATACGACGGTGGCGGTGGAGCCGGGCACGTCCTGGGACCTCCTCGCCGCAGTCGACCGGCTGACCGGACGTATCGACGCCGGGCACCCCGTCTGAGCGTTTCGTCCCCTCCCGCGCTGCGGTGTCGGCGTTCGCGACTACCGTGTAGGGCGAAAGTAGGTGACCCGTGGCCGAGCCGGACGGAGCAGACATGCAGGACTTCGATCTGGACGTCAGCGTAAATCGCGATTGGGCCGAGTTCCAGCGTCGCCTCGCCGACTACCTGGCAGCGATGCACGACGAGGACCTTCTGGTACTCGAATCGGGCTTCGAGGAGCTCGACGAATCTCGTGGACTGATGCCCTGCATCCAATTCGTCGTCTGGGACGGCGACACGGTGCGCTGCGAGGTGCCGTCCAACCACTATCTGCACCCCGACCGCATGTTGTCGGACGCCGAGCAGCACTACCTCACCGAGTTGGGCTGGAATCGACCGACCCGCGGTCCGGACGACGAGGCGGACGACGGGTCGCCCGCGTTCTTCGTCGACAAGAAGCAGTCGTGGTCCGATCAGCTCGCCGCGATGACCGTCGCCGCGTTCCGGGACGTGTGGGGAGTGACGCATCCGGCGTTCCTGAGCACCGAAACATCCAGCACCGACCCGGCCGCGGCATTCGATCCCGTCGCGGTGCGTCCGCCCCTGGTCACCCAGCTCGATCCCGCCGCAGCAGTCGTCCCACGCGACGCGGAGCATCTCCACGAGCTGATCACGCTGTCCCTGGTCCCGATGCTCGGCCTGCTACCCGAGCGGGACCCCGACGGCGACGTTCCGATTCGGGTCGGCAACACCATCCTGTTCATCGGCCCGCTCGCCGACTCGGTGGATGTTCAGCTCTTCGCGCCGCTCATCCACGACATCAGCGACCGCACCCGGGCAGCCGAGGTCACCGCGGACCTCAACCGGACGTGGTCGCGGATCAAGTTCGTGCTGGTGGACGATCGGTTGTCGGCGTTCCTCGAGGTGTCGGGCAATCCGTTCGTCCCGCAGCACCTCACCGACAGCTGCAAGGTGTTCTCCGACTTCCTGAGGACCGTCGACGGTGACTTCGCGGCGCGGTTCGGCGGACAGCTGTTCTTCCGCCGGGACGACGACCCCGACGAGGAGCCGGCCATCATCGTCGAAAGCCGCATGACGGCCGCCGAACTGCCCAACGAACTGCTCACGTTGTTCCACCTCGACCCCGAGGGCGACGGCGGTACCGATGCCGCGGTCGTCGCCGACGTCTGCGGTCACGACCGCGACCTCATCGTGTCGCTGCTCAACACCGGCACCGAGTGGGTCGCGCAGCTCCGCCGGGACGCCGACGAATTCCGTCAGCACGCCGAGACTGCGATGGCCGAGACGTCCGATTCGCATGCCGACGGCTGGGAGCGGGTAGTCGGGGATCTGCGTGACGCGCTGCGCACGATCGTCCTTCCGCCCCCTCATCCAGCTTCCGAAACGAAGCCCCGGCCGGAGCAGATGGGGCTGTTCAACAACCCGGAAGAGCAGACCCTTTTCGACGACCCGTCGTCCTGACGGCCCTCTTCTGTGATTGGTCCGGTCTACGCGAAATGTGGCGTAGTGTCGGCACTATCGGCGCCGTCCAGGTTCCGCTGTTCAGGGATGAGTCCATGGCCGACAAATCGCCCCGCAATTCCATGTCCAAGAAGTCCGGTAAGTCGTTGAAAGAAAAGCGCGCCGACAAGAAGTCGAAGTCGAACGGGCAGGTCGATCCAGAGATCGTCTCGCACGTCAAGAAGCGCTGACCCTTACCAGTGCGCCGTTGTGGTAGTTGCGACTACCGTGACGGCGCACTGTGCTGTCCCCAGCCCGCACCCGTCGCCATCGGGGCCCGAGTGCTCGCCCAACCGGCCGCCCGGCCCGTCGCTTATATTAGGGTACCCAAAGTGCTCGAAAGGACCCTGCCTCATGCCTCCCACCCTCAGTCGACGTGCCGTGTTGTCCCTGACGTTCGCGACCGTCGCAGGTCTTGCCGTGTCAGCATGCGGCTCGGACAGCGACTCGTCACCCGCCGCAGCCGGTGAAAACGCCTCTGGCGCAGAGCCGGGGGCCTTTCCGGTCACCATCGACCACGTGCACGGATCCACGACGCTGACCCAGGCACCGACACGGGTCGCTGCTGTCGGCATCGGCGACGCCGATGTTCTGCTCTCCCTCGGCGTGATTCCCGTCCTCGTTCCGGTCTGGAAGGGTTCTGTCGACGACGGTATCGGCCAGTGGGCCGACGCGAGCCTGGGCGGGGCCGACCCGATAGCGCTGGCCAACGCCACCAGCTCATTCGACGTCGAAACGATTGCCGCATCGACTCCCGACCTCATCGTGGCGGTGAACAACGCGATCAACGAGAGCACGTATCAGCAGCTCAGCGCTATCGCCCCGACCGTGCTCCACGCGGCCGATCAGACCGACTGGGTGCTGCCGTGGCAGGAGGTGACCCAGCGGATCGGTGCCGCGGTCGGGCTGCCCGAACGCGCCGCCGAGCAGGTCCGTGAGGTGGAGGAAGCCGTCGTTCGCGCGCGCACCGCCAACCCTCACTTCGCCGGCAAGTCGGCCGTCCTGGTGACGGTCCGTGGTGACGGGTCGCTGCGTGCCTTCAGCCCCTCCGCTGCTCGCAGCCAGCTGCTCACCCAGCTCGGTTTCGTGCTGCCCGCCGCATTGAGCACCCGCTTCGACAACGCGCTCTACTTTGACGTCTCCCCCGAAAACCTCGACCTCTTGGACGGCGATGTGCTGCTCGTCGACAACTACGACGCGGCCCGCGAGCGACTCACGTCCCTGCCGGCGTTCACCAATCTCGAGGTCGTGCGATCCGGTGGGCTCGTCGGACTCGATCCCGTCGTGAGCGATGCCGTGTCGATGCCGAACCCGTTGACCATCCCGTTCGTTCTCGACCAGTTCGTCGACAGGATCAACCGGACACCCGTCGGGGCATAATCGCGCGCACGGCTCCGGCGCGGGCCGTCCACACGGCGAGGGCGGCGGTGGCGGCGAACACGGCAGCGGACACCGCCACCCAGGAGGTGGCCGCTGGGACACGACCGAGATCGACGAGGTCGAAGATCGCCCCCACCGCCAGCGACCCGAGCAGGCAGAGCACCCCGCCGATCGTGTTGAGCATCCCGAAGTGCGCACCCAGGTTGGCCTCGCCGGCGAGGGCGCCGATCGTGTCGCGCATCGGAGGAATCATCAGCATCTGACCCAGGTGCAGTACGACCACCCACACTGCCAACAGGACGATCTGGACCAGCGGCGTAGCTGCCTGCCCGACGCCGGCCACCGGAGCGAGGAATGACACGGCGATCAGGGTCAGCCCGCCGAGGATTGCCGCCCGGTGCCCGATGCGGTGGGCACAGGCCACCGTCGGAGTCTGACCGACAATCACGAACACGGCGGCTCCGACGTAGAACCAGCCGAGGGCGGCCTGCGAGCCGAGCCCCCGCTCGAGTTGGTCCGGCAACATCAAATACAGCTGGCTGTAGGCCAGCAACTGGAAGCTGCACAGCGCGGCGAACACCAGAAAGCTCTTGTTGGTCAGCACACTTCGCCACACGAACCGCAGCGTGGTTGCCTCCCGCACTCCCACGGCGGCGTCGTCGTCGGCGGGCAGCCAACGGTAGAAACCCACCCACATCGCCGCAAACAGCATCGCCGCCGTGACCGCGGTCCACGAGAACGGGAATGCCAATAACACGGCGCCCAGGGCGGGCCCGATCACCGTTCCGGTGCGGCTGCACATCTGTTCCATTGCGAAGAGATCCGTGCGCCGCATGACGCCCTGCTCTTGCAGCTTTCTGCCGTACACGGCATTGGCCGACTCGACGGCCGGGGCGAACAGGGCGGCGGCGACACCGATCAGCAGCACGCCCACAACCACCGCGATCATCGTGTCCGAAAACCCGAGCACCAGGAAGCCGACCACCCGAATCGCGATCCCCACGAGCACGGCCGGGCGGACGCCGAACCGATCGGCCACGCTGCCGCCCAGAAAGAACATGCCCTGCTGGCTGAACATCCGCAGACCGAGGACGAGCCCGACGGCCCAACCCGCGAAGCCCAGGTCGTCGGACAGGTGGACGGCGAGAAACGGGACCACCAGATAGAAGCCGACGTTGAACAAGACCATCGACGACAACAGCAGTTTCACCGGCGGCGGCAACGCCCGTGCCCGAGGAAACACACCCTGGAAGCGGGTAGGCGAAGAAGGATAAGGCGGCGGCACAACTCACCACCCTATGGCGCACGGGTATTTCTCGGTGCGCCACGTCCCGGACTATCGCGTCGAGGGCACCAACCGCCACAGCGACGTCACTTCCCGAGCGCGCGCGGCATGCAGTGGGTCGGTGCGGTCGGCAACCTTTCCGTGCCGCGGTGTCACGTCGCGGCGTCCGGCGACAGTAAGTCCGGCTTCGTCGAAGAGGGCCAGAAGTTGGTCCCGGCTGCGCAGTCCCAGATGCTCGGCGATGTCGGAGAGCACGAGCCAGCCCTCTCCCCCGGGTTCGAGGTGCTCGGTCAGACCCGCGAGGAAGCCGCGGAGCATCGCGCTGTCGGGGTCGTAGATGGCGTACTCGATGGGCGAGGTGGGTTTCGCGGGGATCCACGGCGGATTGCACACCACCAGGGGCGCACGACCTTCAGGGAACAAGTCCGCCTCCACCAGCTGCACGCGGTCCGAGTAGCCGAGTCGCTCCAGGTTGGCCCGGGCGGAGGCGAGGGCATTCGAATCAACCTCTGTGGCAAACACTTTCTTTACGCCGCGGTGGGCGAGTACCGCCGCGAGCACGCCCGTTCCGGTGCCGATGTCGAATGCCTTCTCGAGCGACGGCAGCGGGGTATCCGCTACCAGGTCGACGTATTCGCCGCGGATCGGGGAGAACACGCCGTACCCGGGGTGGATTCGGGCGCCCAGGGCCGGAATGTCGACGCCCTTCTTCTGCCATTCGTGGGCACCGATCGCGCCGAGCAGGTCGCGCAGAGTGGTGACCGTGGGCCGATCGCTCGGCCCGTAGGCCTCCAGCACGGCCTGCCGCACGTCGGGGGCCCGTCGCAACGGAACGGACTGATCGGCGTCGAACGGGACCAGCAGCATGCCGAGAATGCCCGCCCGCCTCGACTGCGTCTGCCGGTGCAGGTGAAAGGCGGTCGCGGGGTCGTCCGAGGCCTTCCGCGGTTTGCGGTCGGTCCGCTTCGCGACGGCGACGGACAGTTGCCGGGCGTTGTGAAAGTCGCCGCGCCACAACAGCGCCGTCCCCTCGCAAGCGAGACGGTAGGCCTCGTCGGCTGTCATGGTGTCGTCTGCCACCCGGATCTTCTTCGGCGGCCTCGCACCGCTGGTAGACCGCCACACCGCCGAATGCTCGGTGCCGTCCTCGGTCCAGCGGACGAACTCGTTTTCCATCGCACCACCATAGGCGCTTCGCGCCCGTGCGCCTTTTTGGTAGCTGGAGCAACCAGAAAGGCGCACGGGCGGCGGAGCCGCCTACCTGGCTGCAGCGATGCGGGCCTCGGCGACGGCGTCGGCTGCGGCGCCGGCGAGGATGCCGTTCCGTCGGGCCGTGTCGAGGATCTCTACGACGGTGTCGAAGATCTTCTCGACCTGCGCGCGGACGTCGGCTGCCGGGGTGCCGATGCGTTCACCGGCCACCTGGATGATGCCGCCGCCGTTGGCGACGTAGTCGGGGACCCAGGTGATGCCGCGTTCGCCGAGGTCGTGTTCAACCGCGGGGTGGGCGAGCTGGTTGTTGGCGGCACCGCAGATCACCTCGGCGGTGATCGCGGCGACGGAGGTGTCGGTCAGGGTGGCGCCCATCGCGCACGGCGCGTACACGTCGAGTTCCTGATCGATGACGCTCGACGCCACCTTCACCTCGGGGAAGTCGCGGACCACCCGGTCGAGGGCGGCGGCGTTGACGTCGGTGGCGACCACGGATGCGCCGTCGGCGAGCAGCAGCTTGATCAGCTGGTAGCCGACCTTGCCGGTGCCCTCGACGCCGACGGTGCGCCCGGCGAGGCTGGGGGTCCCCCACGTGGCCTGGGCGCCGGCCTTCATGGCCTGGAAGACACCGAGCGCGGTCATCGGCGCGCTGTCGCCGGATCCGCCGGCGGACGTGTTGCGTCCGACGACGTAGTCGGTAGCGCGGCCCATGACGTCGAGGTCGTCGGAGTTGGTTCCCACGTCACCGGCGGTGATGTACCGGCCGCCGAGGGTCTGGACGAAGCGGGCGTACGCCTCGAGCAGCGCTTCCGACTTGTCGGTGGCCGGGTCGCCGATGATGACGGCCTTGCCGCCACCGAGGTCTACTCCGGCGATCGCCGACTTGTAGGTCATGCCCCGCGACAGCCGCAGCACGTCCTCGAGCGCGGCGGCCTCGTCGGCGTACGGGTAGAAGCGGGTGCCCCCGAGGGCAGGTCCGAGTGTGGTGTCGTGAATCGCGACAATCGCCTTCAGACCGGTGGCGGGATCCTGGAAGAACGTGACCTGCTCGTGTGCCGAGTCGGCGGGAAAGTCGGTGCGTCCGAAGACACCGGCCTTCTCGGGCAGCGCAGTATCGGTACGTTCGACGGTGAGAGTCATCTTTTCTCAGGACCTTTCCGGAGTGGTGATCGTGATGGCTGAGGTGTCGACGCCGAGTTCGGCGAGACGCTGGAGGTAGACGGCGACATTGCGGAGTTTCACGTCTTCGTAGCCCCGCACGAGGTCGGGTGCTGCGGCGATCTGAGCGGCGGTGTCGTAGTTCTCGGCGGTGAGATCGGCGATCAGTTCGCTGACCGTCGACTCGTAATGCGCGAGCAGTTGACGCTCGAGCCGGCGGACCTTGGCGTAGCCGAACGGGTCGAAGGCGGTGCCGCGCAGGAACTTCGCCTTGGCGAGGGCTTTGAGGGCGACGTGCGAGCGTGGCCCGAGTCCGATCTTGTTCTTGCGACCCATCGCCTTGAGGACGGGCGGATGCAGCTTGTAGGTCAGCTTGCCGGCGCCGGGCACCTCGCCCGCTGCGGCGTCGAGGAAGGCCTGGTCGGTGAGCATCCGGGCCACTTCGTACTCGTCCTTGTAGGCGGTGAGCTTGTGCAACCCGGCGGCGACGGACTCGCTGAACTCGGTGCGGTCACCCAGTTCGCGCTCGGCGTCCCAGGCCTGTTGCACCAGGGCGATGTAGCGGGCGGCGATCCGGTCGCCCTGGAAGGCAACAAGGTTGGCTGCGCGGCGTTCGGTGAGCTCGCGCGTCGTACCGCCGAGGGTGGACCCGGCGAACAGGTGCGTCGGGACGACGGTGTCGCTGCGCTGCGGCACGGCGGCCGAGGTGGTGGCGGCGAGGAAGGCCTCCCGGTCGGCGACGGCGACGCGTCCCCAGTGGAAGGCGGCCTTGTTGGACTCGACGGCCACCCCGTTGATTTCGAGGGCTTCCTCGATGAAGCGGGCCGGAACGGGAAGTCCGCCGGCCTGGTAGGCCGCGCCGACCAGCAGGAAGTTGGCAGCGGCGGTGCTGCCGAACAATGCGGTGGCGGCGGCGAGCCCGTCGATCGCGGTCAGTTCGCGGGCCGAGACGTCGAGACGCTCGAGCAGCTTGTCCTCGTCCGGATAGCGGACGGCGGGGTCGTAGACCATGTCGCCGGTCGGGGTCTGGCTGGTCGATGCGACGGTGATGGTGCGCTCGGAGCTGCCGTATCCGGCGTACTTGGCATCGGCTGCGGTCAGCAGGTCGAAAGCGAGGACGCAGTCGGCGGTCGCGGGGCTGATCCGGTTGGACGGCGCCGAGCTTCCCGAACGCGTCTTCTGATCACTGAGCCGCAGGTGCGACGTGACGGGTCCGGCCTTCTGGCTGAGACCGGTCTGGTCGAGTCCCTCGACGTGCAGCCCGGCACGCAACGCGGCCATGCCCAGCACCTGGTTGACGGTGACGATGCCGGTACCACCGACACCGGCCATGAACAGGTTGTGCGTTCCGGTCCACACGGCGGGATCGGGGTCGCCGACCTCCGGCGGAACCGGGATCTCGCGCAACGTCTTCGGCGCGCCTTCCTCGGGCAGCTCGACCGTCACGAACGACGGGCAGTCGCCCTCGAGGCAGGAGTAGTCGGTGTTGCAGCTGGTCTGGTCGATCTTGGTCTTGCGACCGAATTCGGTGTCGACGGGCTGCACGGACAGGCAGTTGGACTTCACGCCGCAGTCACCGCAACCCTCGCAGACGGCCTCGTTGATGACGACGCGGGTACGGCGGGCGGGCAGCTTGCCGCGCTTGCGCTTGCGGCGGGCCTCGGCGGCGCACTGCTGATCGAAGATCAGCACGGTGACGCCCTCGATGTCGCGCAGGACGCGCTGCGCCTCGTCGAGACGGGTGCGGTCCCACAGCAGCGTGTTGGCCGCGAAGCGGGCACCCCTGTGCCGCTTGGGGTCCTCGGCGCAGACGATGATCTGCTTGACGCCCTCGGACGCCAGCTTGTGGGTCAGCTGCGGCACGGTCAGCCCGGCCTCGGCGTCCTGCGCGCCGGTCATCGCGACGGCGGAGTTGTAGAGCACCTTGTAGGTGATGTTGACGCCGGCGGCGACGCACGCCTGCACGGCGAGCTGACCGGAGTGGAAGTAGGTGCCGTCGCCGACGTTCTGGAACATGTGCGGGACATCGGTGAACGGGGCCTGCCCGATCCATTGCGCGCCCTCGCCGCCCATCTGCGTGAGCATCGTGACGGAGCTGTCGGTGCGACCCGACATGGTGACCAGGGTGTGGCAGCCGATGCCGCCGCCCGCGATCGATCCCTCGGGCACCGCGGTGGACCGGTTGTGCGGGCAGCCGGAGCAGAAGTACGGGGTGCGCGATGTCGGGAGGACGGTCAGCTCGAGGCGCGGCGGCGGGGCCGGCGTCAGCGCGACCCGATCCTTCAGGACGCGGCGCAGCGGCCCGGTGAGGCGGGCGGCGGTCAGTTCACCGTCGACGGGGATCAGGTTCTTGCCCTGCGCGTTCTTCTTGCCCAGCACGGCGGGAGCGCTCGCGGCGCCGTAGAGGATGTCCTTGAGCTGCGACTCGACGAACGGCATCTTCTCCTCGACCACGAGGACCTGCTCGACGCCGTCAGCGAGTTCGCGAACCTTGTCGGCGCCCAGCGGGTAGGGCATGCCGACGCGGAGAATGCGGATGCCGGCGTCCTCGAGCTGGGAGTCGCCGAGCCCGAGGTCGAGCAGGGCCTGGCGCAGCGAGTCGTAGGCGGTGCCGACGGCGGCGATGCCCAGCCACGCGCTGCGCGGGTTCACCTCGATCCGGTCGATGTCGTTGGCGGCGTTGAACGCCTCGACCATCGCCCAGCGCGGCCCGTAGAGGTCGGCCTCGGCGTAGACACTGTCGGGCGGGGACGCCAGCACGCGCTGCTGATACGACCAGGGCCTGCCGTTCCACTCGATCTCGGGGAGCACGATGTCGAGGTCGGCGAAGTTGCGGTCGAGGGTCCAGAGTCCGTCGGCCACGTCGGCGACGATCTTCATGCCCGACCAGCAGCCGGAGATGCGCGACAACGCCACCCCGTAGAGGCCGAAGGCGATGACCTCTTCGGCGTTGCGCGGGAAGAACACCGGCATGCCCATCGCGGCCATCGACCGCTCGCTGGCGCAGGGGATGGTGGAGGACTTGGCGTTGGGGTCGTCGCCGACCAGGACGAGGACACCGCCGCGGGCGTTGGCGCCGTACATGGCGGCGTGCCGGATGGAGTCGCTGGCGCGGTCGAGACCGGGACCCTTGCCGTACCAGACGCCGACGACACCGTCGTGGGTACGCTCGCCGGCGGGAAGGTCCACCTGGCTGCCCCAGACCGACGTCGCGGCCAGTTCCTCGTTCATGCCGGGCACGAACTTGACGTCGTGATCGGTGCTCAACGTGGGGATCGCGGCGATGGTGCGGTCGAGGCCGGCGAGGGGGCTGCCCTGGTAGCCGGAGACGAACGTTGCGACGTTCAGTCCCGCGCGGCGGTCGCGTTCGTGCTGCTCCACCAGCTGGCGGGCGATGGCCTGGACACCTGTCATCAACACCGGGCCCGAGTCGGCCCGGTATCGGTCGGCGAGATCAAAGGATGCTGCACTGGTACGAGCGTCGTCTAGCTGAGTCATCTGCGATTCCCGATCCGTCGCGTTGAGCATTTCGTGAGCTTGATCCTGTATCTGGTCTAAGATTTGGTCAACGCAAATCGAATCAACTGATCAGTTCACGCAACAGGTGACGGTCGTCACTTCCCGGAGGTGCCCAAAGTGCTCAGCATCGACAAGCTCGACGTGCAGTTGCTCGGACTGCTCGGCAAGGACTCACGCATGAGCGTGGCCGAACTCGCCAACTCGCTGGGCGTCGCCCGCAACACCGTCCAGTCCCGGATGAAGCGGATGGAGACCAGCGGACTGCTTACCGGCTTCCGCCCGAACCTCGACCTGGCTCAAGTGGGCATTCCGATTCAGGCGTTCGTCGGACTCGAACTCGAGCAGGGCAAACTCACCGCGGTCGGCAACCGGCTCGTCGATCTGCCGGAAGTCATCGAGATTCATGCGACGACCGGCCGCGAGGACCTGCTGGTGCGCGTGGCCACGTCGACGCACGCCGAACTACAGAAGCTGCTCGAGAAGATCGCCAATCTCCCCGGGATCACTCACTCCACCACCACGATTGCCCTGACCAGCCCGCTGCCGTATCGGATCCAGCCGTTGCTCGAGCACCTCACCGGTGAGTCCGGTTGGGGTCGATCCACGGCCCTGCCGCGTTCGCAACGCTAGGACCGGTGCAGTAGTTTCAGACCATGAGTGAGAGTCAGGGACGGATCGCGTTCATCCAGGCCACGTGGCACCGCAACATCGTCGATCGCGCCCGCGACGGCTTCACCGACGAGGTGGCCACGCTCGGGTACTCGAAGGACCAGCTGGACTTCTTCGAGGTGCCGGGCGCCTTCGAGATTCCGCTCCACGCTCGCCGCCTCGCGCTCATCGGACGATACGACGCCGTCGTGGCGGCTGCGCTCGTGGTCGACGGCGGAATCTACCGGCACGAGTTCGTTGCCACCGCCGTGATCGACGGCCTCATGCGGGTGCAGCTCGACACCGATGTGCCGGTGTTCTCGGTGGTGCTCACCCCGCACCACTTCCACGAGCACGAGGAGCACCTCACCTTCTTCGGGGAGCACTTCGTCAAGAAGGGCGCCGAGGCCGCGCGCGCCTGCGTCGCCACCGTCAGGTCTTTGAAGGCACTGCCCACCGAATAGCCCTGCTACCTGCCCGGCACTTGTCGGTGTTGAAGGTAGAGCAACCAGAACACCGGGGCGCCGACCACACTCGCGACGGTGGCGAAGACGCGCAGTCCGACGTCTCCCTCGCCGAAGGGGGCGATCAGCAGGACCAGCGTGCACACGATCGCGCCGATCAGGCGCCAGTGAGTACCGAGGAATGCTGCGACCCGCGCCCAGACAGTGCGGGCGACGGAGAGCACGGGCGACGCCTTGCCGGGTGCCTGCGCCTGCGATGGTGCCGACGCCACCGCAACCGCCGAGTTACGCGCGGCGGTAATCAACTTCGGAGCGTGGCTGCCCACCGGCGGTGTCTCGCCGTCGGGTTCGCAGCGAAACAGGGCGATACCGAGTGCCTCGGCGTATTCGACGGCGTCTTCGGTGTATCCGGCGGCCGCGAAGTACAGAAGGTCGCGGCCGGAGCTCGTGCCGCGGGCGCCGTACAGATTCTGCAGATCCGCCCGGTCTGCGCGTCCGCCGCGCCATTTCACCTGCGCATAGGCCCGCGCCGAATACACGTCGATACCGCCGTCCACACCACCGAGCAGCGCGGTGGCGTCGTGGTACCCGAGTCGCTGCATCTGCTCGGCTGCGTTGACCTCTGCTTCTGCCGCCGTGCGTATGCGTGCCATGCCATTCCTCCCCCACAACTCGAAAACAGTCCTTCCTGTCGACGGTACCCGGACGTTCGCCCAAATCAGCTATCTGCGGGCGAACGTCACAGCCAGACCTACGAGTTGGTGGGCGGTGCAGCGGTTTCCACCGAAGTCGCGGATCGTGGAGGTAGACAGGCGTGAGAACCAGGAGTGGTGAGAATGAGGCTGGTGGCATGACCGGCGGTGTTCCGTTACCCAGGACGCAGCGTCCAGTAATTAGCTGGTAACTACTGAGCAATACGGCAGGTGGAGGATGGGGGGCGAGGCGGTTCCTCCCGGGCCGCTCGGGCACTCGCAGAAGGAGTTGTTTCCCATGACGGATGCACGTCCACACGTCCAGCAGTCGCGCCCGGTCCGCCTCGAGGACCGACGCAGCGAACCGGCCGGCGCGGTCTCGACCACCGACCTTGCTGCCGTCGTCGACGCGCTCACGGGCGAGGGCCCCGACGATAACGTCGATTTCTGAGCGCTGATCTGCGCGTTCGGGTGTCAGGAACCCTTGCCGTAGTCGACACTCAGCCAGTGCTCGGGCCGCATGCGAATGAGGACGGCACTGGCTGCGTCGAAGGACTGGACCACGAAGGCGTCGACCTCCTCGGCGGGAAGGTACCGGGTGGCGAGGCCACGGATGTCGTCGGCAGTCGGTGACTCGTCGAATGTCGCGGGACCTTCCACGCTGACATACCGATACGGCGGCGCCTCGTCCTGGGCGACGAGACTGTATCGACCCGCCGCCCGGATCAGGCGTTCTTTCAGCGATCCCCGCCCGGTCCACACAGCGACCTCACCGCCGGGTTCGTAGCCGTACCAGATGGGAACGGCGAGAGGCGCACGACCTTCCCTATCGACCGCGATCACGCCCACATGGAGTGCCGCGAGGAACTTTTCACGATCGGCTTTACTCATGGTCATCTCGGACACGTCGTGCTCCGATCTACTCGATTCGCTCGGATTCGCCGGTGCAGGCAACAGCACCAACTCGCGACGATACGACGGTATTCCTCGCTGTGAGCGGTAAACGAGTCCCTGGACTCCTCAACCACTCACGGGCGGAGTCTCGGCGGCGGTGCGCCGTGCGGCAGGGCGGGGCCAATCGCCGTGAGCGATCCGGCGATTCGCCCCTTCCCCCATCCGAGTTTTTCCCGGTAGCGGCCGATGTGCTCGTCGGCGATGTGCTGACCGTCCGGCAGCGGAGTGGACCGGGGATCGACGTAGAGGGCGTCGACAGGGCAGTACGCCTCGCACATGAAGCAGGTCTGGCAGTCGGATTGGCGGGCGATCGCCGGAACCCCCGACTCGGTGCGGTCGAAGACGTTGGTGGGGCATGCGTCGACGCATTTGTCGCAGCCGATGCACGCCTCGGCCAGCACCACCTCGATCACGAAGCCACCTGCAGTTCTGTACCTTTGAGCGATCCGGCCGCGGTCCACACTTCGTCCAGGCCGCCGGTGAGGATGTGATGATGCTGGGCGGGGTCGAGGTCGGGGAAATCGGCTCGCTTGCTCATGCCCCGCGTTTCGGTGCGTGCCAGCGCCGAGTGGTACATCCAGCGGCCGACTGCAGTGATCGCCGCCGCCTGCCGGGCCCGGACCCGTTGGTCACCGGTGTCGGCGCCGAGGCCCGAAGACACCGCCGTCCACAACGACTCCAGTTCGTCGAGGGCACCCTGCACGCGTCCTCCGTCACGCAGCAGATTCTTCTCGTACGGGAGCAGTTCCGCTTGCGCAGCCGCCACGACGGCCGGGGCGTCCAATTCGGATCGCGACGTCGGCCGCAGTCCCGCTCGGCCCACCGCTCGGAGTTCGGACGCGCGAATCCGGCCGGCCGAGCGAGCGAAGCGAGCGGCACCCGTCCCGGCCCAACTGCCCGACGACATCGCCCATGCCGAGTTGTGGCTGCCGCCACCGGTGAACCCTCCGCAGATGCGCTCACGGGTAGCGGCGTCGCCGGCCGCGAACAATCCGGGAACCGTGGTGGCGCAGCTGTCGTCGACCACCTCGATACCGCCGGTCCCTCGCACGGTGCCTTCGGCGAGCATGCTCACCTCGAAGCGGTCGGTGAACGGGTTGATGCCGCGACGATCGAACTGCAAGAAGAAGTTGGGCTGACCCAGTCGCATCTGTCGCTGCACCACGTCGTCGGCGCGGTCGAGCTGCGCGTATACCGGTTCGGACAGCAACGTGCGCGCTATCACCGAGCGACCCTTGGTCGAGCCGGCACCCTCGAGGACGCTTCCGTCGGCGCGGAAGAAGGTGGCGTAGCCGTAGTAGGCGGTCTTGGTGATGGTCGAGTTGGCGGGCACGATGGCGTAGGCATTGGAGAATTCCATCCCGGAGAACGTGGCCCCCACCTCCGCCGCCATCAGCGCACCGTCCCCGGTGTCGACGTTGGTGCCGAGCGCGCGGGACAGGAATGCGCAACCCCCGCTGGCGATCACGACCGCGCCGGCAGCGACGCGATAATCGCGGTGATCCTGACGCTGGTATCCCGCCGCGCCGCGTACCACGCCGTCGGCGTCGATGAGGAGCTCGAGCGCCGGTGAGTGGTCGAGGATCCGGACGCCTGCCCTCTTGATCCACGCCCGCATCCGGCGCATGTACTCGGGTCCCTGCAGTCCGGTGCGGATCTGCTGTCCCGTGTCGGGGTCGACGGGGAACGGGTACCTTCCCTCCTCGCCGAGAAGGTTCATGTTGACGTATGTCTGGTGCAGGACACGGTCCATCCACTGATGGTCGGCGAGGTGACCGCCAAGCGTCTCGCGGCTGGCCTTCGCCTTGGCGCGCTCGGCCGGGTCGGGCTGCACGTACCAGACCCCGGTTCCCGAGGGTGCCGTCCCACCACTCGTCCCGCAGTACCCCTTGTCGACGAGGACGACGTCGGCGCCGGACTGGGCGGCGCGCAGAGCCGCCCACGCACCGGCGGGCCCACCGCCGATGACGAGAACGTCGGTACTCAGGTCGAGAAGTTCGGTCATGAAGGACACTCCTGTCGGCGCGGACATCTGCCCCTCCACGCTTCACCACGACCGCGGCCGCCGCCATCGTCAGAATCAGCGTGAACCGAACAGGCGGCTCCGCCGCCCGTGCGCCTTTCTGGTAGCTGGAACAACCAAAAAGGCGCACGGGCGCGGAGCGCCTAGGGCCCCGGGTCGAGGAGTTCAGCGAGGTGCATCGACGACCTCGACGGTTCGAGTTGCCGGACCTGCATGTGGCAGCTGAATCCGTCGGTCAGGACCGTGGCCTCGTCGGGGGTTGCGCGTAGGGCCGGGGCGAGGGCTTGTTCGGCCACCTGCATGCTGACGTCGTAGTGCTCGTCCTCGAATCCGAAGTTCCCTGCGACGCCGCAACATCCGGTCGCTTCCCGCACCCGAGCCACACCTACTGCCTGGAGGGACTTGCGCTGGGTGGCCGCACCGAACACCGCGTACTCGTGGCAATGGGTCTGCACGGTGACGTCTTCCGGAAGCGCGGCGCTCGGTTGCCACCCCGCCGCGACGCGGTCGAGCACCGCACCGGCGAAGCTCTGGACCCTGGCCGCGACGCGTCGTGCGGCGTCGGTGTGGACGAGTTCGGGAAGATCTTTGCGCAGTGCCGCAGCACAACTGGGTTCGAGGACGACGATGGGACGATCTGTGCCGTCGTCGAGCAGCTCTGCCGCCTTGGTCAGGGTCTTCTTGGCACGATCGAGTTGGCCGGTCGAAATCCAGGTCAGGCCGCAGCATGCGTCGCTGCGACACTGGGAGCTGAGCCCCGCCTGCTCGAGCACCCGCGTGGCCGCGCCGACTACCTGCGGCCGGAAACCCCGTGTGAAGGTGTCGGCGAGCAGCACGACATCCGCGGTCGTGTTTCCCGACGTGCTCCCGACCTCGCGTCGAATCTGCTTGCGCGACGCGAACTCCGGAAGTTCTCGGTGGGGGGTGATACCGCCCAGGCGGGCAGCGATCTTCGCGAGCCGTCCGGTGGTGAGTTTGTTGACGACGGGCGCCGACCGTTCCGCGGCCCGCAGCCACACCGGCAACCAGCCGAGCGAGTAGTGCGACAGTGGACGGATGCGGCCACGATAGTGGTGGTCGAGGAATTCGGCTTTGTAGGTGGCCATGTCGACGCCCACCGGGCAGTCGGTGGAGCACGCCTTACAGGACAGGCACAGGTCCAAGGATTCCTTGACGTCCTCGGAGGCCCAGCCGTCGGCGATCGTCGGCGAGTTGCGCACCATCTCCTGGAGGGCACGCGCCCGGCCGCGGGTGGAGTCCTTCTCGTCGCCGGTCGCCCGGAAGCTGGGGCACATCACGCCGCCCGTCGACGCGCGGCACCGCCCCACGCCGATACAGCCCTGCACCGCGTGGACGAATGGGGCGACGGGCACTTCACTGGTGGGTGTGAGGTCGAAGGTGGTCTGCCAGGGTCGTGGGTCGACGCCGTCGAGCGCGAGACTTCCGAGCAGTGGTTCCGGATCGACGATGCTGCCCGGATTGAGCAGTGCGGCCGGATCCCAGAGCTGTTTGAACCGGGCGAACGCCGACATCACGGTCGGCGAGTACATGAGCGGTAGCAGCGACGAGCGTGCGCGTCCGTCGCCGTGCTCGCCCGACATCGAACCGCCGAAGCGGACACACAGTTCCGCCGCCCGGTGGATGAACCGCGACATGACGTCCCGGCCTTCCTCGGTGCGCTGATCGAAGTTGATGCGGATATGCATGCAGCCGGCACCGAAGTGGCCGTACATCACTCCGGTGAGGTGGAACTCGGCGAGAAGCGCCTTGATGTCCACCAGGTAGTCGGCGAGTTGCTCGGGAGCGACCGCGGAATCTTCCCAGCCGGTCCACGATTCACCGCCCTCGACGAGCCGCGCGGACAGCCCGGCGCCGTCCTCACGCACTCGCCACAGCGACGCGCGTTCGGCAGGATCCGCGACCACGCGGGCGTCGACGAGCCGTCCCGCCGCCCGCAGCTTGGACACCAGTTCGGTGCCGCGCCTCTCGACCTCGGCGGAATCGTCCCCGTCGAGATCGACGTACAGCCACGCCGAGCCTTCGGGAAGTCCCACGACGGAGTCGGCGCCGCGCAGGTGTCGCATGGTGTCGACGATCGCCGAGTCGATGCCCTCGATCGCCGCCGGTGCGTACGCGAGGAGCATCGCATTGTCTCGCGCCGCGTCCACCAGGTCGCGGTAGCCGAGGCACAACAGCATCGCCGCCGGGGGCACCGGCACCAGCGCCACGGTGGCGGCCACGATCACCGCACACGTTCCCTCGCTGCCGACGAGGGCGCGTGCGACGTCGAATCCGTTCTCCGGCAACAGGTTCGCGAGATTAAATCCGGACACCTGTCGCGGGATCCGACCGAGTTCGAGCCGGAACTCGCCGAGGTGACTGCCGGCCAGATCCCGCAGTCCCGTCCCGATCCGTTCCGCTTCGCCCACGGCGGACGCGTCGTCGGGGTCGGTGGCGCGGACACCGTTCCGGGTCGCGGTCAACCGATGTCCCCCGGCGGTGACGAGGTCGAGTGCGATGACGTGGTCCGATGTGCGCCCGTATCGCACGGAGTGGTTGCCGCAGGCATCGTTCCCGATCGCACCACCGACGGTGGCGCGGGACTTACTCGACGGGTCCGGGGCGAAGGTGAAGGCCCCGTCCGTCGCCAGCTGGACCTCTTTCTGCAGGTCCGTGAGCACGATCCCGGGTTCGACGACGGCTGTGCGCGCGGCGGCATCCACCGAGTGGACGGCGGCCATGTGCCGGGAGAAGTCGAGGACCACTCCCCTGCCGATGGCGTTGCCGGCGAGCGAGGTACCGCCGCCGCGACTGGTGATGGGTATCGCGCGCTCGGTGCATGCCCGGACTATCGACACCACATCGTCCACGGTGCGGGGAAACGCCACGGCCAGCGGCGGCACACGATAGTTGGAGGCGTCGAAGGAGTACTCGGCCCGCCTGCGCGACCCGGTGTCGAGGTCGATGCCCCGCGCCGCCAGGTCAGCGCGGAGGCCGGCGGCAACACCGGTCAGCTCAGCCACGCGTGTCCTGTCCCTCCGTCTCGAAGTCCCGTCCAGGAAGCGTAGTCGGCAAGGCCATGGCTACATGGTCGAGTCGCGCCCTGAGATTGTCAACAATCACACGATAGTGGATCGCGCGTCTATAGCGTGGGTCGAGGCCGCGCACCACGCGACGGTTCACAAGAGGTGAGCGTTCTGAACATCAGCTCAGCACACGATGCCCGTGCCGTGCGCGTAGGCGGCGCTGCGTGGGTACTGATTTCGCTGTACTTCGTCGCGGAGGTGGTCACCGCAGCAGCGTGGCCGAGACGGTACGAGGCGACTACCGACTCGATCAGCAAGCTCGGTGCCACGGGATGTGACGGATCCGCGTCCCAACTGGCGGTCGCCCGAATCTGCTCACCCCTCCACGCGCTGATGAACGGCGCTTTCGTCATGACCGGTGTGCTGATCATCGTCGGTGCCTTCGGATTGCGGGGATTCCTCCCCGCTGGGCGGCTGCGGGTGACCGCCCTGGCTCTACTCGGGCTGGCCGCACTGAGCGCGGCACTGACCGGACTGGTGCCCATCAACGTGGACGCCGACCTGCACCAGATCGTTGCCACCCCGACATTCGTGGCCCGCAACGCAGCACTCGCCTTCCTCGCTGTGGCGCTGCTCGAGCGGTGGCGAGGATTCGCCGTATGGACGGGGTCGTGCTGCCTCGCGGGAATGCTCGGCACCATCGCCATCGTCGTCCCCGGCACGTCGTTCGGCACCGCCGAACGGCTTGCGTTGTACCCCTTCACCCTCTGGGTGGTCAGCGCCGGAGTCGCAGCATTGGTGGTGAGCCGGGGCGTCGACTCGGGGCGTGTCGAGCCTTGACCGCCCGTTTTCGACCGAGAAGGGTTGTATCTACCGTGCAACGGCTCCGCCCGTGCGCCTTTCTGGTAGCTCTGGCAACCAAAAAGGCGCACGGGCCCGGAGCGCCTGAGGAAGTGAGAACAGCATGTCTCTGTTCGTCGTGGAATACACCTACAACCCGGAGACGTCGTCGCGGCGTGACGATCACCGGGGCGATCATCGCGGCTGGATCGCGGAAATGATCCGGCGGAAGGTGGTGCGTTCGACCGGTCCCCTCGCCGACGGCACGGGCGCCTTCATCATCGCCGATGGGCCCGACGAAGAAACGGTCACTCGACTGTTCCAGCAGGATCCGTTCGTTCAGGCGAAACTCGTGTCGAACATGCGAGTCAGCGAATGGCATCCGGTGATGGGCGAATTCAGCGAGTGACCCGATCGGCGTGGTCGGCGGTATCGGACCGGGCGCGGTAGCGTCGGCCACCGACCACCGTCGACCGCTGGAAGGGACCGCATGACCGAGCCACTATCGGCGCCGCAGCTGAAACGCCGACTGGGTGTGTTCGACTCGGTGATGATCGGCCTCGGGTCGATGATCGGGGCCGGTATCTTCGCGGCGCTCGCTCCGGCTGCTGCCGCGGCGGGCGGCGCGTTGCTCTTCGGGTTGGCGGTCGCGGCGGTGATCGCCTACTGCAACGCCAATTCCTCGGCCCGTCTGGCAGCGCTCTACCCCAAGTCCGGGGGGACTTACGTGTACGGCCGTGAACGGCTCGGCCCCTTCTTCGGATATCTGGCCGGCTGGGGTTTCGTGGTCGGGAAGACTGCTTCCTGTGCGGCCATGGCCCTGACCGTCGGCGCCTACGCCTGGCCGGGGTACGAGCACGTCATCGCGGTCGTCGCCGTCGCGGTGATCACCGCGGTCAACTATCTGGGTGTTCAGAAATCGGCGTGGGCCACCCGCGGAATCGTGTTCTTCGTCCTCGCCGTCCTGGCCTTGGTCGTGTTGCTGTGCCTCACCGCCACCGACACGGGTTTCGACGGCCCGGTACTGACCCGGGGATACGGCATCACCGGTGTTCTGCAAGCGGCCGGCTTGTTGTTCTTCGCCTTCGCCGGGTACGCCCGTATTGCGACTTTGGGTGAAGAGGTTCGGGACCCGCGCCGGACCATCTCCCGGGCTATCCCCCTTGCGCTCGCCGTCACCCTGCTCGTGTACCTGCTGGTCGCGGTCGCGGTGTTGACCGTCCTCGGTCCGGACCGGCTGGCCGCAGCGACCGACCCGCTGGCCGAGGCGGTCGCTGCGGCCGGATTCGCTGGTGCCGAGCCCGTGGTGCGGGTGGCCGCCGTGATCGCCGCACTCGGTTCGCTGCTCTCGCTGATCCTCGGCGTATCCCGCACCACGTTCGCGATGGCCCGCGACGGAAACCTGCCCCGGTTCCTCGACGCCGTCCACCCGCGGTACTCGGTACCGAACCGCGCCGAGCTGGCCGTGGGAACCGTCGTGGCTGTCCTCGCCGCGACAGCGGATCTGCGGGGCGTCATCGGGTTCTCGTCGTTCGCCGTGCTGGTCTACTACCTGATCGCGAACGCCTCTGCGTGGACGTTGTCTGGCCAGCTATGGCCCCGGCTAGTCGCGGCGACGGGTGCGGCCGGATGTCTGATCCTCGCCGCGTTCCTTCCCCTTCCCTCGGTGGTGTGGGGCACCGTCGTCCTCGGTGTCGGCGTCGCCGTGTACTGGTTACGGGCCCATCCCCCTCGAGGTTGAATGGTCTTGGCGGGATGCCTCGCAAAGCGCGCACGAAGTGGTGACCGAGGCGCCGAAGCCGACGGCACTGAAGTGAGGACGACCTCGTGACAACTGCGGTAGTGGTCGGCAGCGGGCCCAACGGGCTCGCTGCCGCCATCCACCTGGCCAGACAGGGGGTGTCGGTGCGGGTCCTCGAGGCCAAGGACACGATCGGTGGCGGCACCCGCTCCTCCGAACTCACCCTCCCGGGCCTCATCCACGACGATTGCTCGGCGTTCCACCCCACCGGGGTGGCTTCGCCCTTTCTGCAGTCGCTCGGTCTGGGCGACTACGGACTTCGGTGGCTGTGGCCGGAGATCGACCTGGTCCACCCCCTCGACTCGGGATCGGCCGGGGTGCTGTGGCGCGACATCGACCGCACCGCCGCGAACATGGGTGAGGACGGCAAGGCCTGGCAGCGGATGTTCGGCCGGCTGTCGACGTCGTTCGACGAGCTGACCGGTGACGTGTTCCGTCCGATCGCGCACTGGCCCGCCCATCCTGTGCAGCTCACCAAGTTCGGCGTCAACGCGCTCGCCCCGGCGGCGCTGACGGCCCGCCGGTGGAAGCGACCGGAGACACGAGCACTGTTCGGCGGGGTGGCGGCGCACGCGTTCAGTTCGCTGCACACCCCGATGAGCAGTTCCGTGGGTCTGATGCTCACCGCCGCCGGCCATGCGTACGGGTGGCCGGTCGCGGAGGGCGGTTCCCGGTCGATCACCGACGCGATGGCGTCGCTGCTCGGCAAGCTCGGCGGCACCATCGAGACCGGGGTGTACGTTGATTCGCTCGATTCGCTGGGCTCACCGGACCTCGTGATGCTCAACGTGGCGCCGCGTGCGGTGCTGCGAATAGCGGGTGATCGATTGCCGGGAAGGGTCGCCCGCGCCTACCGCCGGTACAAATACGGGCCGGCGGCATTCAAGGTCGACTTCGCCGTCGACGGCCATGTTCCGTGGACCAACGAGCACTGCCGCGCGGCGGGGACGCTGCATCTCGGCGGAACGTTCGAAGAGGTCGCCGAGGCCGAAGGACAGATCACGCGGGGTGTCATGCCCGCGAGGCCGACGGTGCTCGTCGGGCAACAGTACCTCGCGGACCCGTCCCGCTCTGCTGGGGATATCAACCCGATCTGGGCGTATGCGCACGTCCCCCATGGGTATTCGGGCGATGCCACGCAGGCGATCATCGACCAGATCGAGCGGTTCGCACCCGGGTTCCGGGATCGCATCGTGGGGCAGCACGTGCGCTCGGTGGCGCAGATAGAACAGTACAACGCCAACTACATCGGCGGCGACATCGGAGTGGGCGCCAACACCGCACTGCAGATTGCGATGCGGCCCCGCATCGGCCTCGACCCATATTCCACCGGAATCCCGGGGGTGTACCTGTGCTCCTCCGCGACCGCGCCGGGGGGCGGTGTCCACGGCATGTGCGGTTTCAACGCAGCCCAGTCGGCGCTGAAGCATCTCGAGAACTGATGGTCATAACCGCGGGCGAGCTTCCTCACCGGTGAGAATTACGTCCACACGGCCGAGCTGCTGACAGCGCACCGCAACACCGTCAAGTACCGGGTGGCCAAGGTGCTGCACGACCGCGGCACGATCCGTGACGATCGGTTCGACGTGGCACTCGCCCTGCAGGTGTGTCACCTGCTCGGGCCGAAGGTGCTGCACGCCGACCCCTGATCCTCGCGAGGCCGGAAACGCCGCGCGCCGCAGCATCGATCCCGCTACCGTCGGGGAATGCTGGTTTCGCGGATCGTGGACACGTCGCGTGCTGTGGGGGCCACCCGGTCCCGCAAGGTGAAGATCGAGGCGCTGCGCACACTGCTCGCCGACCTCGAACCCGAAGAGGTCGAGCCCGTGGTGGCCTGGCTCTCAGGGGAACTGCGGCAGGGCCGTATCGGCATCGGCTGGCGGACGCTCGCCGACCTCCCAGCCGCGCCCGCGGATCACTCCACCGTGACCGTCGCCGAAGTCGACGGTCTGCTCACCGAGGTGGCCAGGACTTCCGGATCGGGCTCGACGGAACGACGACGCAGTCTGCTCACCGACCTCTTCACCCGAACGACGCCGGACGAACGCGACTTTCTCGTTCGGCTGCTGACAGGAGATCTGCGACAGGGCGCACTCGAAGGAATCATGACCGACGCCATCGCCGCCGCGGCCGCTCTGCCCGTGGAACCGGTTCGGCGCGCCTTCATGCTGTCGGGGCGGCTGCCGGCCACTGCTACCGCGGCGCTCGCGGGCGGCGTCGAGGCACTCAGCGCGTTCCGGCTCGAGGTGGGTCGGCCGATCCGGCCGATGCTGGCCTCTCCCGCCGAATCCCTCGCGGACGCCTGGACGGAACTCGGCGGCGACGTCAGCGTCGAGTACAAGCTCGACGGCGCCCGAATCCAGGTGCACCGCAATGGCGACGAAGTCCACATCTTCACCCGCACGCTGCGTGAGATCACCGGCAGTGTCCCCGAACTGGTCGAACTCGTCACCGACCTCCCCTGCGAGTCCGCGGTATTCGACGGTGAGACACTGGCGTTGACCGACTCCGGTCGTCCCCGCCCCTTCCAGGAAACGATGAGCCGGTTCGGCGCGGAAAGTGCCCGCGAGCTACTGCTGCACCCGTACTTCTTCGACTGCCTGCATCTCGACGGGATCGACCTGCTGGACGCCCCACTCGAGCAGCGCCTCGACGCCCTCGAAACCGTGGCCCCGCAGCATCGCATCCCGGGGCTGCGCCGACCCGACGCCGATGCAGCGGCAACACATTTCGACGACGCCCTCGCCGCCGGGCACGAAGGGGTCATGGTGAAGTCACTGTCGGCCCCCTACGCGGCGGGGCGTCGCGGTCGGGCGTGGCAGAAGGTGAAACCGGAGCACACCCTGGACCTGGTGGTCCTGGGCGCCGAGTGGGGTTACGGCCGGCGTACCGGCTACCTCTCCAATCTGCATCTCGGTGCCCGCGACCCCGACGGCGGTGATCCGATCATGGTCGGCAAAACATTCAAGGGCCTCACCGACGCGTTGTTGCAGTGGCAGACGGACGAATTTCCCCGACACGAACGCGCCCGCGACTCCCACACCGTGTTCCTGCACCCGAGGATCGTCGTCGAAATCGAACTAGATGGCGTGCAGGTCAGCTCCCGCTACCCCGGCGGCGTCGCGCTCCGATTCGGCCGGGTCTTGCGGTACCGGCCCGACAAGGACCCCGCCGACGCCGACACCATCGAGGCCGTGCGCGCCCTACTCCCGGGGTGAACGAGAGACCGAGGTTGGCTCCCACCCGTGAACGCAGTATCGACATGGGTGCTCCCCTCCGGGGGCACCCTAAGTGAGGTCGGGAGCCCCGGTTTCACAGCGCCGACCTCCCGTTCGTCAGGCGCTGATACTCGGTTGCGAGCGCATCAGCCAACGAAGCCGTCTCGTAATGGATCTCGTCGATGCAGGAAATCCTCGTTATCTCCATCGCAGTTCCGCACAAGAACGCGCCGTCGAACGATCCGAGCTCCGTGTATGAAATATTGCGCTCCGTGACGGATACGCCCAGCCGCGGAGACAGATCGTCGATGATCACCTTCCTGGTAATTCCGGCGAGCGCTAATTCCGTCGTGGGTGTGAACAAGGCGTCCCCTTTGATGAAGAACACGTTCGAACCGCTCGACTCACACACCGTGTCGGTTGCCGAGAGGAAGATGACGTCGTCATAGCCATCGGCTTTCTGACGGTAGCTCAAAAAGCTCAACGCGTAAGTCGACGATGTTTTCGCCTGATAGGGGTGGCACGATGCCGGCGCACGCCTCCACGTTGCCGTCGCAAGCCGATAATTCGCTGGTGCAGAATTCGCAGGAAAGGGTAGCGCAAAAACGACTACCCGACTGGAGCATCCTTGCGCCCTGAAGCTGACATCCGAATCGTCGTAGAAAACGAGGCACTTCAGGTATGCATCGTTCAGCTCGTTCACTCTCAGCAACTCGTAGCACGCATCGGCCAGATCTGCATTCGAATACGGCACAGTATGCCCGAACACGTCAGCAGACCGCCGCAGCCGGTCCAGGTGATCGTCGAGCTTGAAGATGTTCCCGCCGTAGCTACGGATACCTTCGAACACCGAGGACCCATAGGACAATGAATGAGTCGCGGGTGAGACAGTCATCTCGTCGTATCGGACGAAGCTACCGTCCGCCCAGGATATTTCGCTGATCATATGGTTTCCTACCCTGATATCGCATAGTCGTGCATCGCTTGCCTCTGGCGTGTGTTGACCGGAATCAGCCAGTTGTCCAGGTCGACAATATGGTTTGCGCCAACCCGGACCTTGCTCTCGATTGCGCCGCGGCCCAGGCAGATGTCCTCGAAACCCAGCCGATCGGCGAACTGGTACAACTGGTAGTAGTCGGTGATATACAGGTTGAGCCCCCGCGGGATTCGATCACGGTCCAGCCCCTGGACGAGCATCGTGAACACACCGCGCTCGTCGTCGGCATAGCTCAGCGATCCGTTTACGGGGGCATTGGTCGACTTCTCGTAGTCCAGCTTCAGATAGTATTTTGTTCCTTCCGACGAACGTGCCAACATTCGCAGAACGTCGGCAGTATATAGATTCCTGGAGTGCCCATATTTCGCCACATTCAGGGCTTGCAGAACGGCGAAATCGTGCAGCGCACGGTCGCCGTCCGCCAGCTCTGACAGGCGGTGTATCTGGGTTTCACACGCCGCCTCGGCCTTCGCGGTGAGCTTTCTGATTGCCTTGTATTGCCGATCTCCGACGGTTGCTCGCAAAGTCGAATCCACACGTCCGGACGACCGAAAGTACGCTGCCTGCATAAACGGAACCGCGATGACGCGGGAATCGGGTAAGCGTTGGGATCTGAGAAGAGAGGGAATCAACAACCAGTCGGCGGCGGAAGCCAGCTCCAGCAACTCCGCCAGTCGCCCTTCGTCGGGCTTGTCGGACACCGGCATATAGAAGTATCCCGGGCCGACATAGGCGCGCTCTTGGTGCAGCGCGTAGTTCCCGATCTCCCTTCTCTGGAGGACTGCATCCCAGTGAGCGATGTCCATCAGTGGGAGGTGCGGCTGCGAAACATTATGGCTGTCACAGAATGCAATTCGCTGGGGTTGCCATTCCATCGACTTCCTCCTTGTCGGTCGAGCGTCGATCGATGGCTGTTGCGGGCGGCTCGCCCGAAATCTCGAGTAGACGTCTTTCATCGTTGAAATGGAAGATTCGGTTAGCGAGTCTCGCCAGCTCGCGATTGTGGGTGATGATGAAGAAGAGGGTGTCCGGAAGTGCAGAGGTCAGAGCACGCAATACGGAGAGTTCCGCTTCGGCACTCAACTCCGACGTGGCTTCGTCGAGAATCGCAATCGCGGGCGGATTGATCACCACGTCGAGCAGTGCCAGTCGTTGCAGTTCCGTCTTGCTCAGATTCAACAGACCACTACAGGGGACTATTTCGTCGAACCCGGAAGGTAGTCGTTCGACGACATCCTCAGCGTCGAGGTATCGGACCACGCGAGCCAGTTCCTGAGGTGAGGGGCTGTGGAAGTGCTCGGACAATCGTCCTGGCTTGAATATCGGGCTCGATGTCAGCAGGAGGACGTCTTGGTCGTGCGAATCCGACACGTATCCTGTCGTACGGCCCAACGTAGAGACGACACCCGTGGTCGGGCGCAACGTACCCACGACAAGCTTTGCGAAGGTCGACTTACCCACCCCACTGGCTCCCGTGATCACCACGATGTCACGGCGATAGAACAACTTCGTGTGGTTCTCGAGCAGCACTGCGCCGGTGTGCCTGGCGACGAATGCGACATCGGTGAAGGACACGAGTGCGTCGTCTTTCATCGCCGGACACGTTCGGTTCGGCGCGGCGGGGAGCGGAGGTGTGAGCAGACGATCCGCGCTGTCCAGCACCTGCCTGAGTTCGACCAGGCAACTACCCAACCGTGCGAAGAGTGCAATCAGGCTGTAGGAAAGACTCAGCGCCAGGACATTGACCAGGCCGAGGCCGCCCTGGGCGTAGACGAATTCCGTTGAACCCACGATGGCCGACAGGAACAGCACCCCCATCAGATCGAGCTTGTAGGTAAACCATCGCCGCGCCGCCGCATTGTTCATCGAAGCCAGGGCGCGATCCATCAGGCTGCTGTTCAGCCAACTCGCGAGAACCGCGTTGTCTCTCGCCAACTCGAATCTGCTCGAACTCCGTGTCGTTGCCTCGACCCGCGCGAACAAAGCCGACGTCGTTCCGATCTCGCACTCGTTGAAGTACCGCAGTCGCTTGCCTGATCGACGGGAAGTGTGCCAGTAGACGAGGCACATCACAGCACAAGGAAGCAGCGCAAAGATGTTCTTGCTCAGGACGAAACCGGTGGTTGTGATCAGAAGCGCCGCCGCACCCAACGTATGCAGCAGTATGGCGGGCAACACTTCGTCGACACGTCGTTGATCCCACGTGAGCTTGCTCTGCGAGTCTTGGTTGACCTGATCGACTGCCGAGCCATCGAGCGTCGGGCTCATGATCGACGAGAAGTACCGCACGCACTGTCGGGATGCCGCACCGATACTGCGCCGCACGGTCAGCAAGGCGCCGGAGATCGACAAGAGTGCACCGGCCGCCACCACGCAGACCAGGATCATCGACGACGCACCCACATTCGCGGTCGACAGTCCACTCGCAGCCACGTAGTCACCGACGATCGTCAGAACTTCTCGGCACACGAACAGGACACACGCAACGAATGCGATTCTCGCGATGCCGAACCTGATCAAGCTACGCCTGGACGGCGTCCGGACTTCGGCCACATCCGTGCGGCGGGAAGGGCGGCGAGGGAGCGGACGTTCGTCGGGAGTGCGCCACCCCGCGCTTTCGGGTAGAAGATTCGACTGCGTTGTCAGATTACGTATGACTTCGACCACTGCGCCGTCGGCCACCACCCAGATTTCCTCCGCCGAGTCGATCTCGTCGGGTTTGTCTGTTGCATAGACAACGGTGGTGTCGCTCCACGGCCCCCGGAGGAGTGAGCTCAGCAACCCTCTCCCCAGGTCGTCGTCCAGACCTGATGTGGGTTGATCAATGAGAACGCACGCCGGCTCGGCCAGCAATGCCCGCGCCAGTTCCAGCCGCTTTCCTTGCCCGCGGGATACGTCCCAGGCCTCGGTTCGAGGTGGCGACTTGCTCTCGAGGTACTCGGCATAGAAGGTGTCGGGCAGTCTGGACTGCGCCAGTGCTCGCGCGGCTTCGTCGTCCGGGAAGTCGCGTCGATAGAAACACAGATTCTCGTACAGTCCGCCCGGGTATATCCATGGTTCGTCCGGGACGAAGATCGTCGTCGTATCGAGTCGGTTGTTCCGCCCCGCGACGGCTTTCAGAATCGATGTTTTGCCACTACCCGCTGCGCCGACGACAGCAATGTGCTTTGCCCTTGTCGTCGGCAGCTGGACGGCGCTCGCATCGGCGTCTGACAGGCCGGTGCCGGACAGATATTTCGCAACGTTGGTGTGCCCGACTACGCCTTGGGAGATGCTCTGGGCAATTTCGGGCACATTGTTGGCGACCGATCTCAGACCCCCGATCAACGCCATTGCCGACAGCAGGCCCGCTGGATCTACATGACCGAGATAAGCCAGCTGGGTAAATGCTGCGGCGAGCATCCCTACGACCGGTGTCAGAGTAGATATGAGGTTGATCGCCGCGACAAGGCTCGCCGCCTTCTGGAGTGAGCGCTCTTCGCCATCACGCTTGTCGGCGTAGCGCCGTATCAGCTCGCCGTTCCAGTTCTTCAGCCACGCAAGCCCTCGGTTGTTGATCGAGAACATTCCGACGTCGATGCGTTCCGCCGAAATTGCTGATAGTTCTGTGTGGGCCTTGGTGAGTTGTGTGGCGATCCAGAATATCGCCATCGAACTGATGACAATGATCGCCAGCGCCGACAATGCACTCAGCCCCAGCGCCACGAAGAAGAACGCAGAAGTGAAAGTTAACGTGGCGAGCGCCAGAATCATGAATACCAGGCCGGACCACGCAGCTTCGACGCGCGCCGCCTCACGGTCCAGTAGTGTGACAACGCCGGAAGGTCGGTCGGAATTGCCACCGTCGCGCTTCTTCCGTAGCAGTCTTTGCTCGATGTAAGTTCGGGCTCCGATGCCTGCCAGTTCGGCTGACAGGAAGGTGTGATTGAGGGCCAACCACGCCGAGTACGTCAGCAGTATACAGGTGATCCCCAGCGTCAGGTTCACCATCGGCGGTGTGCCGGGTTGGATGAGGTGCTGGATCAGTGATCGCAGCGTGACAGCTGCGCCGAATGCGCAACCAGCGTTGAACGCTATGGCGAGGAGCGCAAGCAGAACATCGCGACGGAGCGCTCTGAGCACGGATCTGTGGAGTCGCTCGTCTTGGGGCGCGTTCAGGTCGTCTCGTTGCGCAGCATCGCACCAGCGCTGCCATCGCGAAAAGTGTGAAGCGTTGGTATGCCGGTCGAACAGGGTTCCAGAACGAGGAACCTCGAACCAGACGACTCTCTTCAGCACACTCAGCATGTGGACAGCGTGGCGTCTGCGGTGTCGTCTACGGCGATGGAAGCGATTCTGTCGCACAGTCGTGTGATCATGGTCCATCCCTCACCGAGCGCTTCCCGTAATTCGTGGATCTCCGTTGGGTTTGCTCGATCGAGAAGGTCGATCCCCATGCTCACATGGTGGCCGTCGTCTTCACCATGCTCTTCGAAGTGTGGAATGCCGGGAAACGCGCGCGCCGCTTCTCGGTGCCAGATTTCGCCACTACCTTCCAGCACCACGTGCATTAGCAATGTTCGCACCATGTCGCTCCTGCAGAGCATCTGCTGCCTGAACCAGTCCATTGTCGATACGAACGTCGCGTCGGAGACCGGCGAGTGCGACGAGTTCCGTTGCTGTCTGAGGTTGTTGTTGTGTCCCAGTTCTTCGACTAGATGATCGAGTGCGACATGCTTGTGTTGCGGGTCAGTAGTCATCGCCACACGCAGGTGCAGCAGATCTTGGAACACATCCGACCAGGTTTGCTGGCAGTCGAGTAGTCTTTCGCGAACGCCCGGGTCGGTCATCGAAGGGGTGTCGATCAACCGCAGCAGACTGCTGTTCCTGAATTGCTCCAGGTACTTCTCGTTGTCCTCGAGGAGCGCGGCCGCGGGATCGGACTCAGCGGCTGCGAACATGGCATTCGGGTTGTCGGTATCCTCGTACAGGGCCTTGCCGTTGAACTGGATCGACAGCGCCCAGAACCCGTTGCGAGTTCCCTCGAAGCCGTGCCATGAGTCGCCGGGTACGAGGATCATGTCTCCCGCAGCGACGTCCTGCTCTGCGCTACCCATTGTTCGTCCGGAACCCTCGCAGACCAGGATCAGGCTCGCTTCCGGATGTTTGTGCACAGAGAGCACCTGACCACATTCCAACCTGACCCAGCTGATCGCCAGATTGCTGGAAGCGGGAATGAACTGGGCCAGTTCGGGGTGTTGGGAGAAGATCTTGACGACACCCAGGTTGTGGACGTGACCGTCGACCACCACCTCATTGATCGTGTCGAGTGCGCTTCTGGCTATGATCTGCATCGATTTCTTCCCTTCTTGATGAGAGGATGCGGTTTTCATGATCGCGTCGATTTTCAGGAACAGTTGACGTCGAGATAGTCGATGGCTCGCTTGAATGACTCGCTCTCGTTGCAGGCGAAAACAATCCAACCGATCTTGTCGTCGTTTGTCCGGGGTCTGTCGAGTCGCGATGGTGCAGGCTCGATATGGAGCCTGATGATGTCGACGCCTCGGAGCGCGCTCCGAAGACACTCGGGGTCGATGGGTTCGTAGAATTGGTGCGACGCGGCGTACGCATACCGCGCCTGTTCCCGGCCGACGCCGGAGTTGTCGACTTCACTCCAGAAACGAAGCGTTTCTCTGAATTGGCTGACGCCGGTCGTGAGTTCGACCAGAAGTCCGATGTAGTCACCGCCGACCCGGTTGTTGATCTCGATCAGGCGAAGCCCGCCAGCCGTGATCTTCACTTCGATATGACACGGCCCGTGCTGGTAATTTATTCGGGTGAGCAGTCTTTCGCAGTAGGCACTGACAATGTGGAACATGTCGTCATCCACGGCATCCGGTGAGATGACGTGCTGTTCTTCTGCAAGGGAATTCCTGTGCAGCTTCTTGTTCGTCACAGCGAGAACTCGATGATTGCCGTCGATGGTCAGGGTCTCGACACTGATTTCGCGTCCGGGCAAGTACTCTTCGGCGAGCATCACGAAACCGTCCGCTGTCAGCTCGGCGAGCGCCGCGGTCAGCTCACGTTCGTCGCGGACGATGAACACGCCTTCGCTGCCCGACCCAGCCGGATCCTTGAGAACGACCCCCCGGGGGTGATGGAGGAGGAAGGCTCGTACCTCGGCCGGCGTGCGACATATCGTGTTCGCGACGGCGAACTCCGTGCTGTCGAGAAATGTCCGCATCAATTGCTTGTCGATACACAGCTCGCATGCGCTGAGGTCGAGACCCGGGACAGACAGGCGGTGGCTTGCAAGGGCCGCGGAAAGCAACCCGCCCTCGGTAAAGGAGAAAATGTGGTCGACCCGTTCGGATCTCATTATTCGTGTGATCTCAGCGAACACGGTGTCCGGTCCGAAATCAGCCACGGGACTGATGTGTTCGGTAAGGCCGCGGAGGTTCGGACCGATCGCGCCGTGCAGCTGTAGTACGGTGAACTCGAAGCCCAGCCCCGCGAAATGCGGGAACGTTTCATCATGCCCGCCGATCAGGACGATGTGTCGCCGGCGCTGCCCGTCGTCGGTGGTCAATTGCCCTCGCTATCCAAACCCTGGCTTCTCTCATACCCAATGGTCAGCGCGCGTCGGCCCGGCGAATAGGCACCCTAGGGGGCCCGAAGCTTCACCCCAGCAGCAGGGGTGGCCGATGCGGCTCCCTAGGGTGCCTATCGTTTCTGCCTGTCGGAACACAAGATTGCGGAATACCGCTGAGCAGAACGGATGAAAGGTACATCCCTTGTTGATTTTCGAAACGTTGCTCGAAGCTGAGGCCGAACTCGTCCACAGCGCCCCGATCGGTGTCGGCGGCACGTGCTTCCAGGCCGCTGACGCGTCACCCGATACCCGTTCCGGTCGCAAGGTACCGGAAGCGCTTCGGCAATGGGCCGCGGGACACACCGATTTTCCGTTCACGGCCGTCGTCGACCACTATCAGGTGGTCGGACGAAACGGTGTGCGGCCACACGTGGCGACCATGTTGCGCGATATCCACGGCAAATCCCGATCCGACCCGGTGCTCGCCGAATGGCTACCGATGACGTTCGACGACAACGATGCGTCCTATTCGTCGTATGTCGGACTCGATTACTTCGATCAGGTCGTCCGATCGGCCGACTGCCAGCGTGTCGACGCATTCGTAGCCGCGACAGCCATCGACCTCGCTCTGCTGGAGACAAGAGCGTTAGCGGCGGCGCCCCGACCTCCCCAATCGGTCAGGACGCGTGCGGCCGTCCGAGTCGTGTCGCAACTCTTCCGTCTTGCACCCGATTTCAAGCTCAATCCCAGGGTGGCTGCGGAGGGTGTCGCAGCGCTTGCCGAGACAGGCACTAACTACGACTCGTTTGGTTCTGCTGCGACGCTGGCGCTGAGAAGTGTTCCCGAAGACATCGGAGCCGCAGTTCGGCTGACTTTGCTGCCGACGACTCGTCTGCACGACGAGCAGATGTTCATCCGATGTATCCAAATATTCGAGGGACTGTACCGGCAGATTGCAACGGCGATATCGACGGCGATCACGGATCTCCTCGACGGAAACGCCGCTGATGCGAAGGATCGCCTCGATCGGGCGTCAGGTCGCCTCGAGGCGACACCTGCTCTCTTCCGGGTTCTGACGACGATGCCGGTTGACGCCTTCTCCATCATTCGCGGCTTCACCCATGGGCGGAGCGCTGTTCAGTCGCGCGCATTCCGCGACGTCGAGTTCGCGTGCGCGCCGCGTAGCCAACGCAGCACTGACCACGTTTCGAAGGTCCACGACGAGCAGCCGACTCTGGAGGCCGTATTTCTGGCGATGCGGCATGCACTCCCAGATGCAGTGCCTCTCGAGGAATCGATGCGCCGTCTCGACCGCGCGTGGGGTGCGATGAAGCGTGGCCACTGGGGCATCACCTTGAAGGTCATCGGCACAGTACCTGGAACCGGTGGCACGGCAGGCGCGTCGTATTTGCAGAGTGCCGCAAAGGTGTCACTCTTTCCCGGACTCCCCGAGGTGGCATGAGCATGAGCGACATCAACAACCGGGTCAGAAAGCAGATCATGGGATACATCGTGTCCCAGGCTATTGCTGCCGTATGCGAACTGGGGGTGCCCGACAAGCTGTCGAATGGATCCCGCTCGCTGCCCGATCTTGCAACCAGTGTCGGCGCCGACGCGGATGCTCTCGGTCGATTCATGCGGGTTCTCGTGGCAGAGGGACTATTCACGGAAGAGGCCGCGGGACGATTTGTGTTGACGGAGGCCGGCGAGCTCTTACGGGTCGATACTCCCGGTTCACTGCGTCACCTGGTCGGACTGATGTCGAAGGAGGCCTACACCGTGTGGGGACACTCGCTCCACTCTGTCCGAACCGGAAAAGAGTCGTTCACCGAGGCGTTCGGAAGGCCATACTTCGAGTGGTTGTCCGATAACCCGTCGGCTTCCGATGAATTCGACCGGTGCCAAGCAGGACTGGTCGAGGTGCGCTTGTTGCCGTTGCTCAACCGCGACTGGGCGAAAACAACGACCGTCGTCGACATCGGCGGCGGGGCCGGCACATTGATCGAAACCTTACTCGGGAGTCACCCCCACCTGCGGGGCACAGTGTTCGATTTGCCGCACGTCGTCGCGGAATCGGCATCGAAGTTCTGCTCGGCCGACATCGGTGACCGAACGACTGTTGTAGGCGGCAACTTCTTCGAAGAGGTCCCGCAGAATGGTGATGTATATGTGTTGTCCCAGATTCTGCACGACTGGGACGACGAATCCGCTGGCAAGATCCTCGGCAACTGTCGGCGAGCGATCTCGGGAAACGGCCGCCTGCTGATCGTCGAGCAAGTCTTGCCCGAAGTGGCTACAGCCCACCCCATGGCCCTACTGGACCTCCACATGCTGGTTCTGCTGGGTGGTCGGGAACGGACGGCCACCGAATGGCGCCGATTGTTGAGTGGTCACGGTTTCACGCTGGAATCAATCACACCCGGCCCCCGCTCCTCCGTCATCGAAGCGGTGCCCGCGTGAGATCGATCCACATCACATGAACGGCTAGCGACACGCGTCAGCCGTGGTGACGAGGGCGACGGCGTCCCACGACGGGTCGGCTTCGGCTGCGTCGCCGCAGCTCGGGGAGCTTCGGACTGCAGGATGGCCAGCCATACACATCGAGATTCAGAGTTGTCGAATCAGCCGCCCGGCCCGTCGCTGACGTCAGCCGGTCGCCGAGTCAGCTCGCGAATCGGCTGTAAATGTGATGCCAGTTACTTTCGAGCGATTCTTCTCCACCGTCGACCAGGGTGTCGATAGCATCGAGATCACACCGTTTCACTCCCTCGCGAGACGCGAAACTGTGTGCGGATAGCCCCGGACATCCGGGCGTATCCGGCCACCGATGTCGAGACTAGGCATCAACGCAACCTCCCCGCCTCGGCTGCGGAGGCGCCGTAGTGACTGAAGCAGTCGCTGCCCTCACGGACTCCTCCTCGGCATCGAAAGTGAAGCCGTGATGCGTTCGCGGAGTCGTGTCACAACACTCTTTGCGGACGCTGTTGTGCGGACCGGTCCGATTCTCTTCTCCCGAAGGAGGCCATACCTTCCACAGCCGCATCGATCCGCTGTGTACAAACCCGTCGGCGATTGGCCCAACCCCGCCATCCGCACTAGTGCGTGTCCGCTCTTGCCGGCGAATCGTGTGACCGTTCGACTCCGAAAGCGACTTATCCCGCAGTGCCTGATCATCCGCACCACCTCATCAACCTTGCCTGGCAAGGCCGCGCCTCCTGCCGCGGTGCCGACACCGAGATCTTTTTCTCCCCTGACGGTGAACGCGGCTCGACCCGGGCCCAACGTGAGCGCGCCGCCAAACAGATCTGCCAGGAGTGCCCCGTACTCGCCGACTGCCGCGCCCACGCCTTCACCGCCGCCGAGACTTACGGTATCTGGGGTGGCATGTCCGAGAATGAGCGCGCCCGCCATACCCGGCGCACCCGCCGAACGGCTCGGCACCGCGGGAACACACCCGCTACGGCAGCACCACAGCCGAGGGAACGCCACCGCGACCACTCGTCCGCGGTGAATCGGTACGGCGGCCGCCCCGCTCCGCCGCCGGAATCTCCCCTCCATCAATGCTTGGACGCTTCACGTCAATATCGTTGACATTCCCTCATAACTCGTCCGCGTTCACGTCAGCCAACCTGGCCTGGGTGTCGAGGACCGCGACCGTGATGTCCGCACCCGTGATCATCCGGGTGAGCGACAACTCGACCAGCACAGCCCTCGAGAGCATTCCGGTCTCATGGAAATCGGTCCGCGCAGAATCCGCCGGTTCGCGTACTTCACGAGGTCGTGGATCTTGTGCCTTGCGGGTTATGATCCACGCCATAACTCGCGTACGCACAGCGTTAGTTGCGCCCGCTATGCGTACATGCCCCACCGTCGGTAGGAGCGCGCCGCATGGCGAAAACAGAGGAGCCGTCCCGCCTCACGGACGTCGTGTCTCGATACCCGCGCTTCGAACGGCCGTCGTGGCCAGCCGCCGGCCCCCGCCGCGTCATCGCAGACTTCGGCGGAATCTACGCCGCGAACGGCCTGATCGGTCTTATCTTCTCCGCCACCGGGCCGGTCGCCGTGATCTTGGCGGCAGGGTCGGCCGGCGGTCTGTCACCTTCTCACATGGCGTCGTGGATCTTCGGGGTCTTCTTTCTCAACGGCCTGCTGACGGTGCTGTGCAGCTGGTTGTATCGCCTGCCACTCGCTTTCTTCTGGACCATTCCCGGGACGATCATCGTCGGCGCATCGCTGCCCCACCTCGCCTGGGCCGAGGTGCTGGGCGCGTTCCTCGTCACTGGCCTTCTCGTCCTCGCCCTCGGCCTGACCGGCCGGGTGCGACAGCTGATGTCCATGCTGCCGATGCCGATCGTCATGGCGATGGTGGCCGGCGTGTTCCTGAAGTTCGGCATCGATCTGGTCGTGGCACTGAAAAGCGATGCTGTCGTGGCAGTTCCGATGGTGATCGTGTTTCTCCTCCTCGGGTCGCGTGCCCGTTGGGGTCGGTGGATGCCACCCATCCTGGGAGCCTTACTCGTCGGCGCGGCCGCCGTGGCGGCGACCGGACGGTTCCGTCTCGACGACGCGGCGCAGGGGTGGATCGCGGAACCTGTCTGGCAGACACCACAGTTCACGTGGGCTGCGATTACCGAACTGGTAGTTCCGCTCGCCGTCACGGTCGTCGTGGTGCAGAACGGTCAGGGCGCTGCCGTTCTGAAAGCGGCCGGCCACACACCGCCTATGAACGTCGCCACCGTGGTCTGCGGCATCTGGTCTGTGGCGGCGTCCGCCGTCGGCGCAATATCCTCGTGTCTGACCGGCCCTACCAATGCGCTTCTGGTGGCATCTGGTGAGCGGTCCCGGCAGTACACCGCGGCCATCGTCTGCGGGATTCTCGCCGTGATGGTCGGCGCATTCGCGCCCGTGTTCGTCCAGCTCATGCTGGCCACTCCGGTCGCATTCGTCGCGACGCTGGGCGGACTTGCCATGTTGAAGGCACTCCAGGGATCGTTCATCACCGCGTTCAGTGGACGCTTCACCTTGGGTGCCCTCGTGACATTTCTGGTGACCGTCTCGAACGTGCAGTATCTCAACATCGGCGCGGCGTTCTGGGGACTGCTGGCCGGACTCCTGGTGTCCCGGCTGATGGAATCCGGCGATTTCGCGAGAGCCTGACCGGTCACCGTGCTACGTGGTGGTGACGTCGGGTGGGTCGGGAAGATCGACGTCGAGAACGAAGTCGAGCCAGATGATCGCGTCGGCCAGGGTGTCCGCCCGCTGGGTGGGGTCGAATTGTTCGGCGACGGCGAGTAACTGTTCCCCCGCCGCGACTTCTTCAGCCAGGAAGGCCGTTACCGTCTGCAGCACCCACCGCTCCGAGGCAGCCAAATCGTCGACGTCGACATGCGTCCCGTCCGTGAAGTGGAGATCAAGGACGAACGTCTCCCCTGGCCCCGCGGCGCCCAGTCGGGCGGTGATCACGCCGACGATGGCGTCGACAACCCAGGCCAGCACTTCGCCGTAGTCCGGCTGACCGTCGGTCGCCTGCGGTTCGGCGCACACTCGGGAGATTTCCCGCGAGAACAGGGCGGCGTCACGGTCACCGACCAGTTTCATCAGTCGACCACCCAAAGCTGCAGCCGACGGGCTGTGGGGACGACCTGCCTTCGATCCCATACCCAAGAGTGCCCGATCCCGGGCATCAACACCCAGTCGAGTCAGCGTGCGCGCCGAGTGGCCGAAACTTGGTCGTGCCCAGTCGGCTCACCGGTTCAGACAGCAAGTCGGGTCAGCCGCCAGCCACGGCGTGCGGCAATGAAACCCGACACGGCCCCGAGGAGTGCACTGAGAATCAGGCCTGCCGCGAGAAACGGCATGGGATCCACCGAGTCCATGTGCGCGGCGCTTCCCCCGGCGCCGACGGGTTCGTAGCTGCCCACGTAGAAGTGCACTGGGTACGACAGCCACCAGGAGAACAGGCCGATACACACCAGGCCCGCACCGAGACCGAGGGCCGTTCCGATCAATGTCAGTGTCCGCACACGTTCAACGTCGCAAACGCGGGCTGTGCTGTTACTCGGCCGCCCTCAGGGGATGACCTTCCGGGCCCGGAGGTCGCGGAAGATGTCGAGGAACATCTGGTCGGTCTCGACGTAACGGTGGAAACCCAGCCGGCGCGCCTTGGACCCGTCGGCGATGACGTCATAGTCCCAGCCGAAGACGAAGTCGCCGAACGCCCACGATGAGACATCCTCGTACGGTGTGGGTTTCAGTCCGTGCTTCGCGACGAGGTCGTTCCACACCGGCTCCTTGTCCGCCATGACGACGTCCATCGACATCGGCAGCGGCGGTGCGACGTCCAGTTCGAAGAAGTCCGCGATCTTCGGCAGCATCTCGTCCCAGCGGAACAGATCGCCGTTGTTGATGTTGAACGCCTGGTTGGCGCACTCGGGCGTGGTCGCGGCCCAGACGGTGGCCTCCGCCAGCAGTCCGGCGTCGGTCATCTCGATCAGACTCGTGTACGCGCCGGGTTTACCCGGAAACCGCAGCGGCACTCCGAGTTCCTTCGACATCGTGGCGTAAACCGCAATCACCAGAGCGAGGTTCATCGGGTTCCCGAGCGCGAATCCGCACACGACCGACGGGCGGATCGCGGACCACGTCCAGCGCTTGCCGCGCTGACGGTCCTCGAGGAACTGCTGCTGATCCACGTTGAACTCGGGCGGCATGTGCGGCGGGTCGCTCTCGCGCGCCGGCGTCTTGAACGGCCCGAGGTGGGCCCCGTAGACCTTGTAACCCTGCATCAAGCTGATGTGCTCGAGACCCGCGGCCACCGGTTCGAGCGCGTTCACCGTGTTGACCAGCATGGCGACGTTGGGCGCGACGAGCTCCGCCCACGAGGGGCGGTCCTGGTAGGCGGCGTAGAAGAGATGGGTCACGTCGCGCAGTTCGGCCAGCTTGTCGGCGGCGTCGCGCTCATCGAGCAGATCGACCGCGATGTGCCGCACCCGGTCGGTGTCGAGTCCGCCTCGGCGCGACAGTCCGACGACGTCCCACTCCCCTGTCGCCTCGAGGTGGTCGATCAGATTGCCGCCGATCACCCCGCGCGCACCGACGACCACTGCCACTCTGCGCTTCGTCATCACTTACTCCTATCGGTATATCGCGAAGTTGCGATATACCGAGTCAAGCACACATATCGGAAAATCGCGATATAGCGGTACGATGTATACCGTGAGTGAACTTCCGGACCCGACCGACCTGGCCTTGGTCTTCAAAGCGCTGTCGAACCCGACCCGCGTGCGCATCCTGCAGTGGCTGAAGGAGCCGGACACCTTCCCCCCGCAGCTCGAACCAGCCGAAGAGGTTGGCGTGTGCCTGAAACACATTCAGGCGCGGGCCGAAGTCTCCCAGTCGACGGCCTCGCAGTACATGGCCGCCCTGCAGAGCGCCGGACTGGTCACCAGCCATCGGATCGGCCAGTGGACCCATTACCGCCGTGACGAGGAGACGATCGCCCGGCTGGCCGACCACATCCGCACCGAACTCTGAATGCGGCCTTCACGTCGATTCCGACCCTAGAAGGGAATGAGGTCAACTTCGGTCCTCGCTCGCCGAGACGGAGTCGGGCGCGAGGGTGGCCGCAGGTGCTGGGTAGTGTCCGGAGCATGCCCCGATACACGACGACCTTGCACAACCGCGCGGCCCCCGACGCGCCGGCGTCCATCAGCCGGCATGTGCCGTTCCACGTCGCGCACGAGGCGGCCGCCGCAGCGTGGGTTCGAGCGCTCGGTGAGGCGTGCGGCGACCTCCTCGATCCGGCCACGCAGATGGCCGCCGTCAACGTCGTCAGCAACTTCCGCCGCGAACTGTTTACGGAGGAGGCGTACGTCGACCTCACCGTGACCCGGATCGGCACCACGTCGGTCACCCTGCAGATCGGCATCGAGCAGGACGGCACACAGGCCGCCGAGGTGACCGCCACACTCGTTCAACTCGATTCGAGCCGTCGTGGTTCGGCTCCCTGGTCACCGGCTCAGGTTGCAGCTCTGGAGACGCTGAGCACCGCACCGGTCGTACCCTCGCGGTGACGTCGGTTTCACGTCCGCTGCGTTTCGAGAGCGCCTGAACTGGGCATTTCTGCACCATGAGTATCGAAGACGGCCCCGGCGAGACGCTGAGTCCCAGCGAAAGCCTCGACTCCGACGATGTGCGCAACAACGACGGAGACGATGTGGTCGATCCTCCCGACGGCTGGAGTGAGGCCGACAAATTCGGTACCACGGCGCGGGAGGAGCGCGAGGGCGAGTCGCTGGACGAGAAGCTGGCCGAGGAGGAGCCCGACATCGCATTCGAGGAGCAACTCGACATCCCGATCGCCGAGCTGCCCGACGATCAGCTGTCCGAGGACGTCGACCGCATCATCGACGGGGAGGACGACATCGTGATCCCGGTGCTGGGCACCAAGCATGCCGATGTGGTGGAGGGTGTCATCGTCGAGGATTCGCGCACAGACCGGGGACAGATCGACGGCGCCGCGGAGGATGGCGACTCGTTCTTCACCGTCGTCGACTGATTCAGCGAATCCGGCCGTATCGGAGGTACAGGAAGTCGTCGTGGGTCAGAACGTGCTGGAGTGACAGCGTGCGCGGCGCCCCCAGGGTGGGGCCGGCGGTCGCCTGCTGGGGTTGCGGTCCGGCCAGTCTCGGCGCCACGGTGAGGCACATTTCGTCGACGAGGTCGTGGGTGACGAGGTCGTCCAGCAGCGTGGGACCTCCTTCGCACAGAATCCGGCGGAGCCTGCGGTCCCGGAGTGCGGCGATCAGGGTGGGCATCTCGACGGTGTCTTCGCCCGCGACCACGATGTCTGCGGCCTCTTCGAGTGCTGAGCCGCGCTCGGTCGCAGTTCTCTGCGTGGTGATGACGAGCGGCCGCACGTCCCCGGTGAACATCGGCGTGTCGAGCGGAATGTTGCCGGTGCGGGTCACGACGGCGATCGGCGGTGGTGAATCCAAGCCCCACTGCTCGAGGCGATAGCGCGACTGCTCCTCGGTGAGCACCGGCGGCCCGTAGCGTTCTGCCCGGATGGTGCCGGCTCCGACGAGAACCACGTCGGCGTAGGTGCGCAGGGCGCGCAGAAGTTGGTGATCCACCGCGTCCGACAGCGGCCGGACCCGGCCGTCGAAAGCAGCGGCGCCGTCCAGGCTGGCCACCATGTTCACCCGGACGCCGTCGGGCGGGTCGCGGTAGAACTCCTCGGCCGACACCTCGTCCGTGCCCATGTTCAACTTGCGCATGGTCGGCATCATGCCTCATGTCCGGGTTCGAGGTCCCGCACGTCCGAGAAGGTGATCAATTCACCCAGATCATCCGGCGCCGAACCGCTTTCGGGTGCGAGGAGGAACGCGACATGATCGCCGAGTTCAAGGCGTTCGAGGATTCGGCCGCTGAACCAGGCTGCGGAGTCGTCGAGGATCGGCAGCCCGTGGGGGCCGGTGCGCCACTCGCACTGCGCGAACTTGTCGATCTCGTCACCGGTCTGTTCACCGAAGAGAGTCGCCAGCGGGAGGTGCTCCCGCGTCAGCAGATGGACCGCGAGGTGTTCGGCGTTCACCGCGACCCCGTAGGTGTGGTTCTTGTTCGACAACCCCACCAAGAATCGCGGTGGGTTGATGCTGACCTGCGACGCAAACCCGACCAGGCACCCCGACCGCTGCTCTTCCCAGCTGGTGGTGACCACGAACATCGGATAGTTCAGCAACGCGACGACATCCTCGAACGCCTGTCCGGCGTCGGGCTGCGTCGTATCGGAATTCCCGTTATGCGGCATTTACCCTGTCTAACAGACTAGGGCGAAGCTTCGCAGGGCGCCGTCCTTCGGAACGCCGGCCCAGGGCATAGAATAGGCCTCGCCGCACTCGCAGCCGTCACCTGAAAGGCCCCCAAGATTACACATTCTTCTGCTCCGCACGATGTTTACCTGGTTCCACCCGAGCAGGAGAGCGGCGACGCCGTCGCTCACGCTTCCGCCGCGGCACAGTCCAGGTTGGAACACCGACCCGATGTGGTGCGGGTCAAGGGTCGCTTCGCGCTGACCATCACCACCACGACGCCGCACGAGGCGATAGTGGAGGATCTGCTGTTCATCCGCGATGTGCTGGACGGCGCGGGCATCGACTATCTGCTGGTGCGGGGCAACGACGAACGTCCGGTGATCGCGATCGACTGGGCTCTACGCAAGCAGTTGCGCACCGCCCTCGTGGCCGCGTGCCGCAACCGCCCGTTCTACTCGAAACCCGTCGACGCGAAGCGTGATTCGGCCGTTCTCGTCGCCGACGGCGCCCTCTCCGCGAACTCGAAGGCGCGAATCTTCCGGCTGTTCCGGCCGCGGGTGCACGTGGCGAGCGGCCTGAGCTACGGGGCGTCGACGGGTGTGCAGATCGAACTGTGGAAGTTCGCCGACGACGAGATCGTGCTGCCCATCGAGAACTCGCTGACCCGGCGGGTCGTGCGGCCGGAAGAAGCCGTCCGCGGCACCGTCGAGCGGTTCGGCCGGATGTGGCCGACGATCGAGAACATGTTCGCCGACCACGCCTCCGACATCAACTTCGACATCGATCTGGTGTTCTCGTGGGTGGACGGATCGTCCAAAGAGTTTCAGGCGCAACGCGCCAAGCGGATGCAGAACTATGTGGTGGGCGAGGGCGACGACTCCGAGGCCCGATTCCGGCAGATCAACGAACTGAAGTATGCGCTGCGTTCGGTGCACATGTATGCGCCGTGGATTCGCCGCATCTTCGTCGCCACCGACTCCGATCGTCCGGCGTGGCTGGCCGACGACCCCCGCGTCACCTTCGTGCCCAGCGAGGAATTCTTCGCCGACCCGTCGGTGCTGCCCACCCACAACTCGCAGGCGGTGGAGTGCCAGCTGCACCACATCCCCGACCTGTCGGAGCACTTCCTGTACTCCAACGACGACATGTTCTTCGGCCGTCCCGTCGGTCCGGAGATGTTCTTCTCCCCCGGCGGCATCAGCATGTTCATCGAGGCGACCACCCGAATCGGGCTGGGCCACAACGACGAACAGCGTAGCGGTTTCGAGAATGCAGCACGCGTCAACCGACGGTTGCTGCAGAACCGCTTCGGGGTGACCACCACCCGGCACCTCGAACATGCCGCCACCCCGCTCCGCCGGAGCGTACTCGAGGAGATGGAGAAGGAGTTCCCCGACGAGTTCGCCGCCACCGCGGCCAGCACCTTCCGCGCCAGCTCCAACATCTCGGTGACCAACTCGCTGTATCACTACTACGCGTTGATGAGCGGGCGCGCGGTGGTGCAGACGTCGGCGCGCGTGAAGTACGTTGACACCACCGTCAAGGCGGGACTGCGCGACATGGACTCGCTGCTCGCCAAGCGGGCCATGGATTTCTTCTGCCTCAACGACGGCAGCGCACCGGAGATCGACCTCGAACTGCGCACCAAGAGGGTCACCGATTTCCTGGAAAGCTACTTCCCCATCCCGGCGCCGTGGGAGACCGGGGCCTGAGCGACCGCCCCCGGGGAGGCTCCGTCAGACCGCGGGAATCGAGTCTCCTGGCCGCTCGCCCTCGTCGTAGACGGTGGCGGGTGGGCCGATGATCTGCGGGTCGGGTGTGCCCACCACTTTCTCGTCCTTGCCGGTGTAGTCGAACTTGTGGAGCACCCACCGGATCGCCTCGATGCGGGCCCGCTTCTTATCGTTCGACTTCACCACGGTCCACGGCGCGTGCGGGGTGTCGGTGTAGAAGAGCATGGCCTCTTTGGCCTCGGTGTAGGCGTCCCATTTGTCGAGGCTGGCGAGGTCGGTGGGTGAGAGCTTCCACTGCTTGACGGGGTCGGTGCTGCGGGCGACGAACCGGGCGTGCTGCTCCTCCCTGCCCACCGAGAACCAGAATTTCACGACGCGGATGCCCGACTGCACCAGCATCCGCTCGAACTCGGGGGCAGACCGGGTGAATTCCAGATACTCGTTGGGGCTGCAGTACCCCATGACCCGTTCGACGCCGGCGCGGTTGTACCAGGACCGGTCCATCAGGACGATCTCCCCGCCCGCCGGGAGGTGCTGGACGTACCGCTGGAAGTACCACTGGGTGCGCTCGCGTTCGGTGGGCTTCTCGAGCGCCACCACCCGCGCACCACGGGGGTTGAGGTGTTCGGTGAACCGTTTGATCGCGCCGCCCTTGCCCGCCGCGTCCCGGCCCTCGAAGATGATGACCACCTTCTCGCCGTTCTCCTTCACCCAGGCCTGCAGCTTGAGCAGTTCGATCTGCAGCTTGCGTTTGCGGGCCTCGTATTGGCGGCGGGTCATCTTCTCGTCGTACGGGTATCCGTGCTTCCACGGCTGGTCCACCTCGGCGATGCCCCGTTTGCGGCCGGACTTGCGCAGCAGCTCACCGATCTCGTCGATTTCCGGCGTCACATCGATGTCGTTGTCGCCGGCGGCTTCGAATCGGTCGGAAGCGTGCAGCTCGTCCACATTGAAAGGCTACCGCCGCGACGGTCCGTCTGCGGGTGTCATGAGATCGTGAAATGTCCGTCCCCCGGCAGGAAGCGTCCAGCATGAGCATCGACCACATCGTTCCGCGCTCGACGCCGAGACTGTCACGGAGCTCCGGTCGGTCCTCGCCGCTCTGTCCGGCGCTGCCCCTCCGACGGTGACCGTCGACCGCGTCGAACTTCCCGCCCCCGTCCGCGACGCCGTCGTCCAACTGCTCGCGCTGCTCGGTGAGGGTCAGAGCCTGGCACTCGGTACGGTGGCGGATCTGCTCACCACCTCACAGGCGGCGGAGGTTCTCGGTGTCTCGGACACGTATGTGCGCCGGCTCGCCGATTCGGGGGCGTTGCCCATCGAGATGCGCGGCACCCACCGCCGGTTCCGGCTCTCCGATGTGTTGGCGCATCGGGAGCAGTTTCCGCGTCGAAGCTGACTACACCCGAACGGTCGGCCGCGAAACGACGTCTTCCCCGGCATCCGGGATGCGCACACCCTTGTCGGCGAGCCGGCGCGCGGTCTCGTCGGCGGTGACGTATTCGCCGACGGTGTCGTAGGAGCCCAGCGGGACCACGGAGTGGACGATGGTTTCGGGGTAGACGTGCACCAGGTTGAAGCCCTGCGCGCCGTCCTGCCCGCGCAGCGCTCCCGCCGGGACGTTGAGGTCCTGGGTGTAGCAGGTGGCGGAGGCGACGGAGACGGGGATGCCCGCGAAGGTGGCCGTCGTCGAGTAGTGCAGGTGCCCGGCGAGGATGGACCGCACGTCGCTGTCGCGGAGCACGTCGGCGAGTCGCGGCTGGTCACGCAGCTCCACCAGGACCGACAGGTCGAGGACGCACGGAACCGGCGGGTGATGCAGAGCCAGGATGGTGCCGTGCGGCGCGGGAACGGCCAGCTCCGCCGCCAGCCAGTCCAGCTGGTCCTGCTCGATCTCACCGTGGTGGTGCCCGAGGACGGTGGTGTCGAGGGTGATGATGCGCAGCCCGTCGACGTCGTAGGAGTGGTCGATCGGCGCGTACGACGGCTCCTCCCGCAGCAGTGCGGTCCGGAAATGGCCGCGGTCGTCGTGGTTGCCCATCGCCCAGATCACCTGCGCACCGAGCGACTCCGCGACGGGTTCGACGATGTCGCGCAGCTTCTCGTAGGCGCCCGGCTCCCCCTTGTCGGTGAGGTCGCCGGTGAACACCAGAGCGTCCGGCGCGGCGTGGGATGCCTCCACCTCGGCGAAGATCTGGCGCAGTTTGGCTTCGCTGTCGACAGCCCCGTAGAGCAGGGTTTCGTCGACCAGATGCGTGTCGCTGAGATGGAGCACGAAGTGCGACGGCCGTGGATACTCGGCCGTACGTAGGTCGGCTGCCTCGGTACCGTTGATCGGTCTCTCGCTTCCGCTCGCCCGGAGGGACAGGAGCCAGGCGGACTCCCGCTGGGTATCCACACTAGACAAGTGCGTGCAGGCAACGTCCAGGGGCACGCCGGACGGATGCCGGGTGAACGTGGCACGACGATCCCGCGTACCGATTGGCGCAGACGGAATCCGGCCGATCGACCGCCCGCCCACGGGCACCGAGAAAACGTTCTCTATCGTGATCGACGTCATATTAATTGCATCGATTTCGAGGAGACCGGATGCCGATCACCGCCACACTGGAACTGAAGTTCAAGCCCGAATCCGTGGACGCTGCCCGTGACATCTTCACGCGCGAGCTGAAGGCCACCCGCGCGTTCGACGGCTGCGTGGGCGTCGAGGTGCTCGTCGACGCCGCCGATCCCGCCCGTTGGCTGCTGATCGAGAAGTGGGAGTCGGAGGAGCACGACGCCGCCTACCGCACCTTCCGCGCGGGACCGGGCGCCATCACCGACCTCGGACCTCTGCTGGCCGGCGCACCGGTCCTCACGAAGTACACGGTCGACGACAGCGTCTAGATCCCGATCCCGCGGGTCGTCGAACTGGAGTGCCAGATCAGGCAGCGGTCTCCAGGTCGACGATCAGTGTGGGGCCCGTCGCGGCCTGCACGTCGTCGACGCTCACCCCGGGCGCGAGTTCACGCAGGGCCAGGGTGCCGTCGCCGAGTACGTCGATCACCGCCAGGTTGGTGATGATCCGGTTCACGACTCCCTGACCGGTGAGCGGCAGGGTGCACGCGTCGACGATCTTGGGGTTGCCGTCGCGGTCGGTGTGTTCCATCACGACGATGACCCGTTCGGCGCCGTGCACCAGGTCCATCGCCCCGCCCATTCCCTTGACCATCTTGCCGGGGACCATCCAGTTGGCGAGGTCACCGGTGCGTGACACCTGCATGCCGCCGAGTACGGCCGTGTCGATGTGGCCGCCGCGGATCATGCCGAATGACAACGCCGAATCGAAGAAGGCTGCACCGGAATTGACGGTCACGGTTTCCTTGCCGGCGTTGATCAGGTTGGCGTCGACGGCCTCCTCGGTGGGGTACGGGCCGGTGCCGAGGATCCCGTTCTCCGAGTGCAGGATCACCCGCACGTCGTCGTTGAGGTAGCCGGGGATGAGGGTCGGCAGCCCGATGCCGAGGTTGACGTATTCGCCGTCGATCATGTCGGCGGCGGCGCGCTGCGCCATCTGATCGCGGGTCCAGCCGGTGGCAGCAAGTGTGGTCACGAGGGGCGTCCTTCCGCGCGCACGGTGCGCTTTTCGATTCGCTTGTTCTGGGGTCCGGTGTGCACGATCCGCTGGACGAACACTCCCGGCAGGTGCACGTGCGCCGGGTCGATCTCGCCGGGTTCGACGAGGGTCTCCACCTGGGCGATGGTCACCTTGCCCGCCATCGCGGCGAGGGGGTTGAAGTTCATGGCCGTCTTGTCGAAGACGAGGTTGCCGTCGGTGTCACCGATCGCGGCGTGGACCAGCGCGTAGTCGGCGTTGATCGCCTCTTCCAGCACGTACCGCTTGGTCCCGAAGACGCGGGTCTCCTTGGGCGGTGACGCGATGGCGACGGAACCGTCGTGGCCGTACCGCCAGGGCATCCCGCCGTCCGAAATGGGGGTGCCGACACCGGCCGGGGTGAAGAAGGCGGGAACGCCGGCGCCGCCGGCCCGCAGCCGCTCGGCGAGCGTGCCCTGCGGGGTCAACTCCACTTCGAGTTCCCCGGCCAGGTACTGACGGGCGAACTCCTTGTTCTCCCCCACGTACGACGCGGTGACGCGGCGAATCCGTCCCGCCGACAGGAGGATTCCGAGCCCGTGGTCGTCCACTCCGCAGTTGTTGGAGAACACCTCGAGCTCGTCGACGCCCGCTTCTTCGAGGGCGGCGATGAGTGCATCGGGGATGCCGCAGAGCCCGAACCCTCCGACCGCCAGTGACGAGCCGCTGGTGATGCCCGCGACCGCCGCTGCCGCGGACTCGGAAACCTTTCCTGTCATTGTGTCTCCCTTCGCTACCGCTCGACCTCCGAGCCGGTGTTCACTTCCATGCGTTCATCCAGCAGACGCTGATTTCACGCCTGGCGGGCTTCACTGACCGCCGGTGGTGAACGCGTAAGCCCTAGTAGAACGTGCTCCTTCTCACGTTTCAAGGAGTTCGGCGAGGTTGTTCACAGCCTGGACACCGACGCGCTGAGCGTTCACTGAGTGAACGCTATGATGGCGTCATGACGGAGGAGACACGCGGACCGCACGTGGTCGGACGGGTGGGTGCGCTGTTGCGTGCGGTCGGAGCACACGAGCCGGCCGGCGCGTCCACCACAGTGCTCGGGCGCGCCGCCGGGCTGGCCCGTCCCACCGCGCACCGCTTGCTGTCTTCGCTGGCCGACGAGGGCCTCCTCGACCGCGACGCGAAGACGGGCCGGTGGACACTCGGCCCGGAGCTGTATTTGCTGGGCGCGGCGGCCGCCACCCGCTACGACATCACCCGGCACGCCCGCGGCGTCCTCGACCGACTGGCCCGCGATACCGGGGAGAGCGCCTTCCTCTCGGCCCGGCGCGGCGACGAGACGGTGTGCATCGCCGCCGAGGACGGCAGCTTCCCCCTCCGCTCCCACGTCCTCCACGAGGGCATCCGCTTTCCGCTCGGCGTCGCCTCCGCGGGACTGGTGATTCTGGCGCATCTCCCCGACCGCGACATCGACGAGTACCTGGCGCGCACCGACCTCTCCGAACGCTGGGGCGAGAACCACAGCACGGACGCACTCCGCGAACGCATCGCCCGCACCCGCCACACCGGGTACGCGGTCAACCCGGGTCTGATCGTCGAGGGAAGCTGGGGCATGGGTGCGGCGGTGTTCGACCGCGACGGCCGGCCGGCGTGGGCGCTGAGCCTCACCGGCGTCGAGACCCGCTTCCGCCCCGAACGCCACCCCGAACTCGGCACCCTGCTCCTCGAGCAGGCGCACGTCCTCTCGCAGCTGCTGCAGTCGCGGGCGTGAATTCACCTGCGCGAGTCCAGTTTCCCAGCGGGGCAGGTTCCGCGGGCCCAGCCGGTTCGCCCGCGTGTGTCGCAGCGTCAGGTGATGGTGTAGCCGAGCTGATAGGCCGCGCTGTCGATCGGTCCGGACAACCCGGGATGCGACAACGGCAGCGACAACGCCGGTAGCGCAGGAAACGCGTCGGTGGCCCGTTCGGTGACCGCGATGCAGACACTGCCGGCGAACCGGCCGCGGTAGACGATCCCGTCGAGATCATCGTGGGCGCGGTGAATGGTGCGGGCCCAGTGTTGGCTTCGGCCGTGCGCGGCGGAGTCGAGAGCATGGTTGCCGCCGACCCGGGTCGCCCACGCCCCCTCGCCGATGCCGGACACATCGAGCAGTCTGAGCGGCCGGGTGAATCGCAGCCCGGTGAGATACGGGTCACCGCGGTGGCGGTCGATTACGCGGGCGCTTTGAAACGCCTCGGCCAAGGCGCCGCGGGGACTGGAGGCGCCGTACCAGATGCCGTAGCCGGGATGCTCGGCCCGCGGGGGCGGGTGGTGGTCGAACCGCAGGATCGGCCCGAACGTGCGCATTCCATTCCACGGCAGCACATGGGTTCCGGTGGTGCGATGCACTCGCCACACCACCTCTGCCGGTTGCCAGTCGAACACTTCCTCAGGGCGCACGCCCGCGTCACGAAGGTTGGCGGTGGTCGGGGGTGCGGGCAGCATCGACCCCATCTATGCCGATTCCCATTCGGCGGCGGTGATCACATCAATGACCTGTTCGATGTCGGCGGCGGTTCCGGCGCTGCCGGTCAGCCACGCCACGATCGACACCGGCCGGCCCTCCACGGTCAGGGACGGTTGTGGGAGGGTCAGCAACGCCTGCACGGTCAGCGGGTGCAGGTCCTTCGCCAACAGCGGCATCACCTGGTCGATGTGCGGCACCGCACCGGTGTCGGTGAACTGGGCGGGCGGCAACAATCGGTTCCGGCCCGACTGGAACGCCCACAGGGTGCCCTCGCCGAGGCGTTGCCGGATCCGGGCCGCGGTCACGCCGAGACGGTCCGCGGCCTCCGTGATCGACAGGGAGCTGCGGACCAGTTCCTGCATGCGAATGTCGCGGTTCACCCGTGCGGCCGTCGCCGCGGCGGGGTCGTCGACGAACCCGGCCTGGTCGAGCAGGGCTGCGTCGTGGTCGGACAGCGGCGGTGCCGCCGGGTTCCGGTCGGCCAGGCCGTGCAGGATGTGGGCGAAGAACTGGCGTCCGACGTCGGTGCCGGTCACCTCCCGCAGGGCATCCTCGAAACCGAGATCACCTCGCAGGTAGCGGGCTTCGGTGCTGGCATCGGTGGCCTCGTTCACCACACCCAACCCCTCACTTGCACGGATTATCGGGCACAAATTCATGATAGCGGGAATTGGTCGGGTTCGGTACCGCGCCCCAGCGGCTGGGTGCGTTATCACTCCAGTGTGGCCAGATCTCGGACGCGCTCCGAGGGCGCAATCTGATCGACAAGGCTTGGAGGGCAAGCCTCCGGGCGGGATCGACCACGTGGTCGTTGTGACGCACCGGCCGGAGCCCGAGGGCTGGGAGTCCGTGGCGCCGTTTCACTTCGTCGACGGCATTGACGCAGCCGTGACCAGGGCGCAGGGACCGACGCAGTTGCCCAAGCTCAATTGCGCAGCGGATGCGCTACAGGTTCCGGTCGCGTCATGGCCCGCATCGGGTCGACGTCGGGTCTGGCCTCGAGTTGTGACGGTTCGTCGGGCCGATCCTTGTCCTGCCCGTTGGCAGTCGGGGGCGTGAGGAACGGGCGGACCAGGTCGAGTGGCAGCGGGAAGACGATGGTCGAGTTGTTGTCTCCGCCCATCTCCCCCAGCGTCTGCAGGTAGCGCAGCTGCAGGGTGGTGGGGTTGCGGCTGATGACGTCGGCGGCCTCGGCGAGTTTGGCGGACGCCTGGAATTCGGCCTCGGCGTTGATCACCTTGGCGCGGCGTTCGCGCTCGGCCTCGGCCTGCCGGGCGATGGCCCGTTGCATGTTGGTGGGGATTTCGACGTCCTTGATTTCGACGGTGGTGACCTTCACGCCCCACGGTTCGGTCTGCTGGTCGATCACCTGCTGCAGGTCTTCGTTGAGGCGTTCACGCTCGGACAGCAGGGCGTCGAGGTCGGCCTTGCCGAGGATCGAGCGGAGGGTGGTCTGCGCGATCTGTGAAGTGGCAGAGAGGAAGTCCTCCACTTCGACGATGGCGCGGTCTGCGTCGATCACCCGGAAGTAGGTGACGGCGGTGACCTTGGCAGGCACATTGTCGCGGGTGATCACTTCCTGCACCGGAATCTTGAGGGTGACGGTCCGCAGGCTGACGCGTTCCATGCGGTCGATGGCCGGGATCAGCAGCACCAGGCCCGGACCCTTGAGGTCGATCAGCCGGCCCAGCCGGAACACGACGCCCCGCTCGTATTCGCGGAGCACCCGGATGGAGCTGCTCGCCAGCATGGCGAGCAGGATGATGACGACGCACAGGATGACGATGAGTTCGGTCATAACAGCTCCCACGGTTCGCGGCGGCGCACGGTGAGGGTGAGGCCGCGGATCTGTTCGACGATGACGGCGTCACCGGCGGTCGGTTCCTCGTCGTCGCCGAACTGGGTCTGCGCCTTCCACAGTCCCCCGGCCGTTTCCACCTGTCCTTGCCGCCCAGCCCAGCTGCGGACCGTGGCGTCGGCGCCGATCAGCGATTGCGGGCCCGAGCGGATCGGAATACGCCGGGCTGACAATGCCTTTCGGCCGATCACGGCCGCGCTGCCGAGTCCGACCACCGCGACTCCCGCGGCCGCCGGGACGGCGATCATCTGCGCGGTGTCGCTGGACGTGAACAGCAGCCACACCCCGGCCGCGGAGGCCAGGGCACCGAGCCCGCCGAGCACACCCGCGGTCGGTGCGTGTGCCTCGATCACGATCAGCAGCACACCGAGTATCAGTGCCAGCACACCCAACGCGGCCATTTCGCATCACCCACGATCACGCTTCGCGAGGGCCCGACCGCATCGCATAGCCACCTGGCGATCGGGCCCTCGGTATCCACGGTATGCGAGCGCGCGGGGTCACGCCACCAGCAATTTCCGGCTCGGATGGCACACTCCTTCTCATGCATACGAGCCCTGTTGTCGTCACCGTCGCCGGCCACGGTGAGGCCACGTTTGCGCCCGAGCGGTGCACTGTGACGATCGTCGTCCGCATCGAGTCGGGCGACGTGGAACGGTCGGTGAAGGCGGCCTCGGCCACCGTCAGCCGGCTCACCGAGCTGATCAACGCGCAGTTCGACAGCCACCACGGTCCGATCAACTGGTGGTCGCTCGATCAGGTACGACATTCGCGGCACCGCCCGTACAACAAGGACGGTCTCCAGCTGCCGTATGTGTACCGGGCGGAGGCCGCGTTGGAAGTGAAGTTCAGCCAGTTGGGCGCTGTCGGCGGTTTCGTCGATTCGGTGTCGACGCTCGAAGGCGTGAACGTCGGAAACTTCGACTGGGCGCTCACCAGCAAGAGTCGGGCGGCCCGCATCGTGCAGGTGCGGGAACTCGCCATCCGCGACGCGCAGTCGAAGGCCGAAACCTACGCCCGCAGTCTGGGCCGCAACACCGTTCACCCCGTCGCGATCGCCGACCCCGGCATGCTCGGAGTCGACGCCGGGTCGTCCTATGTGGGGGCCCGCGCCTTCGCCGCCGGCGGGTCGAACGAGGCCATCGCGCTCAAGCCGGAGAACATCACCCTCAGCGCCGACGTCCACGCGCGGTTCGAGGCATGGTGAGCGAAGATTCGACGCGGGCGTACCGTTCGGGAATGACCAACTTAGATCACGGAGATCCGGGCGACGCCCCCACTGTGCCGCCGCCGCTGGCAGAGGTCGTCAATCCGGCCCGCCCCTCCGCGGCCGAGGAAGCCCGGACGGTGGCCGCCTCGACCAACATCGGCACCCTCGCGAGCCTCACCGCCAACGGTGATCCCTGGGCGTCGTTCGTGACCTACGGTCTGCTGGGCGGCTCCCCCGTGCTGTGCGTGTCGCACATGGCCGAGCACGGCCGCAACCTCGCGCACGATCCGCGGGCCAGCATCGCGATCGTCGCACCCAACCCACCGGCTGATCCGTTGGCCAGCACCCGCATCACTCTCGCCGGGTTTGTCGAACGACCTGAGGGCGACGAGCTCGCCGCCGCACGCGAGGCGCATTTGGCAGCCATCCCGGCCGCGCACGTCTACATCGACTTCAGCGACTTCGCCCTCTGGGTGCTGCGCGTCCAGCGCGTGCGGTGGGTCGGCGGATACGGGCGGATGGACTCGGCCACCGCCGAGGCGTACGTGAACGCATCCCCGGACCCGGTCACCCCGCACGCCGGCCGCGCGGTCGAACACCTCAACGCCGACCACGCCGACGCGCTGCTGTCGATGGCCCAGGCGCTCGGTGGTTTCCCGGACGCCACCACCGCCACGTGTGAGGGCGCCGATCGGTATGGATTGGACCTGCGCGTCGTCACCCCGCGCGGCGCCGCCATGACACGAGTCGGGTACGCGGAGCCACTCGAATCCCCCGACCAGTTGCGGGTGGCGACAGTGGCGTTGACTCGTCAAGCGGCGGGCGTCGATACGTCCGGCCGCTGACGAGCCGAATTTTTCCCGAACGTCGCGTCCAGTCCGGCGCGACGACGTTGTACGACTGCACTCCCTCCGAGTCGCGCAGTTTCCTTGGGCATCTGGGCGGGCCGTCGTTGGGAGACCTCGATGTGAAGAACCTGACGGAATCGGCCGACGGGAGGGTGGCAGCACTGCAGCTGGCGTCGCTGTCGATGAGCGCGTCGACGACCCGCCGCAGTGGGTTCGGTTCGTCGACCAGATCCCGATCCGAGCCTATCGCCCCCAGGAGGCGTTCAACGCCTCCCCTTCCGCCCCGCATCACCCGCGCCGGGATGCCGCGGAACGCGCGAGCGCATCACGAACCCGTGGTCTGCTACCGATTGTCGATCTCGGGCTCCGGTATTCGGTCTGCACACTCGCGGTCCTGCGTGTCCGTTTCGCCCCATGTTCGTTCCCACTGTCCAACCGCCGCGCGTTCACGGCGTTCGATGTGCTGTGGTCCACGGTCCACCGCGAGGGTGTGGTACAGGTCGTAGCGGGTGACGGCCGGCGATTCCTCGCTGACCTCCCGGCCGTTTAGCTCACTAACGGACCTGCCGTGGAGCGGTTTGCCGTCGGGCAGCCGATTTTCCGTGAACAGACGATCGACGGCCGAGTTTGGAAGCCACCGCCCACCCATCCGCGCCGCCGGGTCGTCCTTTGACGCGTGCAGAGCGGCAGTGAAGCCCTGCTGCCATCGGTGCACGATCCGGGCGGTAGCAATCTCCCGGAGGCTTCGACGTCGGCGATGTGGATTGTGTAGCGCTCGCGCTCGAGGCGGGACACCAGCTCGGTCGCCAACGGCTTCCAGGCCATTGTGCCGTCGATGATCACGTTCTCCCCCACCGACAACGAGCGCAACAGCTGTTTCGAGCAGCAGGTTCGATTCGATGTGCACGAGTGCGGACAGCTCGTTCGGGTAGAACCGGCTCGGCTGCCCCGGCGCCGCGCGAAACTCCTCGGGCAGCAACTGCTGCAGTGAGCCATCGGCGTCAGCCGCCGCGAGGAGGCGGAGTTTGAACTCGTCCGCATCCAGATGCCGCCACGCCAGCGGGTGCTCCCCCCAGATGAACTCGTGCGGTGGATTTCCCGGCGCCGGGCGGACCGGCCATGAGAATCCCCACCCGGTCGCGGCGCACCTGTGTGCGCGATGCACGCCAGTCCGCGAGGATCCGCTCATGCAGACGCAACCGTGCCCGAGTGGGGATCGGTTCGCCGTCGATCCGGCGGAAGTACCAGCGGTCATTGACCGTGGCGTGGGGGGCATCGATCGTCAGCGGGCACCCGGGGTGGACAGCGAGGCGAGCAAGGCACGGCGATCCTCGAATTCGCGGGTCGGCACAGGTCAGTCGGCCAGTGCGTCGAGGATCAGGTCGTAGTCCTCGTCGGTGAGGAATCCGTGGGTCAGCGCGCGACCGACCTGGTGATTGAAGCCACCCTCCGTGTGGGGGCGGACGTCGTCGACGTCCGGGTAACCGGTCGAAGCTAGGGGCTTGTCGTACTCCCAGCCGATCAGCTCGGCGCGCATCGTCGCCGGATCGATCTCACCGGCCGCGCACCGCGCGGCGACCTCGTAGGCGGTGCCGCCGTGGGTGCCCGGACGGACATCCGGGGCCTCGATTCGGGCGCGCTGGAGCATCTGGCTGATCGCGGGCTGGCTGACGCCGTTGACCTCCGCCAACCGTGTCTGGGTGACTCCACCCTCGTACAGTTGCCGCAGGTTACGGAGGAATCCGATATGCGCGACCACCTCACGCGCGCGGTTCTCGGCCATGCTGGAGAACAACCGGTCCCGGTCGATCATGATCGTCATAACCCGCACCTCTTCTATAAGCAATCTTATAGATGCCGCTCCAGGCAGTAAAGGGCCGCCACAACAGCACAGCGAAAGCCCTGGCATGCCAGTCGAGCTCTATGCTCTGCCCCGTCATAGAGTTCGTCGTCCTGCATACGTTGATCGACGTTGCCACGATGCTCAACCCGGAGGACAGGCGCTCCCTGGGTACGCTCCGTGCCCGACCCGGTTGTGGTGAGAGTGGACTGACGCTCCTGCAAGCACGAATGGGTGGCGCGAAGCGGTGTGGTCGACCCGTTTAGATGTTCCTGCACAAACCCTTACCGCCGGGACCCGTTGTTGCCGTTACCTTGGAAGAAGGTGGCCTAGAGGTGCCGCCATCTCATGCGTTAGATAGGAGGGCGAACGCGGCATTCGGAAGGTATTGCTCCATCCAACGTGCTACCGCAATGGGAGTCCGTTCTTGTCCTTCGGTTCGCCGGCCAGGAGCACGATGCCGTCGATGAGCGGCCAAACCCACGCGACGAAGAGCCACATCCCGAGGGAGACGATTGTGAGCACGATGTTCACAATCAGCATCGCGAATCCGAGGCCCGTGTGTCCGGCGTAGAAGCGTCCCGCACCGAAGTAGCCGAAGAAGAGACTTAGGAGTCCGGCGGCGAGCTTCGTTTTGTGCGAATACGGCAATCCCGTTACCGGGTGATAACCGTATGCCGCGGGCTGTTGCAGCCCTGACCCCTGGCCGAAGTTTTGGGCTGGATGGGCGAACGGCTGCTGCCCATAATGCTGCTGCGTTTGGTCACCATAGGGGTTCGGAGGCTGAGTCATGGGGTTCCTTCGGCGACGTGGATGAAATAGAAAGTGATGGTGCGACCAACGAGTGGACTAATCGAACCTGCCCCGATTTCGATCGAACGCGCGACAGTTCGTTTACCACTCACGTTGATAACACGCGCGAGGCTGTCGCGGTATCGGTCGTGTGACCGTATCTTTCAGATACAAGCAGCCACAGCGGGAGGATGGCTGAGGTCGACCAACCAAGATTCATTGCACCTCGTGGGCGTAACGTGATCCGAGTGACACAGCTCGACCCGGTCGACGTAGCCGGACGTGTAGTGCAGCTTCTCGAGTCCGGACGCCGCGAATCGACGTACAAACTGGCGACGCTTCTCGCACTCGTCGACATTTGCGTCGAGAACACAGCCGCACCGGACGGCAGCCTCATGGTTCCGATCGACGAGATTACCCACCGGATGGTCGCGTATTACTGGCCACAGGTTCGCGTCTTCCACAATGGTGGCCGGCTGTCTCAAACCAAGAGCGGACGATCGGTGCCGGACCGTATAGCCGACGTCCGCACGCAGCTTGCGGCCTCCGGTCTGAGGACCGCCGAAGCTGCTCGGGAAGCCGAGCATCCGGAGTACGTGAAACTTATCCGTTCACTGAGACTCACAGTCGCGCAGCAACCGCTCACGCATCTGCAAACGATCCCACATGTGCGCGCCCGACACACCCGTGACGACTTCCTCTTCGAGGCTTCGGATTTCCACAAAAAGATGACCGTCGATGAAGTCGATCAGATCGGCACGATCACGCTGCGACCGGGTATACCCGTGGGGCTGCGTCGTACGTCGTCGCTTCTCCGCGCCTTCATCCGTACCGCCTGGGCCCGGGACGTCGTGGCGTTCAATCGCACGGAGCTCGACGCGGAAGATTTGGACGGGTTTCTGTTCGGCACGGACCGCAATGCGTTGCGCCCCCTGGCGGAGCCGTTACGCGATCATCAGGACGACCTCTGCTTCTATTGCCGCAGACCGATGGCCGGCGACCTCCACATCGATCACGTGGTGGCGTGGTCGATGATCCCGATAGACGGTGTGGCCAACCTGGTCGCGGCCGATAGCCAATGCAATCTCGACAAGTCGGCCAGTATCCCGATCCGCGAGCACGTCGATCGAGCCTTGGAACGACCGAATCTTTCAGACATCGCAGACTCGGCGGGAGTGCCCCTGCTGCTGAGACGGACGTCCGCGGCAGCGAACGGCGTATTCGCCGCGCTGCCGTCCGGTGCCCTTCTCTGGCGGGGTGTTCGACGATACGAACCGCACCATGCTTAACGTACGACTTTGCGCGGTGCCCAGAACAAGGTGGCTCGGTGCACCTACCGCCCGCCAATGCCAGGATTCGGGAGAACCGGCAACTCACTCGCTCGACGCTTCGCGTCGGCTCGCGCCGCCTTGAGATGCGGGTAGAACGCATTGCGTGAGTTGCCGTGCAGGTTGAGCGGAAGGTCTAAGGTCGCGATCAACTTGTCCTCGAGTTCCCACGGTGCATCGCGTGCGATCCACGAAACGAGCGCGTTCTCGGCCATCCACTGCGAGAGAGCCGGTTCTCCGGTGTGAAACGTGCACCTGTTTCCGGAACCGACGCGTCGCAGCTCGATGCCGATCTCTTCTGCCACTAGAGAGCCGAGGGTCAGTCGAAGAGTCGACCCAGCAGCGTTTCCTGTGCAGTGAGTGTTGATCCGCTTGCGGATGTTTTGGGTACTTGGCGGCTTACCGTTGGTAGGCGGCTTGCTCGGACTTATTCCTGTGTACAACAACGTGAGCCCGCCTTTCGTCGCACATCTAGACGTCTCGATGTCGGCGGGCAACTTACGGAACCACCAGCCGTAGACGCCGGCACTCGCCGGCACCGGGCAGGGACGCATCAGTACCTGTTCGCGGGTGTGCGGCGGCGCAGCAAGATAGAGGGCGGCTTCATCGCTCGCGTCGAAATGTGCGGCACTCATAGAGAGGATCATGTCACTGCACGGCGACCACCGTTCCAGTCCAGTACCCCAACCCTCCTCATCGGGAGGGTTACGAGTGGCACAGGTCTCGCCACTGGTGCCCTACACCGCGCATCGGGGAGGTTCCGCGTGTGCACCGAGCCACGTCCGGAGTGCGTGATAAGACTGCGGCATGGGAATCGAAGACCTCCAGGCACTAGTGTCGAACTTCTCGGAGCGCCGAGACTGGTCCCAGTTTCACACGCCAAAGAACCTCGTAATGGCGCTCAGCGGCGAAGTCGGCGAGCTAACCGAGATCTTTCAGTGGCTGACTCCCGAGCAAAGCGCAACAGTCGGGGAGGATGCGCAGGCGCGCGCGCATGTCGAGGAAGAGGTCGCCGATGTCTTCATCTACCTGCTGCGCCTCGCTGAGGTCCTGGACATCGACCTCGCCGAAGTCGTGAGGAAGAAGGTCGAGTTGAACGACAAGAAGTATCCCGAAGCGGAGTCGCGGGGCAAGGCCACGAAGTACACACAGCTGGGAACCTGAAATTGGCGTGGTGCTGCAACGTGCTGGCCGCAAGCAACGGCAAGAGCGTACGAGCACAGCCGTAATTCAGTATCGCGTGCTGCTTGCGTCGGCTTGACCCGTCCCGCATGTTAACGGTCTCGGCGGTGGTCTCGCACTGGGCGCGCGCGTACGTCAAGGCCTTAAGTAGCGGCAGACTTCCATCCATTCGTCGTGCTTTTGTTCCGGCGAGGACAGCCCCGACAACCCGAATGAGGCCGATGTGTCGGAGAATATTCGGCCGACGTCGGTGCGGACGGTTGACTTCCTTGTTCAGTCGCATACCTGCCGGGCCAACTCGGGGCTCGTGACGCTCAATAAAGATGCGTCCAGATAATGAGCACGCCTCGTGCTTTGCGGCCCGGACTTAACTCCGTTAGCAATTACATTCACGAAGTGTCGATCTATATCCTAGGGCTGCGAGCGGGAAAGGCCGAGGCCTTTCCACCAATAAGGCGAACATCACGTGTTGGCCATTCGGAAGAAGCTGCCACGGCTTGCACTCGCGGGCATTCGGCTGGCGAGACACCGCTGCACCAGCAGCAGATGCAACTCAGCTAATCTGTGTGTTGCGGCCCGACGGACTTCCGCTGTGACTCACAGCCACGGACATGCCCCCACCCGCACGAACTGATTCGTGCTGCCCGGGGGACCTCACTGTGACCTTGCTTCGTACCTCTGCCGACAGAATCGTCGGCATGGCTCATCCCGAGTCCTTGGCTGAACAGCTTCTCGAGCAGATGCTGTTTCGGACCGGTCACCGGGCGAGCGACGCTGAGCAGAAGTCCTGGAGACGCAGTCTCCCAGTTTTAGCCCGCGACTTAGCCGACGCAGGGTTAGGCGGTGTGGAGATGCTCGTCGAATATCACCTTCCACTGACTTCACAGCGGGCCGATGTCGTGCTCGCCGGCACTCACCCAAAAACGGGGGCGCCCTCGTATGTGGTCGTTGAACTCAAACAGTGGTCAGCGGCCCACCGTTATGAGGACAGCGTGGAACTCGTAGAAGTACCAGGTATGCCTGGAGGGCCGAAGCTGCACCCCGTCGCTCAGGTGAAGGGATACTGTGACTATCTCTCCGACTTCGCAAAAGCGCTCGCAGATCAGCCTGACGCGCTCGCAGGAATCGCGTACCTTCACAACGCCACAGATCCTGGCGCAGTCGCCGATCTACGCGCTTTCCCCGTAACTACGACCGCACGACTATATACAGCCGCGGATCGGGGCGACATGATCGCGTTCCTCAAATCGCGTTTGTCCGCCGCCACAGGTCACACGGCGGGTGACACCCTCATCCGCTCAGCGGTGGCTCCCTCTCAGCAGCTTCTCAAGGTTGCCGCTGCGGAAGTTCAAGAGCGGCCACAGTTCCACCTCCTCGGCGAGCAACAGCTCGCCGTCGACCTGGTGCTGCATTCCGTCGAGCAGGCGCGCGCCAACGATGGCAAACGCATCATCGTCGTCACGGGCGGGCCGGGCAGTGGCAAGAGCGTGATTGCGCTGTCTCTCGTCGGCGAGCTTGCCCGCCGTGGCCGGACGGTCCTGCACGCGACCGGATCCCGATCCTTCACGCAGACGCTCCGGAAGGTCGCGGGGGCACGTGCCCCGCGAGTGCAGAAGATGTTCAAGTACTTTAACCAGTTCATGACCGCAGATCGCAATGGTCTCGACGTGCTCGTTCTCGACGAGGCCCACCGTATCCGTGAAACGTCCGTTGACCGGTATACCAAGGCGGAACTGCGAACCGACCGACCTCAAATCGACGAGCTGATCGCCGCTGCTCGCGTTCCGGTATTCCTCCTGGATGAGCACCAGGTGGTTCGTCCCGGTGAAATGGGTTCCCTCGAACAAATCCAGCGTCACGCGAAGTCCATCGGCCTCGAGACACAGCACGTCCATCTTGGCGAGCAATTTCGCTGCGGGGGCAGTGAGGAGTACGTGCTCTGGGTGAAGCGCCTCCTCGGGTTAGTAGAGGGTGGGCCGTACGCTTGGAGGGGCGATCCGCAGTTCGCGGTTCGCGTTGCCGATACACCGCAAGAACTAGAACATCTCCTCTTGCAGCAGCAAGAGCGCGGCTACACCGCACGAATGACAGCCGGATACTGCTGGCCATGGAGCGACGCAAACAAGGATGGCTCGCTACCTGCCGACGTTCAGATTGGTAACTGGTCACGGCCGTGGAACAGCAAGAGCGACAGACGCATCGGAGATGCACCCCCAGCACCGTTGTGGGCCACCGAGGACGGTGGCTTCAATCAAGTCGGATGCATTTACACCGCGCAGGGATTCGAATACGACTGGAATGGCGTAATCCTCGGGCCCGATCTCGTGTGGCGCGATGACCACTTCAAGACTGTCCGCTCAGCTAACCGCGACCCCGACATGCGGAACGTGAGGAAGGTCGGCGATGTGCGATTCAACGAATTGGTGCGAAATGTCTACAAGGTGCTCCTCACCCGCGGAATGGTGGGCACAATCATTTACTCGACGGACGAAGAGACACGAGACGCTCTTCACGCACTGGTGAGCGAAACCAACTGAGCCACAGCGTTACCGAAGAGAATACTGCACACGAGCACGGCCCGACAGGCTTCCGCTTCAGGACATGCCTCCACCCGGTGCGATACCGGATAGGCGCATGAGCGTTGAATGCATGGGTATTGGTTATTTCTAAGGAGTATCCAGATCACTGGGACCTCGCACAGAAAGATGGCTTTTGGGATACTCGACCCCGCACCAAGATCGAACCGGCTGATGACATCTTCTTCTGGATGGCGGGCACAGGTCTCATCGGATGGGCACGCGCGACATCCGCAACCTTCGAATTGAATTCGTCCCATCCACCTGCGCATTGGCACGATGTGGCCACCGGCGGATACCGGTGGCGCTTCACATTAGAGCCGCAGAGCTCCACACCGGTACGACAGCCACGGTGGAAGGAGATGGCCGCGTCTGCCGGAATCACGGTGCCGGCAAGCAATGGCCGCATCGAGGTGAAGGATCCGAAGGGACGGGCGTATTTGCGCGATCTGTTCAAGAAGAAGCCCGCATTTGATGAGGCTTTTCCGGACGGACTCGCTGTCTATGCGCCCGGTGACGATCTGCGCAAGCGCGCGCAGAGAGACATCGCAGTGCGTCAAGGGCAGGGGCAATTCCGCGACTCCTTGGTCAATTCTTACGGCAGCACCTGCGCAGTTACTGGATCAACGGTTCTCGCCGTATTGGAGGCCGCGCACATCGACCGCTACTACGGGGTCCACACAAATCATGTGACCAACGGGCTATTACTTCGCGCCGATATTCACACCCTGTTCGACCTCCAACGTATAACCATTGACCAGGACCTGCGGATACGGGTCGGACCCGACCTCATTCATACCGAGTACGGAAATCACGAGGGCAAGCTCTTAAGACTGCCCGAGAACCGAAACCATCATCCGGACCGCGACGCTCTACGCCGCCATAGGGAAAGTTGCGACTGGGCAACCATTCCTCAGAGTCCGTAGACTCTCGGGTCCGCAGCCCCCTCGATTATGCCGCCCAGACGTCGGATCAGAAAGCATCCCCTTCCGTTTCGATGGGTCTAGCGACGCGGTCAGACGTGCGAACCTGGATCCGACAGATTTGAGCCGAATCGGTACCGGTCACCCCGCCGATCTGAACTTTTGGTAGCTGGCCTCTAGCAATTCTCTATCTGGCCGCTCGGCCCGCACAGATGGAATTACCATGAGCTTCTGACCATGACGTTCCTTCAACCCATATTCGAGCATCGGTCCGTCAATCTCTATCAGCAGATCCTGACGAATTTCGACAACATGGTCCGGTCGGATACCCAGAATGTGTGCATCGAAAGCTGCATGGTGGATCTTGCACATAGCAAGACCATTTCGGACGGAGGCGATCCCATCTTCGTCAGAGTCTGGAACGATATGTGCCGCATCGAGAAGCTCGCTGTGCCCGAGCGCGCAAACTGCACAACGGGTGTCATAGGCACGCATCACCGTGGACCGGAAGACAGGCTGATGCAATCGCCGCTTGGTCTCCGCCACGATGTAGCGGCGAAGATGCTCCTCCACAGGCGATGCTGTCCGGTGCAAATCGCGCGCCACTTCCGTTGCGACAACGAATTGATGCGCCTCAGCTTCTTCGGCGACAATGAATACCGGGTAGATCGGCTGAAACCGGCTCGGACCGACGCCATAGAACCAGATGAGCGGAACCTTCAGCTCCATCGCCGCACGAAGACCCCGGTTATCCATGTTCTCGGGGTCCTTTCCCGACCACTTGTAGCGAAGGAGCCCATCTGCACCGACGGTATCCTCATACGGTCGTTCTTCACCAGCGCGACGATACGTGGTACTGATCGACAACGCGGAGGCAAGCTGACGTGGCTTTCGAATGCCGCGAGTGGGATCCATTAGTCGGAACATCTCACCGTCGATAGAAAAGTCAAGCAATTCCTGCCTGCTGATCGAATCGAGACCGTCATTCGTGCGGACTGCGAGAAATCTCATCGCCTCGCGGCGCAAGCGTGTGTCAAAATCCGGTGCGACGTCGGTACCCAAAGCGATATTCGCCATAAACCGTTCCTCCACGTACTCAGTTCCGCCGCAACAGACTGACAGTAGCGGACTGTTAGGAAGAGTATCGATCCTGGACTGCACGCCGGCCAGCGGATTGACGATCCGGCGTCCGTCACTCGAAATCGGTAAAGTACGGACGGATTGGACGGACCGGATTATCGCATGGAGTCGTCGATTATCTGCAAGAGATACCTCATTCATTGCTTCGAACAACATCGTTCAGTCCATGATCGAACGCACTCGCCAGAAGAAGCATCTCTTCTAAAGTCATGGCACTCTACGACGCGCTCAGCACGGATGGACGGTAGATACACGAAGAAGCCGGATGCCTCCAGAGGCACCTGTTCGAGACACCCCAGTAGTAGCTTTGCGGCTATGAGCACTCCATGGCAGAACCCTGACGCCGTTTCGTCGATGCTCGACGACTGGGAGACGTGGGCGATAGTTGGACTCTCCGGCAATCCGGACCGGACGGCGTACCGCATCGCTCAGTTGCTACAGGAACGCGGCAAACGCATCGTCCCAATCCACCCGTCCGCCCCGACGGTGCTGGGCGAGCAGGGTTACCCCACTCTCGCGGACGTGCCGTTTCCCATCGATGTGGTGGACGTGTTCCGTCAGTCCGACGCTGCGGGGGAATTCGCCGACCAAGCCGTCCAGGTGGGGGCTAAAGGCGTGTGGTTCCAGCTCGGCGTCATCGACGAAGATGCGTTCCGACGCACGACCGAAAAGGGACTGGCCATGGTGATGGATACGTGCCCGGCAATCGAGTGGAACAAGCGGAGCTGACTGGCCGATCCCGGTGTAGGTCGAGTCCGGCAGTTTCGAACGTATGACTACCCTGGACCGAAACCGTGCAAATCGGACAGCGATCCGGCACGGCGCCCGGTCGTCAAACGGAAGGTTTACCCATGGCCATCGACTACACCCGTCGCCCCTCCACTCCGGCCACACCGCAGGGCGGGGTGAGTCTTAGCAAGGTGACGTTGTCGAAGGCAGCACCGTCGGTCAGCCTCACCAAGTCGGGTGAGCGGCAGGGCGCGATGCGGGTCAACCTCAACTGGTCGACTGGCGTGGCGCCGCAACCGAAGAAGACCGGCTTCTTCGCGAAGCTCGCGGCAGCTGCGGGCGGAAGCACCGGCATCGACCTGGACCTCGGCTGCCTCTACGAACTCGCCGACGGATCGAAGGGCGTGGTCCAGGCACTCGGCAACACCTTCGGATCGCTGCAGGACGCCCCGTACATCAAGCTCGACGCAGACGACCGCACCGGAACCGTGACCGGCGGCGAGAACATGCACATCAACCTCGATCGCCCGGAGATGTTCAAGCGCATCCTCATCTTCGCGATGATCTACGACGGCGCACCCAACTGGGCAGCCGTGGACGGTGTCGTCACCCTCTTCCCCACCAGCGGACCCGAGGTGGAAGTTCGACTCGACTCGTCGAACAGCTCCGCTCGCATATGTGCCATCGCGATGCTGCAGAACACCGGACAAGGCATCACCGTCACGCGCGAAGTGAAGTACATCGAAGGCAGCCAGGCCGACCTCGACAAGGCCTACAGCTGGGGCATGAAGTGGGCGGCCGGCCGCAAGTAGCAGCGCGGGCCGTTCCGCTTCGAATCGAATGTCGCCGGCACCCGCGCTAACGTCGGATCCATGTTCAGTACAGAGATCGAGGTGCGCACCGGCGCTGAGCCGGTGGTGCACGACCTGACCCGCGAGATCGAGAAGTTCCTCGCCTCGGCCGGTGCCGGCGATGGTCTGCTGCATGTGTGGGTGCCGCACGCCACGGCGGGGCTCGTCGTCATCGAAACCGGCGCGGGCAGCGACGACGACCTCCTACGGGCAATCGACGACGTGCTGCCCCGCGACGACCGCTGGAGGCACAGCCACGGCAGCCACGGACACGGCCGCGACCACGTGCTGCCGGCGTTCCTGCCGCCCTACGCGTCGGTGCCCGTCATCGACGGCGCGGTCGCAACTGGCACCTGGCAATCCGTGTGCCTCGTCGACACCAACGTCGACAACCCGGTGCGCCGCGTTCGCTTCAGCTTCCTCGCCGGGTGAGCTGAGGCGGGGACGAACTCGCAATCACGTGTACGCGAGTGTCCGTGCCAGGGAATAGGTTTCGGGCAGATTCGCCGCCTCATCGGTGGAGGAACGGTCCACCCACGTTTCCAGTGCGGCTCGAAGTACTGCGATCGACACATCGACTGCCAGTCGAATCTGCAGTTCGGGACAGTCGAATCTCTTCGACACGGCATCGACCAGAGTCGCGTTCCGCGCCACGCTCGCCCGCGCCAGCACCGCACGCAGCGTCGGCTCCTTCTTGATGATCCTGTTCACCCGCAACAATCGCTGGCAGGCGATCGACGAACTGTCCGAGTACACCGTGAGGGCCGCAGCGAAGGACGCCTCCAGCGCGAGCCTCGGTGAGACGTCGGAATCGAGCCGATCGAGCCCCGCGCCGAGGATCGCCTCGAAGGCCCAGTGATCCCGGAGCGCGGCCTCTTCCTTGGTGGCGAAGTATCGGAAGAAGGTTCGCTGAGACACTCCCGCCGCCTGCGCGATCTCACCGACCGTCGTGGCCTCGACACCCTTGCTCTCGAACAGGGTGAGTGCGGCCTCGCTGATCTCCACGCTCGTCTGCACACGCCGCCGCTCACGCAGCCCGAGCGGGCCTGCAGGCAGGTCAGGCGACACGGGGAGGGTTCCAAGTCTGGTCATCAACGGCCCTCGCAATCAGTAGGGGCACTCACCGGTCATCGTTCCCATCTGGTCACCGGTTGTCAATATGGCAGCGTGTGCCATAATGACAGGGAAGGGTGGTAGTCAATGAATCTCAATATCGGTGAAATCTTCCTGTACCCGCACCATGGGTCCGTGACGGTAACGAAGCTCACGACCCGGATGTTCAACGATCTACCCACTGCATACGTGCAGTTCGAAGTCGCCCAGAATGGGCTGTCGATCGAGATCCCGGTGGCGAAAGCCGAGGCGATCGGTGTGCGCAACGCGATCAATCACGACGAAGTCGGCCGCGTCTTCGAGATCCTGCAGGGTCCGACGATCGACGACCCGTCCAACTGGTCCAGGCGCTTCAAGGCCAACCAGGAGAAGATCACCGTCGGTGGCATCTTCACGGTGAGTGAAGTGATCCGCGACCTGATGACGCGTGCGCAGGCCAAGCCGCTCTCGGCCGGAGAGAAGCGCCAGCTCGAGCACGCAATGCAGCTCGTCATCTCCGAGCTCGTCCTCGCCATGAAGACGACCCCCGAGGCGACGAGACGCCGTATCGAATCGATCTACGAAACCACCGCCGTCGCTGTCTAGTTCGGCGGTTCGTGTTTTGTAATCACCCAGCGGTTTTCCAACGGCAGCAGCCCGGACAAAAGTCCGGGCTGCTGCCGTTGTCATTGAGCCGCAGTCACTTCCGCCCGCTGCGAGGGCGGAACTACCGCGACGGTGGTCGTTCAGCTACTACCGAACAAGCCGCCCAGCGACCCGGTTCCCGAGCCGGCCCCGTAGGTGATCACCACGGACGAGACGGCGTCGACACCGGCCGCACCGATGGTCCCGTCGGGCGCGTAGGACGAACCGCCTCCGCCTCCGCCACCACCGAAGTTCTCGGCGCCGCCGCCACCGCCGAACCAGCCGCCGCCTCCCCCGCCACCGGTCTCGGACCCAGCTCCGCCGACGCCGACGAGGCCCGCAGCTCCGTCGGGATTGTCACCACCGTTGCCGCCGACACCACCCGCATCGGCCTGACCCCCACCACCGGCTCCTCCCCCGCCACCGGCCTGGCCTGCGGGCGCGTTGGGAGCGAGGTTGCCGCCGCCACCGATGTAGGTGTCTCCGGCACCGCCGCCGCCCGAGGCGACAATCTGCCGATCGGCCAGCTCACCCGTTCCCGTCCGAACGTCGGAAGCACCGCCACCGCCGCCCGCACCCGTGCCACCGACGCCGCCGCCGTTGAACCCGGCCGCACCCGTGCCGTCACCACCGTTGCCGCCGACGAGCACATACAGGGCGTCGCCGGGTGTGACGGGAAGTGTGCGCGTTGCGACAGCGCCGACCCCGCCGAGAATGGAACCGGCGTTTCCACCGCGAGCACCCGTAGCGGTCACGTCCAGACTGGTAATGCCCTCCGGAACCGTGAAGGACTGGGCACCTCCGGTGAACGCGAAGGTGCACGTCACCGCACTACCCGACCCCTGCACGCAACCCGCCGGCAGCGCCGGGGCGGCCACGGCGACACTGGGCGCGAGCAGCGCGGATGCGCCGACCACGGCCGCGCCGCACACCCCGCTCGTGTACCAGCGGCGTCGTGTTTTCGTGTGCTGATCTGTCATGTCAGTCGTCCCCCGTCGCAGGCTGATCTCGATCGAGCGTCTCGGTTGGGAGCATCCCACAGCGTTTGCCGGTCCGCGGCGCATCGAGCGATCGAGAAAAGTCTGAACGCCCGCTAAACGGGACCCGGCTGTTCGCGACCGGTCCGCAGCGGCTATGAAGGAGTGATAGACCGATTTGGTTTCGGAACCCAAGAGCAGTTTCTAGTGCGAGGTAAAGCAGATGAATGGTGCGGCGGCCATCGGTGATGGCATCTTCCAGATACCTGTCCCTATTACGGACAACCCCCTCGGTCACACACTGGTCTACGCGATGGAATCCCCGGGTGGGCTGATCCTCGTCGACGCCGGTTGGGACGACGACAACGCCTGGGCCGGGCTCACCTCCGGGCTAGAGGAGATCGGCCACTCCGTGAAGGATGTGGAGGGCGTTGTCCTCACCCACTTCCATCCCGACCACACGGGGCTGTGCGGACGGGTGCGGGAGGCGTCGGGTGCGTGGATCGCGATGCACGAGTCCGACCACGAATTGTTCGCGCACATGTCTTCGGGTCGCAGCGACGAGTGGCTGGAGTTTCAGCGCCTCAACATGGTCCGCGCCGGCGCCGGCGCGGACGAGGTAGCGGCGTTCGAGCAGGCGGCGACCACCGAGCCGCCCACGGGCCCGAGTTCGGCTCCCGACCGCGTTCTCGTCGACGACGAACTGATCGCCCTCACCGGCCGCGGGCTGCGCGCCGTCTACACCCCCGGCCACACACCCGGGCACGTCTGCTTCTATCTCGAAGACGCCGACGTCATGTTCACCGGTGACCACGTGCTGCAGAAGACGACCCCGCATGTCGGCAACTTCGTCTACCCGCTCGAGGAGCGCGATGCCCTCGCCGAGTTCTTCGACTCGCTGCGCCGCGTGCAGAAGATGGAGATCACCCGCGGTCTCGGCGCCCACGGCATCCCGATCGACGATGTTGCGGGTCGCGCCGGCGAGCTGATCGAACACCACGAGGAACGACTCGACCACCTCCACCACGCGTTCGGCGACGACCAGCTCAGCGTGTGGGATGTGGCCGCACGGATGAAGTGGTACAAGCCGTGGGCCGACATCTCACCGATGGGCAAGCACATGGCGCTGTCCGAGGGCGCGGCCCATCTGCGGCACCTGGTCGCCCGCGGCCTCGTCGCGCAGGTTCCGGGCAGCGATCCCGCCCTGTTCGTGCGCGTCTGATCCGGAGACGCAAGCGCAGGCGGATTGGCTCGCCCATCGTGTCGGGCGAGCCAATCGATGCTCCAAAGTGCGTTCTCCGTTCCGGTCCTCGACTCGTCCACGAGCGCCCATACCCGGCGACGACCACGGTGCCTAATCGGTGACCTTCGGCCCTGGAATAAGGCCCGCCGCTATCGGACCGTAGTCATGGAAGCCGACACACCTATCGGCGCGAAGCGGAGAGGACATCGTGGGACAGCATCGCGAGAGCTCATTTACCGGTGAGCACCGCCAGGAGGGCGACGATCTTCGATACCTGCACCCGGCCGGGATGGCGCTTGCGGTGCTGTGCGGCGCGACTGTGGCAGGGTTGGTCGCTTTTCTCGGTGTCTGGCTCGCGACGCCTCTCGTCGGTGTGGGTGCAGCAGCGATTCTTGTCGGAATCCTGTGCCTTGCGGCAGCAATGTTGATGCCCCGCCGGCCACGCAGGGGACACACCGGGACGCTCGGACCCCCACTGCGGTGACCATCGGCCCTCCCGCGGAGGCCAGGCGAGGACGAGGATGGGTACGGAAGGGCGTTGCGCCGATTCCGTCGGGGTGTCGGCGAGCGTGTGGGTGAGGAGCAGACCATGAATGTCGATATTCCCGGTGTTGATGTGGTGCGGCACGCGGTCGACTTGGCCTGCCGAGCGCCGTCGGTCCACAACAGCCAGCCATGGCACTGGACGCTGACCGACGATCGCCTCGAACTTCATACCGATCCGGAAAGACTCCTGAAAACAGCGGACCCCATCGGTCGGCAAATGGTGATCAGCTGCGGAGCGGCCCTCCATCATCTGCAGGTCGCTCTCACTGCGGTGCGATGGACAGCCGAGATCGTTCGTCTCCCCGAAGGCCCTCGCTCACCCCATCTCGCGACCATTCGCTTCCAGCATGATGCTCGCCCCCAATCGCACGACTTCGACCTCGCGGCCGCGATGAGGCATCGCTACTCGGACCGACGGGCGTTCGACCCCCTGAAGACCTGGGGTCCGGGCACCCTGTCCGACATGGTTCGCGGACGTGGCGCACGCTTGACCGTGCTCCCCGCCGACGCGCGTCGTACGCTGGCAGAAGCGACGGAACTTACGGCGGCTGCGCGACGCTACGACGCGATGTATCACACCGAATTGCATTGGTGGGCGGGTCATTCGATTCCTGCGGGAGGAATCCCACCGACCGCGCTGGCCACCGCCGAGGAGCGGGCACGCGTCGGCATCGGCCGCAACTTCCCCTCCGGCACCGACACACACGGAGCCGACTCGACGCAGATCGATCAGTCGACCGTGGTGGTGCTGAGCACCGGAACCGACACTCGGATGGACTGGTTGCGATGTGGCGAAGCGCTTTCCGCCGTACTACTCGACGCAACGGTGAACAAAGTCGCCACCTGTCCGCTCACCCACGTGACCGAGGTCCCGCAGAGCCGGGCGATGATCGGAAACCTTCTCCCCGAGCCCTCTTATGCCCAGGCATTGGTTCGCCTGGGCACGGTCGGGGTCCGCGCTCCCCGGCAGACTCCCCGGCGTGAGGTGGATACCGTGCTCTCGGTGAACAGGTCTCGGCGAGAAAACAGTCGCTGAGAGATTCTGGTCAGAGACCGGTCACACTGGCAGGAGCCACCATGCGAGTAGACATTCCCATCGTCGTCGGCGTCGACGGCTCCGCCCATGCACTCGACGCGGTGCGTTGGGCGGCACACGATGCGGTGGTTCGCGGCGCTCCGTTGCTGCTGGCTTCATCCCTTGTGGTGCGGCGCGGAACCTACGGTGACGGCATCAACCTCTCGGCAGGTGCCTTCACGGATCTCGAGGACGTCGGGAAGCAGCGTCTGGACAGGGCAGCGGAACTGGCAACCAAGGCGGTCGGCGACTCACCGCTCACGGTGCACACCACTATCCGGGAGGGCAGCCCAGCCGCTGTCCTTCTGGACTTGGCGAAATCGGCCCGCATGCTCGTCGTGGGATCGCGGGGGCTGGGCAGTGTCGCCGGGGGTCTGCGCGGGTCGGTGAGCACGGCGG